>CASBRB010000108.1 GCA_949127975.1 Oscillatoriales cyanobacterium PMM_0019 | reverse complement strand
TTTCGGACATAGGTTTTCTGAATAATTGGTAATTCTGACATAACTGATTAGGATTTCCTCAAATTTAAAAAAAATTTCGAGGCGCTAACGCGCCGGAGAGTGAAAAGTAAAGAAGTGTAAAGGGCAAGAGGGCACGAGGGTAAAGGGTAAGAGTCCTCGGCTAGGAACACACAACCCGAAAACCGATACTGTTGTACCTGCAGTCCGCATCGTTCCTAATGCGAAACGCAGAACGACAGAAGTAAGCATTGTAGTACCACGAACCGCCGCGCAGGAGGCGGCCTTGAGAACGATTCTCATTCTTATTTACCCATGCACTTCCATCACTCGGCGCTCCATTATAATTTCCATGCCACTCGTCTTCACACCATTCCCATACGTTCCCGTGCATATCATATATGCCAAACCCATTCGCTTTCTTCTTTCCCACTAGCTGAGTCTGACTATTAGAGTTCTCTCGGTACCAAGCATATTCTTTGAGCTGATTGGCATTATTTCCAAAACTGTAGAGTTTCTGGCTTTCTGCTCTACAGGCATATTCCCATTCCGCTTCTGTTGGTAATCTATACTTCCGCCCGCTTAAGCTCGACAGTTTCTGGCAGAATTTCTGGGCATCATTCCAACTCACATTGATTACGGGTTGATTTGAGCCTCCAAAATTGGCATTATACCCAGATGAGGGATCTGTTCCCATCACCACTTTCCATTGGGCATTTGTCACTGGATATGTGGCCATGTAAAAACCTGGCACTTTCACCTGATGCTGAGGACGTTCGTTGTCAGATCCTTCCCCATCAGGCGAACCCATCAGAAAACTACCTGCGGGTATGGCTACCATCTCTAACACTACACCATTTGGTAGCTGCTCTCGATACTCAATTGATGCTGCTAGCGGTGCGGTCACTCTACTCGTCCCTCCTGTACTCGATGTACTATGAGATACAGGTTGCTGTGTCGGTGATATAGGTACTGTCGGTGTACTATAGGATACAGATGGTTGAGGAGAAGGTTGTATTAAAACACCGGAATGCAACGCATCGAGCATATCTTTAGCTTTAGAGTAGCGATCGCGTGGATGCCATTGAATTGCTTTGTATAATATCGCTATCAACTCAGGACTTACATTTTCAGCTAAGTCATGCCAAATAATATCACCTGTATCTTGGTCGAGGGGGAATTCTTGTGGAATTTTCCCAGTCAAGGCATAAATCGCTGTCAATCCAAAACTGTATAAATCACTAGAACGGACTGGCTTTCCCGCCGCTTGTTCGCTAGGCATATATCCTGGTGTCCCAATGACGATCGAACTGGTGGGTACACCTTGAGAAGTTACCATCGTCCCCATTATTTCCTTAACAGCACCAAAATCAATTAGTACAGGAAACCCATCCCGACGACGCACGATGATATTATCTGGTTTAATATCCCGGTGGATAATGCCTTTCGAGTGAACGTAATCTAATATTTCTAAGACTTTAGTAATCAGACCTCTGACATAAATTTCGCTTAAAATACCCTGTTGCTGTATAATATTGGTCAGAGTTTCACCATCAATCCACTGCTGAACTAGGTAAAATTGACCTGCATTAGTAAAGTAGTCGTATAAACTAGGAATGTGGGAATTTTCTTCTCCCAGTTGTTCTAACACAGCAGCCTCCCGTTGAAACCGCTCTTGCACCAACTGATAAATCTGTGGGTTATGATTAATTGGTTTGAGTTGCTTAATTACGCACCGACGAGCTGAAGGCATACCAGTATCCTGTGCCAAAAAGGTACGACCAAACCCCCCGCTGCCTAATAATGAGATAATCCGGTAGCGATCGCGCAACAATGGTACTAATCCTGTTCCACAACTCAGACAGAAATTTGTCCCATCAGGGTTTTCTGGTTTCTGGCAATTAGGGTTAAGGCAAATAATCATGACTCCACCTCAATCACCTTCAGCAGTCCCCGTCCTATCTTCTCCAGCAGTTCAGACCTTGATAACTTCATCGACTCTGCTAGAGCATCTAAATCTCGCCCCGGTGGTGTCAGCGCCGCTGTGATAATCTCCTTCTTCTCCGGGTACATTAGCCCCGTTCCCCTCTTTCTTCCCCGCATTTCAACCAATAACTCTAGATATACTAAAATTATATAATACGATCAGCAACCATCAACCTTACCCCTGGTGGCTAAAGTTAACAATCACCTGTCGATCGATGACGGAACCCGATCGCCTCCCCAAAGACAAAAAAAGCCCCAGAGCTAGGGTTTAGCTCTAGGGTTAATGTATTAGAAGCTATTAGCCATAAGCGCGGCAACTACCCACCTTTCACCAGTTACAGCTTGCTTAGTATTAGCCGGGCGAACTGCTCCGGGGTATATTCGGGTGTTGGTAGCAGTTGCTCGAATTGCTGGTTAACAGCGTTAATTTCTTCCCAGTCCTCCTCTGACATTAAGTTGGGATTTTTGAGCAGCTTTTCTGCCAAATTATTAACTATCACTTTTCTTTTGGCAGAAGATTTAGCTTCTAAAGCAAGATTGACCACATCAGATTCTGCATAATTCCGTATCTTGACATCGGCATCAGAGTTTTTAATCTCAACTTTGCCCGGTTCTACTACTGATAAACCATTGCGAGGCTCCTCACTTTTTGGGGCATTTAGTCTATCTAAATACCCTTCACAAGTTCCAGTTTCCTGCACGTATTTATCTAGCCCATCCATCAATGCTATTTGCTCTCGATCCAGATAAGCCCTTTGACCGAACTTATTAAACCCGATCGCCAAGTACCGCATTCTTTTGTAAATCTTATCTCGCTTGAGATGATACCGTTTCATCAATTCTTGGATGGTTAATCCGCGATCGCCTGACTCTGAAGGTATTTGCTGCGTTTCTACTACTTCCTGGCTTTCTTCCATTTCTATCTTTACCTCTTGCGCTTCAATTAGCTGCTCGTCAAGGTTGTCTTTTTGATGTGTGTCTGTCATTGTTTACCCCTTTGGAGATCGCTGTATGTAGTATGTAGGACAATTTGTATTATATGTCCTACTTGTACTATCTAGACCGACTTGTACGACGGTGTAGACCGTTGTAGTTCGAGAATGTGGAATTGTAAGCGCAACCGAATGAGGCTGTCAAGCGATTCTATAGAAAATTTTCACGCCTTCGCCTTTCTCTCCATGTTGGCGATGTTCTATATATTAGGACTTACGCAGCCTGGGCATATGTAGGGGCAACCACAGGGGGATTGCCCCTACGAACCGCTATATGTAGAGGCAGTGGGAACTTGAGGTTTTCAAACTAATATGTTGGGTTTCGTTCCTCAACCCAACCTACAATCCTTCCCCTTAAAGGCATCCGGGTCATACATAAGATTTTTTTATCAACCTAAGTACGGAAGAGCCGTATTTCTTCCTCTAAACATTGCTTAACTGCTGGTTGCACTAATCCTTCCACCAAACCCAAATCAAACTGTCCCGTCGCCGTCCCGGCACAAATCGTTTCTGTATTAGCGAGAGTACAGTTGATTTCGATCCCGGGGTATTGGCGCTTAAACTGACTAATTTTATCGGGTAACCAGTAGTTGCCAATAGTGAGACTCGAACCCAAATTCAACTTACCTCGTTGCAGATTGTTCAATTCCCGTAACCCCCACTCTGTCAAAGTTACCTGGTCAAGAATTTTCTTTGCTTCCCATTGTAGCAACTTTCCAGCCTCAGTGATTTCGATATGGCGACCAATACGATGGAACAGTTTCACTCCATATTCCTGCTCTAAGCTTTGGATCGCCGCACTGACAGCAGGCTGGGTAATGTAAAGCTCTTCCGCTGCACGGGTAAAGTGCAGATGTTCCACCACTGCTAAAAAAATTCGCAACTGGTCAAGCGTCATTCTAGCATCTACAAGTATCGTTAAAATATCATATCAGATTATTATCCCGATCGCCTATCACCAGTAGCCCCATCGCTCGCTCTTGACAGCACGTTGGTTCTTTGGTAGTTTAATGTTGTCGCCATGTAACCATAAAACAATGTCAACAAGTTTTTGGAAGACTCTACGCACGAGTCCAGCATGCCTGTGTGCAATTTTAGGAGTTACTCACGCTGCCTTTGGGTCTGAAGCTATAACAGCAGGATATACTGGGAATCAGGCAGTTAAAAATACCGATCGAACCAATAGTTTTTTCCAACAAAAGATCCATACTCAAAAATCGGTTCTACCAATACAATCGCCCTCTGTCTCCGCCGCGACGACAAAAATTGTGAACAATGCTGAAACTTCTGCTGTTGAAACTGCTAACGGCAAGTTTACTATTCTTAGTCAAAAATCCCAAATCAAGCAACAGATTCAAAGCTCTGATATTTCTCAAGGAACGGACTTTTATGGGCTATCTACTTTTCAATCCAATCTCCTAGCTCCTAACTACAGCATAAGGGCTAGCGACTTCCAGATTAATACTACTTCTCCTATGTCTGCTCTAAATCACCAGCACTTATTTAACCCCACACCTAACACAATATCACAAACTGATACTCAACAGCCTAATCAACCTGCAACTCCTCCACCTAACAAGAACCAGTACAACTTGTTCAATCCCACACCCACGGAACTGCTGCGGTCTTTCGTTCCAAGTCGTCCTAGCCAAACTGATTCTCCCTATACAGTTGATGCCGGACACATCCAAATCGAGACTTCTTTAGTAAGCTATAGCAACAATACCAATATCTCAGGGGTAAATATCGACGCTTACCAAATTCTCGCTCCCACTATTCGAGTCGGTCTACTCAATAACGTTGATTTCCAACTCCAACTGCAAACGTATAATAACGTGCGTACTAAGGCAAGGGGTTTTGGCAGTGTGGAGCAATCCGGCTACGGTGACACTATAGCTAGTGTGAGGGTGAATCTTTGGGGCAATGACGGCGGTAAAACTGCATTTGCGGTAGTACCTTCTATCAAATTCCCCACTAATCAAGATAATCTAGGCAATGATTCAATTGAAGGTAACATTGGTTTTCCCTTAGCAATACAGCTATCCGATAAGTGGAGCGTCGGACTAGAAACTCTATTCGCCTTTAATAGAGATGTCGCCGATACTGGGAATAACTTAGGATTCGTCAACAGCGCTGTTTTAAGCTATCAAGTCAACAGTAAACTGGGTACTTATGCTGAGATATACACTAACGCTACTACCGAAACAGGCTCAGACTTCGTTGCCACGTTTGATACTGGTGTATCATACCTGTTATCAAGTAATTTTCAGATAGATGGGGGATTGAATGTTGGGTTAACCAGTGGTCCTCGTACTAATAACATTAATCCCTTCGTAGGCTTCTCGGTGCGATTTTAATGGCTTTTTTCTCGTTCCCAGGCAGAGCCTGGGAACGAAGCTTTTGAGAATTTATCCGGGGGATGAAGTGGTCAATGGTGCAGCTAATGCACGCAGCATAAAAGAGGCGATCGGTTATCATTAGAAATCTATTAGGAAAAAGAAGCATGACAATTTCTCAGGTAATTTCTCCTCAGCTAACTATTCCTCCCTTAGAAAACGGCGACAAACTCACCCGTGCCGAATTTGAGCGTCGGTATGAGGCGATGCCCCATGTGAAAAAAGCAGAACTAATTGAAGGAATTGTTTATATGCCTTCCCCTTTACGAATCACGAGACACGGAGAACCCCACGCTGACATTATGACCTGGCTGGGAGTATACAAAGCTGCTACGCCCGGTGTAAGCTCGGCTGACAATAGCACAGTTCGCCTCGATAATGATAACGAACCGCAGCCGGATGCACTGTTAAGAATACAACAGGGAGGGCAGTCGCGGATTAGCGAAGATGATTATGTGGAGGGTTCGCCAGAATTAATTGTGGAAGTCGCTGCTAGTAGCGCTTCCATAGATATGCATCAGAAACTCAACGTTTATCGCCGTAATGGGGTACAAGAATATCTAGTTTGGCGAGTTTTGGAGGGCGAACTGGATTGGTTTTGCTTACAAGCAGGAGAGTATATATCGCTATCGCCAAATTCTAATGGGATAATTTGCTCTCAAATTTTTTCTGGATTATGGTTAGATAAATCTGCTTTATTAGCAAGAAATTTAGCGAGAGTTTTAGAAGTTTTACAACAGGGAATAGCAAGTGTTGAACATCAAGCTTTTGTGCAACGTCACCTTGATAAGCCAAGGTTATATAGTTGATGCCAGCGAACCAAAGTAGAACAGATCCTCGTTCGGGTCTACAGCAAATCTGATCCTTTCGAGAAAACCACTCAAACCGATAAAAGCCGGGAAATTCCCCCACAAATCCTCTCTATCAGGCACAAATACTGTAGTAGCCACATTTTAAGATTAAGTAATTGCAACAGGTTTTGACCCGTTTGCCGTCGATTCAACAGTACAGCTAGACAATTCAACACCCTGTCTCACTGGTATCTGAATCCAGAACTCTGCTCCCTGTCCCAGTTCTGATTCACACCAGATAGCTCCTTTATGCTTCTCTACTATAATCTGATAACTGATTGACAATCCCAAACCTGTGCCCTTACCCACTGGCTTGGTGGTGAAAAACGGGTCAAATAATCGCGTCCTCACTTCCTCTGTCATCCCAGAACCATTATCGGCAATCCGCACGGTGATATAATTAGAGTTGAGCGTTTGGGTGCGAATTACGATCGTACTGGGATTGGATTGTATCTCTGACTTAGAGCGAGTCGTGTTGTAACTATCCAACGCATCGATCGCATTGCTGATAATGTTCATGAATACTTGGTTCAACTGTCCGGCGTAACACTGGACTATAGGCAGATTGCCATACTCTTTAACAACTTTAATATCGGGATGATCCTGTTTAGCTTTTAGGCGATTTTGCAAAATTAATAGTGTGCTTTCAATACCCTCGTGAATATCAACTGATTTCATTTCAGCTTCGTCGAGGCGCGAGAAGTTCCGCAGAGACAGGACAATTTCACGAATGCGTTCAGTCCCAATTTTCATTGAGGAGAAAACTTTCGGCAAATCCGCCATCAAAAATTCCAGGTCAATGTCTTCTGTATGCTCTTGAATTTTCAGAGTAGGATTAGGATAAGACTGTTGGTAGAGCTGCACCAGAGTCAACAATTCTTGGGTGTATCCGTTAGCATGGGTAATGTTACCGTGGATGAAGTTAACCGGGTTGTTGATTTCGTGAGCTACACCAGCCACCAGTTGACCGAGGCTAGACATTTTTTCAGTTTGAATCAGTTGAGCTTGAGTTTGTTGCAACTGCAGCAGGGTTTGTTCGAGTTGCTGGGCTTGCTGTCTCAGTTGCGCTTCTGATTGCCGTAGTACCTCCTCTGTTTGTACGCGGTCCGTGATGTCACGGGCAATAGTGGAGGTAAATTCCACTACCCCGCTTTCCGATTTGTGTACCATAACTACCTGGGAAATAGGTATTTCTCTGCCGTCGCGATGCTGCAAAGCAGATTCGCCGATCCACACCCCTTCACGCATAGCAGTCAGCAACACTTCATTCAAAGCAAATTCTATTACCCACTTCGGCTGAAAATCGGTAATATAGGTGTTTGTAAGGTCTTCATCTTCACTAATTCTTAGCATTCGGCGACCACCGCTGTTGATATATAAGACGTGCCCTTCTGCATCAGCGATGCCAACAAAGTCAGTTGTTGCCTCCATGATTGCCGTCAACCTTACCTGAGCTTTCTCTGCCTGCTGGCGCTCGGCAATTTCAATTTCTAAGTTTTGGTTGGCTTTAGTCAATTCGGCGGTGCGATCGATTACTTTCTGCTCTAATGAGGCATAAAGTTCAGTGATTCTCCCTGCCATCTGGTTGAACTCACAAGACAGGTTTTCAATTTCATCTCCAGTCTGGATATCTAGGCGATAATCTAAATTGCCTGCACCAATTTTTGATGCTCCCACCTGGAGTTGTTGGATAGAACTAATCACCGGAAGTAATATCAGCACTACTTGACAGCCAAAAAATAGGAGGATTATACCTGTGGTGGTGTACCTGACAAGTTGGGTAGTCTGTTTGAATCTGTTTGCTTCTTGCTTCGCTAAAACATACTGCTGTTGAACGCTACTAACTACTGAATCTAAAGAGAAGTCTATATCGTCTTTATAAGAATCGATCGCTCTCAAATCCTGTTGGTTTTGTTCAATGGTGGTAGGTGTGTCGCGAAGTTCTGTTGCTAAACGGGTGAGAAAACTGTGACGACGACGAACAACTGCCAGTCCTGACTTATCTGACATCAGGCTTTCCAATTTATCCAGGTTCAGTATAAAGTTGGACATAGCCTTGTGGTATTTCGCCATGTCTGAGGGGTCTTGATTGAGAACGAGATAGTTTTTCAGCGAGCCTATCTGATCTCTCAAGAAGAATTTTAGATAAAGGACTGTACTGGTGGCTTGTTCAGCTCTCGCTCGCATCGCCTCTGTAGAGCTATCAGCTTGCTTGAGTAATAAATCACTGCCAATCGTTACAGAGAGAATTAGTCCTACTAAAGCTATAGAAGAACCAATGAACTTTGTCAATATTTTCATGGTGTGCTTTCAGCGTTATTTCAATCCCAGGCTTTTTTGGAGTTTTCTCATTGATTCATAGTCTGAATCCTGGATTAAAGTATAGCCAATCCCCTCAGCATTGGTAATGTCTATTAGTCCCTCTGGTGCATTGATGAATGCTTTCTTTAAATCAGCTTTGACTTGGGCTGAAAGCTTACTGGAAGCGACAATGGGCAAGTTAGGGATGGGGGAAGATTCCCAGATTATCTTGTATTTTGATGTATCAATCTTACCGGCTTTTTCCTGTGCGAGATACGAGGGTTTATCATCTGCGATCGCATCCACTTTCCCAGATATTAACTGTTCTTTTGCCTTTTGGTGATCGCCAGCGAAATTTACCGTGACAAAATCCCGATCGGGATCGATGCCGATGTCTTTGAAGTGGGCTAAAGGCACCAAATAGCCTGAAGTCGATGATTTACTCACGAAGGCGAAGCGCTTGCCTTTTAAATCTTCAAGAGTTTTGATGCCACTATCACTGTTAATAACGATTATGCTATTATACCAAGGTCGCCCTGTAGTTTTTTCTATAGGAGCAACGAGGGGCTCGATCTGGGGATCGCGTTGCCTGGCTTTGATATATGTCAACGCTCCCAGGTAGGCGAGTTCAACTTTCCCTTCCACCAGTAAATTGACGGCTGTATCGTAGTCTTTTGTGACTTGAAATTTAACTGGTCTCCCAAGCGTCTTGGTGAGATAATCAGCCAAGGGTTGAAGTTTTTCCTGGTTTGCTGTAATTTGCGCCGGAATAACCGCCATATTCAGGGTTGCTAGTTCCGCTCCTGAATTGCTCGATCCTTCGACCGTTGGCTTGGCACTCGTGCCGGATGACGCTGCTGTATCCGGTTGTGTTGCAGATGGGTTCTCGCGAGGCATACAGCCCACACTCATTAGAGTTACTGCCAAGGCTAGGCTCAAGAGAGTAGCTGAGTGGTGTAGGCGCTTCAAGCTCCAAGATACATATTGTGGCATTGTGTTGACGCTCTTTTAGTTTTTTGATAGTTATAATTAGAATTCATAATTTGCATCGCACCCCTGCACATTATTTTAACACCCTAGTTTATACCTATTGTCAGGAAGCTATGGGAAAATGAAAACAGTATTTCTACGGATAACTCAAGTTTTCTGGCTCAGAGCTGTGGGCGTAAATAAACATCATAGCTAGAAACCCGGTTTCTGGGCCCGCAAGAGTTTTAAGTTTATAGGACTTAAAAGAATGGGCATATGTAGGGGCAACCCACTTGGGGATTGCCCCTACCAACCGCTATAGGTAGAGGCAGTGCGTAAGTCCTGACACAAAGAGATGGTGGATGGTGGGTTACGCGCTTGCGCTAACCCACCCGTGCGTTTAGGGTCTATGCGTAAGTCCTGATTACTCCCTTCCCGCCAGAAGATTTTGTATTTCTGGGCTGACAACTGAGCGAGAGCTCAGTTGTCAGCCCAGAAGGGGGATCTAAGCAATAATACTTAGACGGAAGTTCCCCCCTCCGGGGGGAACTCGGCTTGAAACCATTACCCAGATGGACAATCCATATTTTGGTCAGTCTGCAAGCATGACTACAAATCGCTCAAACCCTTATGTAGCGAGGATTGCCAGATGTTATGTTGAAAAAAATTGTCAGGAATTTTCAGAGCGCGAGCGCTACAAGCGACGGCAGTCGTCGTTCGCTGCAAGCATGACTACAGAGATACCAGAACTAAATGGCTACAGCCCAAATAGGATCGGGCTTTCAAACCACGGAAGTTCCCCCCTGAGGGAGGAACTTCCGCTTAGAAAAATCTGCTTCTAAAAGCGTATACATAAAAATAGGGAAAATACTTGACTTTAGGTACATATCCAGATAGTGTTATAAACAACAAAAACCAAATAACACTGGCTTAGGCTCCATTTCAGTTGGGCTAGGCAGTAGGGTGAAAGCAGTTGCCATTTTCTGCAATGTTGGATTTACCCTCGTTGTTTGCTACTTTCCCTTAGAAAAAATTGACCTTTTTGACTTTAACAAAAAAGAGAGAATTTCAATGAACTTTAAAACTTGAGAATTGAGAGAGCAACATGACATCTGGAGAATCTTTTAACAAAAACGCTGTTGAAGCTGATGGCGTAGTTATAGAAATCTTGAATCCCAACCTTATCGTTTTACCTATTCCAGAAAACAGGCTAGGTGCCAATAATACTGTGGAGTTAGGAATTAGCATTACCAACAACACGTCAACTCGCTTTCGCCTAAACCCCTACGAAATCTTTATTCCAGAACTTGTGGCATTGGATGGTCAAGCACTACAGAGACACCTTTCGCTTGAGGGTTACGAAACCAGAGAAAATAATTATTTGTTAGTTCCGCCTAGAGAAGCGAAATCATTTTTTATAAGCGTAATGCTAGTTTGGGAAAATAACTTACTTAAACTTAAAGTCTCTAATCTTGCAGAAGAATTCGATTTTACTAGCTATTGTTTTTTTTATAGACTCGATTCAGGAAGCTATCGGCTTCGATTTATCTATAACAAAGACTGTGGAAATGAACCTAGTTCCGATTTAGATACTGGAAATATGCAAAAAATAGAATCAGGACAGTTGGCAAGTCCTTTTGTAAGTCTTCGCTTAGTTCAACCTATCGAAGCCAATTGCAGTGCAGTCGAAGTAGATGGCATTCGCTTTGAGACTATAGTACCGGAGCAAATGTTAAATATACCGAAAAAAAACTTAATGCTGAAACTACTACATTTTCTAAAAATGTTATTATTACCAGAACCTTATCCTCTTAGAGCCTCTGTACAACTTGGCATTCGCATAACAAATAACACCTATAAGCCTGTGAGATTTAATTTCTTTTTAGCCTTGATTCCAGAACTCATGAGAGCAAATGGTCAAATTCCATTTGAGGGGGGTTGGATCAGACCTGCACCACCCTTAGAATCTTATTTTCCTTCCATTAATCCTGGAGAGAGTATAACTTTTTTTCCGGCAGCAGAATTTTTTTCGATTTGGGGAAATCAATTTGGACTTAGTATTGCTACTGGAATTAGTGGCAGATTAATTTTTCAAAATCTCAAACTAGAAGCGTATAAATTTAGGTTTATATACAACAATTCAGATGCGGTGGCAACAACGTATAGTTCTGAAATTACAGATACTAAATTAATAGGAGGAATTTGGACTGGTATGGTTATTACACCTTGGATGGACTTTAGTCTAGTTCACATTTGATGCGAGCGCCATTTGGGTTAAAAATCACGGTCTACGGCTATCCTTTGAAAAACTAACACGCATAGGAGCAACGAAAAATGTTATTACGACAGTATTTCCTAGTTTTGTTATCATCGACTTTAATGGTTGCGCTAACAGAACAGACTGGCATTGCAGTTAATATTATACCCTCAAGTCCCGGTGCTACCCAGTTCTATAGAGAACAATCTACCTACAATCTACCTAATAATTTGCAAGGCGTAACGACAATAGATAAAAGATTATGGCTTCAGCCTCTACCCACTGGTGGGTCATTTGTGTTTAATACAGGACTTAACCTATGGTCTCTTACATCTCAACTAGGTCTATTTGGTTGGAATTTTAAGCCTGCACAACAACCATTAAATGGTAGTTTTGAGATTGTAACCGATCAGGCTTGCGGTCGTAATGACAGGTGTGGCGGGGCTAGTACGATTGTACCTGACATACCTAACGATTACCGACGTGGAGTTGGCTCTCTTTTTCACTTAGTATACCATCCAGCACCCACCGATCCTCAACCTGGGCAACAAAAACTTCATTGGATTCAGGTGGTGCAAGCTAACTATGGTGGAGGTCAACCAGGGGTGCCTATTATACCCGGTTTTCCTTTCGTAGACAATAGTGGAAGAAAAGATGATCCCTACTATGACTATCCTAGCGACCCTTACGCGAACGAAAATTTCTTCATGGATCGACCATACGCTGGACGTCTAAGCAATGCTAGTAGATCCCGTTACTTCGATGCACGACTTTATCTGGCTCAGGAGACTACACCTCCGGGAAGCACAAAGAGGTCAGTCACGATTTACGACGGTATCAGATGGGGTTGGAAAAATATAATAGTTCCTAGACCTCAGTGCGATATCTCATTTTTATTCGACACCACAGGCAGCATGGGATCATATATTGGTGCTGCACAAACGGCTGCACAAAATATTTTGAATCAATTAGATAATTCAGGTGCAGATTACCGGATAGCAGTTGCTGACTATAAGGATTTCCCAGTCGCACCTTATGGAGATCCTAGTGATTACCCTTATCGTGCAGATCTACCCTTTTCTACAGATAAAACAGCTATTACTAATACTATTAATAGCCTAAGCTCTAACATTGGAGGTGGTGGCGATATTCCAGAATCTGCCTATACGGCTCTGATTGATACAATTAACACGCAAGGCTTGGGTGCATGGAGGAAGGGCGTAAAAAAAGCCGTTATCGTAATGAGTGATGCACCCCCTCTCGCTCCTGAACCCTTTACTGGCTATACATCCCAATCTGTGATAGATGCGGCTAATGCTGTAGATC
This sequence comes from Oscillatoriales cyanobacterium PMM_0019, assembly GCA_949127975.1. Lineage (GTDB taxonomy): Bacteria > Cyanobacteriota > Cyanobacteriia > Cyanobacteriales > CASBRB01 > CASBRB01. The sequence goes on along the minus strand of CASBRB010000108.1, from coordinate 4,746 downwards.
CAGCGATAATTTATAGTATTGTGCCTGGCGGAGATCCTAGCGCTGTTTCCTATTTCTCAAAATTGACAACGGCAACTGGTGGAAAACTTTACACAACCAGTTCATCTACAGATATAGTCAATGCATTTTCAGATATCATAAGCCAAGTTACAACCCCTTTACCATCAGATAATGCCCCCCCATCTGATGATGATGAAAGCAATTCAGATAATAAAGATAATACAGACAAAGTAAGAACCTCTTCATTGGGTGATGGTGTAACCGCTTTTTTTGGTATTGAAACCCCTCAAAGTGTACCTGAACCATCCCCTGTAATGGGGCTGTTGATGTTCAGTTTTTCGGGTATCTATTTGTTTTTATTGAAGCGCAAAAAAATTACCTGAGCAGGTGATGTTTCACTAGAAGCAAATAAGCGTGAAACCACTATTTTACGCTTATAACGAGGGTGGTTATCTAAAGCAACTGGGGGCTTTCTCGCCGGGTCGGGTCGGGGTGAAAATTTTGGCCATAAGGGATAATGTACCTTCCCCGCTCTTCCCCGTGTCGAGCGTGTGCGTAGCGTCCCCCCGGTTTTCGGTAGCCCCTGGTCGTTAGACCAACAGATGTGTTTGCTCCAGGGGCAGGGACTTCTAGATTGCAGCTCGTTGGGAGGGCGTTCACCTGTAGTCGATCACTCCCCCAACACACTGCCTAATCTAACTCAAAACCAGAACTCTTATTTCTGGTAGGTTGACTGCTGGCAGACTGCTGGCTCTGGGATTGCGTCGATAGAATCTTGATTCATGTTATTTGTAACAACAAATTCCGTTTTGTCGGTGTGAACACTGACGGAATAGTTTCACCTTTTTTGATTGAGAAAAAGCTTTTAATATTTTTCCCTGGATTTAATTCATTATCATTCCATATTAGTGAATCAATTTTTTGGTATTTTCTCGACCTCCCGTATCATCTACCAGCCGATTTTTCTTGAGAGGGCAGTAATAATATTTACCCAAGCTGTCTATCAATTGCATGATTGTTTTAGTGGCGTACCAACTATCCATTAATCCAGTCGCAAATGGCAGTAGCTTAGATGACACAAGGCTTTTGAGCATTGCCTCTACATGGTCTAACTTACTCAGTGCGTCGCCATCGGGATCGTAAATTCGGTAGTCAATTACCCAAAATCTATCTAATTTTGGGTTGACATATACACAATTTACTAACCCAATGCCCATTTAATCCATCAGCTCAGGCTTAAACTATTACATCATCAAGCAGTAGGCACAACTATCGAAATGATTCGAGCCAAAATCCATCAATATTTCCAAGTTAATCAAGTTAACAGATTTATTTGAGAGCCATTAGGGGTTTTGTGTATCTCAATCCGCGTCTGGAAGGCTTCTTTGAATTGGGGCATATGAGTGACAGCGAGGATGCAAGCAAAGTCGGAAGCGATCGCATTAATCGCCGCAATCAGGCGCTCGCACCCTTCCCGATCTTGCGTACCAAATCCTTCATCCACAATCAACATTTGCAGTGCGGTACCAGCCCGACTAGACAGTAGCCTTGCTAAAGCCAGACGAATGGCAAAGTTAATCCGGAATGCTTCTCCACCCGAATAAGTTTCATAAGGTCGCGTACCACGGGCATCAGCGATTAAAATATCCAGGGTATCAATCATTTTAGTAGATTTTTTAGAAGACCGACGCCCAGGTTTCTGAGTAACAAATTGAACGTGTAACTGGTTGCCCGTGATCCTAGAGAGCAGGTGATTTGTTTGGGCTTCTAATTGAGGTAAAACATTTTCAATCATCATCGTCTGGATACCATTCTTCCCGAAGGCGTCCGCTAATTCATTGTATACCTTATATTGAAGCCTCGCGTTTTGAAGTTGTTGCTGCTGTAACTCAGACTGAGTTTGCAGTTTTTCCAACTGACTAGACTGCTGTTGTAAGCGTCCCAAGGTTGCCAGATGTTCATCTAGCTCCTTCCGGTTGCGTTGTAAAAGCAGCTCTAAAGCTTGGATATCGCTGCTGGGATCTGTCATCTGTTCTAGCTGTTCGAGGATAGCATTCATCTCGCTTTCAACTGCTTGTTGATTGGCTAATCGCAGTTGTAAACTTTGGGCGATCGATGAGGCGCTTGAGCATAAAACGGGATACTGCTGCTTAGCTTGATTTAATTCCTGGTAGCGCAGTTGCCAGGATTGAGCTTGACGTAGAGATGCCATCAGAGCGTTATGTTGGGATCGATCGTAACCAAGTTCAGCAATGTAACTGTCTATAGCTTCAATTCGCTTTTTAAGCGCATTTGTTTGCAACTGCTGTAGTGATGCTTGGAGAGCGGTAATTTTCGCCAACAGTTCTGACTGCTGGGCGTCAAGAAGAGTGTGACGCCGTTGAGCATCTTTGATTTGGGCTTGCTTAATTTCTGCCCAGCGCCAACGCTCTACCTCACCTCTAGCTAAGGCATGATTTTTTTCATCGTAGTTGAGCTGTTGCAAATCAATATTTAGTTCCCGCAGTTCTTCTTGTAACTGCTCTGCGTAGGCACCAGAACGCAGTAAGTTCTCAAGTTGTTGTTTTTCTTGCGCTAATTGTTGCAGTCGATGCTGTAACTCGCCATTGGCTGCTAATTGCGCTGCCAGTTGTCCGCGTCGCTCCCGCAATGATTCATAAGGAGCTAACTCCTGGGATAGTTGCGAGTATTCCTGCCGCAACACTTGTAGCTCTCGCTCACAGACAGTTAGCTGTTCCCGCACTACCCAGAATTGATGCTCTGTTTCCTGTTGCTGAGTTTGGGTTTTTTGTACTACTCTATTCCAATGGTGTTGATCTAGGGGGCGATCGCACAGTGGGCAGCTAGCATCCGGCGTTTTTAACATTTCCAGTTTGTGCGCCAGTTCATCAAGTTGTTTTTGATAAGTTCGCTGGTGTTCCTGGATGCGTTCTCGGAAGTTGCGCCGTTCCATTCCTTTTTCCTCTACCCGTTTTTGATAAACCCGCTTTTTCTCCAACTGCTCTATTTGAACATCCACCTGCACCACAGCTTGGTGCAGTTGAGGTTGGCGCGATGACTCAGCAACGAGTTGGGAACCAGTAGAGCGGACTTGCTCTAACTTAGCGCTAATCCTAGCATGGGCGCGATCGACTTCCGTTTGCAGCGAAACACGCCGTTGTAGGAGAGGGGCAACCCTTAATTGCAACTCATCCAACTGACGTAAACGGATGCGGCTGCGTTGTAATTGTTCTAAGCCCGCTGCCACTTCAGCAGAGCGGCTCAAAGTTTCGTGAATTTCTTGCTTTTGTTGCCCCAAGGTTTCTAGTTGCGCTTGAGTCTGCCGGATTTGCAGATTAATTTCGTTGGTTTGCTGCGCTAGCTGTTGTTCTAGCAACTGCCGCTGCTGTTGGGCGTCCTGGTAAGCTTGAAATTTAGCCGCGAAAAGTTCTTCGTTGCGCTGTAAGTTGGTGTATTGGGCATAACCAGCGGCAATTTGGTCTTCTTGAGCCAGTAAGACTTCTAATTGCTGCTGTTGCCGCCCAGTGGCAGCTTGTTCTTTTTGTAAATTAGCGCAGTCTTGTCCAAGATTTTGACATTGCTGTCGCTTCCAGGTTAGCTGCTGTTGCCAAGTTTGGCGGTGGTGCTGAAGAGCCGTGAGCTGGTGTAATTTTTGGCTATCGTTGTTTTGTGCTTGTTGTAGCTGTTGGATTTGGGTTTCTAGGTTAGCTTGTTGTAGGACTATTGCCTCCCGTTGTTGCAGTTGAGTTTGAATTGATTGTAAATTTTGCTCTAACTGTTCTGTTTGAGCTTTAAACTGCTTAGACAAATCCTTCGCCTGAAGAGCCAAAGTTTCGTACCGATCTAGTTTCAGCAAATCTGCGAGAATTTGTTTACGCTCCGACGGACGCCTGAGCATAAATTCATCTGCTCGCCCCTGGCGCAGGTAAGCTGAATTAACGAAGGTATCATAATCCAGCTTCAGGTATCTGGAGATTAGCTGTTGGGTTGCCCGTACTCCGCGCTCTGTTAAAGAGCGGAACCCTTTGCTTGTCTCAACTTGAAATTCCAGGACACTACTGCCGCCCCGTTGACGAGTGCGAATCACTCGATAAGTCTCCTGATTGATTTGGAAGATGAAATCAACTCGAGCTTCTTCAGCACCTGAGTTGATCATGTCATCTTCTACAGCCGCGCGGCTTTCTCCCCAGATTGCCCAGGTAATGGCTTCTAACAGGGAAGATTTGCCAGCACCATTAGCACCACAGATGCAGGCTGTATGCAGTCCGCGAAAATCTAAGCTTGCCTCGCGGTAGCTAAGGAAGTTTTTTAGGGTTAGTTGTAGTGGAATCATTCATCCCGCCGTACCTTATACTTAATAAATACCAGTACAAATGCACTGTTGCATAGTGCTATCTACGAAAAAACTGTCAGCACCCCGCTCTCTCATAGACGGGGCGTCATGCCTCCAACTTTAGGTAGCTGACCCGCCTTGCGTCCGGTGAAATGGGGAAACTACGTTATCGGCAAGAGTTCCAGACCTACCTTGGAATACGACGCCAGTTCCATGCTCTAGAACCGAGTGGTTAAACAGTTTTACGTACACGCTACGCGGTGCGTTAGCACGGGGTAAGACAGTGCTGCTTGGATAGTACCGACCGATAACAATGGCTACGGCGAACTTTACATCGTGCAGGATAGGCGTTTCCGGCTATTAATCAGGAATGGGTAGTAACTGCACTTCTTGCTATCTACCCCGAAAGGGGG
>CASBRB010000107.1 GCA_949127975.1 Oscillatoriales cyanobacterium PMM_0019 | reverse complement strand
TTGGGAGGTAGTTCGTCAAGCTCTAGCAGCAAGCCACCACCGCCGCCATCTGGGCAAAATCCCACCACCCCGGCGAAACCTGCTGTAGTTTTAGAAAATATCTACACAGACTTTCAGCACGATAGTGATAATTTTGGTCAAGTAAATCAGTTTATTGAACCAACAGCGCAATTTCGCCTCCGTAACGGTGATATAATTCGCTTCAAAACTGGTTTTGATACTTTTCAACAACGCAAATTTCCTAATGTATCAAATATTCCCCTCCAAATAGGATATGAAACCAAACTTAATCAGATAACCCTGCAAGGGGGTGTAGGGGTTGATTTATTCAATCGTCTGCCAATTGCGCTTAATTTTAATGCTAAAGCAGATGTGCCAGTTTTACCGAATGTTACTCTTTCAGGTGTTGTGGAACAAGGAGCATACAAAAATAACGCCCAAACTTTAGAAAATAGAATTACCTCTTGGCGATATGGCTATAACTTGTACTGGCAGATTGACTCTAAAAGTTATTTATTTACCCTATTGCGCTTGGGTAATTACAACGATGGTAATTTTGAACAGCAGTCTTTCAGTAGGCTAGAACACAAAGAAGGGATTTTTTCGTTCTCAGCTAACCTGTTTAACTGGAGCTACACCCACGATTTCGGGAACTCTAAAGGTTATTTTTCCCCACCAGATTTTATTGTGTACACTGGGGAGATTGCTGTAGAGGGAAATATTTTCGATTTTCTGCGCTGTCGGGTAGCCGCCAGCCTGGGGGAACAGCGACTAGAAGGAAAATTTTCTGGTGCTAATAGCTATGGTGGTAGCTGCACAACAAAAATCTCTCGCAATGTAGATGTAGATGTGACTTATCTCTATTCAAATGTAAGAACCCAAGCTGGGGGAAGTGCCTACAATAATAATTCTTTCAAAGGTCAGTTGCGACTCAAATTTTAGGATATGCTTTGTATATGAAGATATGGTGAAGTTACTCCATGAACACCGTTATTGACTCCAAAAACATTTCCAACTCACAATCAACTGTTTTAACCATTTATGCTCATGCAGACGATGAACTTTTGTCAGTTGCCGGAACTATGCTCTTGATGTCGCAAGCTGGATGGAGAATTCATTGTTTGTTTTTGACTAGCAGCGGTCAAGTTAACTCAGACATCAAGGATACAAATTCTCAAGAAACAGAAACAATAGAAAAGTTAATCGGGGCTAATAATCAATTCTTTGATTTTGAAGAGGGTAACTTATCCAAGCAAGCAGCGATCAAAGTTATTGAACAAGCCGTTCAGCGCTTGCAACCAGATTTAATTATTACACACTCGCCCCAATCTGAAAAATATGGTCATGCGGATTATGAAATAACATCAATTGCCGTCTCCCACGTAGCGTACCGCCAAAAAATTTCTTTATGGTATTCAGCCCCATCGGGTTTCTTGCGAGAATTTGAACCCAATTTCTTTGTGGATATTAGCTCAACGATCGACCAAAAAGTTGCCACGGTTGGATCTTATGATTCAGAATCAGACAAAACATTTCTGCAACTCGACAGCATTCTGGTATCGTCTCGCTTATGGGCAAGGGAATTAGGTTATAAGGACGGTTATTTTGAAGCCTTCCATCTTTCCCGACATTGTACTGACATTAGTTTCTTCAATGCCTGGGCTAATATTAAAACAGTAAATAAAGAATCGACAACGGCACCTATTATTAAACCAAAAATTTTAACTATACACGCTCATGGAGATGATGAAGTTTTACCAAGTGCTGGGACATTATTTTTAATGGCACAAGCAGGTTGGCAAGTGCATTGTATTGTTCTGACTGATGGCAATCATTCTAGTTCACCCATCAAAGGATTACGACATAAAGAAGCTGTAGAAGCTGGAAAATTGATAGGCTCTACTTACGAATTTTATTCTCTTGACGAAAACAAATTCACAGCCCAAGAAGTCATTAAAGTTGCAGAAGAACTTATAGTAAGTTGGCGACCAGAAATTGTGATAACACATGCCCCACAGTCAGAAAGATATGGGCATAGAGACCATGAAGTATGTTCAACCGGAGTTTCCAACGCAGCCACTCGTAAAAGAGTTTCCCTGTGGTATTCTGCCCCACCAGTGTTTATGCGTGGATTTGTACCGAATTTATTTGTAGACATTAGCTCAGTTATCCAGAAAAAGATATCAGCAATCCAATGTTACGAATCAGAAAGTGAAAAATCCTTCATGCAACTTGATGCAATTATTAATCTATCTCGTTTTTGGGCGCGTGAAGTTGGACGTTTACATAATGGTTATTTTGAGGCTTATCAAATCGATCGGCAATGCGTCGGCGCTAATTTTTTTAGTGCCTTAGTTAAAAGATAGCCTCAATTGAGGCAGAGCCTAGGAACGAGAATTTTCCCCCCGTGGTTGCCCCTCTCTTAAACTCGTGTAGGGGCAAACCCCCCGTGGTTGCCCCTCCCTTAAGCCTTGTCCTTACCCACATTTTCTATGCTGGAGTGGGACATGTGTAGAGTGAGAAAACGAGCTTCCACCGAACACTAGCAGGGCTTTTTCACCCTCATCCCCCAACCCCTTCTCCCATCAAGGGAGAAGGGGAGAAAGAGAAAAAAATCTGACTCAAACTCCTGTCCCAATTTGCCAGAGAGGGGTTGGGGGTGTTAGCGTTAGCGGTAGCGGCACTAGGGCGCTAGCGGCACGAAGTGCGGGCTTTTTAGAGTTGGCAGGGCTCACGATCATGCGTACTTGCTCAAAACTGTGGGTAAGGACAAGCCCTTAAGCTCGTGTAGGGGCAAACCCCCGTGGTTGCCCTCCCCTTAAGCTGAATATCAAAATATGCAGGAAGTGAAACAGCATCAGTATCCCACACCCTAAAGTAAAACGTAGAGGCGCATCCCACCAAGCCCCTACAATAGATATATTCAGTACTGTAGCACACTGGCATATATAGGGGGCAACCACAGGGGGTTTGCCCCTACGAACCCGCTATATATAGAGGCAGTGCGTAAGTCCTTACTTTGCTAGAATTTAGCCCTCAATTGGCACCTCTTG
>CASBRB010000106.1 GCA_949127975.1 Oscillatoriales cyanobacterium PMM_0019 | reverse complement strand
TTTGGAGAAATTTCAGTGGTCATAACCAGCAAAATTGAAAACTTATCTATTCAAGATTTGGAAAATTTAGGAGAAGATTTATTAGACTTTAACAGTCTAGAAGATTTGGAAAAATGGTTCGACAAGGATGACAAGGAAGGAAAGTAGACTTGGAGGTGAAAAGCCTATTCTATCGTTGACCGAAAAATTTTGGATTTCATGCTCCCGGACTTATAATGGTAAAGATTAAAACGCATACACTGTAAGCAATGAAAGCGCTGATAATTGTTCCGGGTGGGATTGGCGACCAAATACTGTTCTTCCCAACCCTCGACGACCTAAAGCAGAATTACCCAGAGGCTCAGATTGACGTGATTGTAGAGCCCAGGGCTAAGGGTGCCTACCGAGTCTGCAAGTCTGTGCATGAAGTTCTCCAGTTTGATTTTAAAGACCGCAACGGACTAGCAGATTGGGGCAACTTACTGGGTATAATTCGCGATCGCGAGTATGCGATCGCCTTGTCTCTGGGACGTAGCGCAGGTGTGGGACTACTGCTCTGGCTAACTGGAGTTCCTACCCGCGTCGGTTACAGAGGCGGTGTCGGTGCCCGTTTTCTCTCCAACTCTGTGTCGCTGAAAACCGAGCAGTATGCCGCATATATGTACCATGACCTACTGCAAGGTTTAGACATTATCTCACAGTGCCCGCCGCTATCAATCAACGTCCCTAAGAAAGATCTTGATTGGGCAGAAGCAGAACAGAAACGGCTGGAAATTGGGGAATCTGGTTACATCCTGATTCATGGAGGCTCCAGTAAGCTATCCCAGGATAAAGGAATTGACAAAATCTACCCTGTCAAAAAATGGCAGCAAATTATAGAAGACATTCAACAGCGACAGCCTTCCCTGCCAATAGTCATCCTCAAAGGACCAGAAGACCAAGAGTTTGTCAATAACCTGATAGCAGTTTGTCCTGGCGTTAAGGTAACAGAACCGCCAGATATCGGCAAATTAGCCGCAATGATTGCTGCTGCCAACTTGATGCTGTGTACTGATAGTGCGCCAATGCATCTGGCTGTTGCCGTTGGCACTTATCTGATTGCTTTGTTTGGACCGACAAACGCGAAGAAATTGCTGCCACAAAGCGATCGCTGCGTGGCTATGCAATCCCAAACTCGTTGGGTAGCAGACATCCCCCCCGCAGATGTTCTGGAGAAAATTTGGCGTGGCTAGAGAAGCTGTATTTCTCGATAGGGATGGGGTGTTAAATGTTGAAGCTGGTTATATCCACCAGGTTGAAGATTTACACCTGATACCGGGCGTAGCTCAGGCAGTACGTCGGTTGAACGATCGACAGTTATTTTGCTGCCTGGTTTCTAACCAATCAGGACCGGCGAGGGGATATTATCCAGTTGAACACGTAGAAGCCCTGCATCAGCGGTTATGCCAGTTACTAGCAACAGAAGCGGGAGCGCGATTAGATGCACTCTACTACTGTCCCCATCTCAGTCCGCCCGAAGGAGGAATCGATCCAGAATATGCCTGTTGGAGTACCTGGCGCAAACCCAATACAGGCATGCTGGTTGCAGCCGCCTGGGCACACGATTTGGACTTGAGCCAGAGTTTTATGGTAGGTGACAAAGCCACAGATATCGATATGGCACATAATGCTGGGTGTTGTGGGATTTTGGTGCAGACGGGGTATGGTGCGAGCATTCTTAGTGGCGAATATCAGCACCATACCAAACCCGACTACATCGCCCCAGATTTAGCAGCAGCAGTTGAGTGGATTTTGCATCACTTACCATAAGCCTCGTTTACCGTTGGGTAAAACAGTTGCCCAATTAGTTTTTGCTTGCGCTATCTGTTCTTCATCGATTTTGGCCCCGGTAAGATTAGCTCCACTCAAATTAGCCCCCCGGAGATTAGCATAATGGAAATAGGCATAGCTTAAGTCCGCGCCACGCAGATCGGCTCCTTCCAAATCGGCATAGCTAAAATAAGCTTTCACCAAATTTGCATCTTTGAAAATTGCCCCGTTTAAACTCGATCGTCCAAAATCAGTATGGGAGAGATTAGCTCCCTGTAAATTGGTTTGATGCAACTTAGCAGCATGGAAATTCCCCCCAGATAAATTGACTTTTTGAAGGTTGAGGTTACTTAGATCTTGCTCTCCAAAGTCACGCCTGCCTTTTGTATAAGAACTAACAATACTTGAAGCATCCAATTTATTAGGGGCTTTGGAGGCGGGTGCTTTATAATTAATGTTCCTAGGATTAGCCGTCGGAGTGATTTTCTCAGGAACAACACGAGGAGCTGGAGACGCTAGTGGTGATGGATTCTTTTCCATGCGTAATCGACGCTCTCGAATGGCGCTTCCCAGTTGTGATGAAGCAGATGTATTCAGTTTACTCAAATCTCCAGACTGTGGAGAATTTCTAGGTAAGGATGGTGGGTTAGTAGATTTAGTTATCAAACCTTCTGCTAGACCTTCCATATATGGTGCCAAGTCAAGCGCTTTTAACACGTCCGGGGCAGACTGGTAGCGATGTTTGACCGAAACCTCCAGCATTTTCTTCAAAACCTCAGTGAATTGTTCACTGATATCCAGGTTTTGATACCAGAGCATTTCCCCAGTTGATGGATTATAATCTAAGTTCTTGGGTGATTTTCCGGTTAGTAAATAAATGCAAGTAACTCCCAAAGCATATATATCACTGGCATATACAGGTCGCATCGCCATCTGTTCTGGAGGTGCAAATCCCGGTGTGCCGATCGCGTAAGCTGTAAATGCCGTTTGCTCCGAGCCGCTTTGGACTGCCGTTTGGGTTACTTGGTTTTTGACGGCTCCAAAGTCAATCAGCACCAGTTTGCGGTCTTGCTCCCGACGAATTATATTTGCTGGTTTGATATCTCGGTGAATTACCTGCTGGCTGTGAATGTACTCCAGCAGTGGCAGGATTTCACATAGAAATTGCTTTGCTCCAGCTTCGCTAAAGGGACCACGTTCTTTTACCTCCTGTTGCAGGGTTGCGCCGGAAACATACTCCTGCACTAGGTAAAACTGTTTGTGGTCTGCAAAATAGTCCAGCAGGCGAGGTACTTGGGGATGATTACCTATTTTACCAAGGGTTCTAGCCTCTCGCTCAAACAACTCCCGTGCCATTTCTAACACCTGCGGGTCAGTTGATGATGGCCGTAGTTGTTTGATCACGCTAATCGGCTCGCCAGGCAGAACTTGATCGACCGCTAAAAAGGTGGCTCCGAATCCACCTTGACCTAGTGGTCTGAGCACTCGATAGCGATCGCGCAGCAGCAGTTTCGAGCCACATGCCTGACAAATTTCGGCATGGTTGGCATTTTCCGGATGGGGGCATTCTGGATTTAGGCAGTAGCTCATTGTGGGGCGTCACCAAGGGGACGGCATTGGCGCAATTAATTTAGCTTGTCATTAACCGACTTAACTGGGCACTCTGGTAAGTCTGCATCGATATGCGTCATACACATAATATACAATTAATTTACCGCGATACTACCGCTCATTAACAACGTGGGGACAGCCGCGATACGTTCTATTATCTACTTTTCTAACAAAAAAAAATATACTCGTATCTATACGAGTATAGCCTGGAAAAGTTGCCGTCCGATCGACGACGCGATCGAGCGCGGGGAGAACGAGAGGGAGGGCAAGGGTTAAGGTGTGCCCCATGAATCAATTCAAGGGCGTTGACACTATCTAGTAAAACAACGAAATGCGTATTTCTCTCAACTGGCTAAAGGAACTGGTAGACTATACGATCGACCCAGAGCAATTGGCTCAAACTCTGACAATGGCTGGGTTTGAGGTGGAAGATATTGAAGATCGTCGCACTTGGGCCGATGGCGTGGTAGTGGGGAAAGTGATTAGCTGCCAACCCCACCCCAACGCCGATAAGTTAAGCGTCTGCCAAGTAGATGTGGGAAATGTCTTAGAACCTTTACATATCGTCTGTGGTGCCCGGAATGTCCGAGAAAAGATTTATGTGCCCGTAGCAACTTTGGGAACCTATCTGCCGAAGGTTGATTTAAAAATTAAACCAGCCAAACTGCGGGGCGTTCGCTCAGAGGGGATGATTTGCTCCGCCGCTGAACTGGGTTTAGCAAAAGAATCAGAGGGAATTCTTATTTTTGAGGAGGAAAATCTCGCTCTAGGCAGTGATGCCCGTCCGCTGTTGGGACTGGATGATGTGATTTTAGACTTGACATCAACAGCAAATCGTGCTGACGCTCTAAGCATGGTAGGCGTGGCGCGGGAAGTAGCGGCACTCACAGGTGCTACTTTACGACTACCAGGAGCAGACGAGTTATCCATTCCATCTGAAAACAGCCTACTAAACTTGAAAATCTCTGAACCGCTTGCCTGCCCTGCCTATATTGGTAGCTGCGTGCAAGGGGTAAAAATTGCCTCCTCTCCTGAGTGGTTACAAAAGCGTCTAGTAGCCGCAGGTGTCCGACCAATTAATAATGTGGTAGATGTCACCAACTATATTTTATTGGAGTGGGGGCAGCCCCTCCATGCCTTTGACCGCGATCGCTTACAATCAGTCGCCGAGACCGATAAAATTACCATCGGCGTCCGTTATGCTGAAGCTGACGAAACCCTGAAAACCCTGGATGGGCAAACGCGAACCCTATCAACCCAAAACTTACTGATTACCGCTAATAACCAGCCAGTAGCTCTGGCTGGTGTCATGGGCGGTGCAGAAACAGAAGTTTATCCAGGTACAGAGAATTTAGTTTTGGAAGCAGCGCTTTTCGATCCGGTAGCGATTCGCCGCTCTGCCCGTAGCCAAGGATTACGAACAGAAGCGTCTGGACGCTACGAACGAGGAGTTAACCAGGCAGAGTTAGAATTAGCGTGTAAAAGGGCTCTAGCACTGATTGTTCAGTTAGCAGGTGGGACGCTAGCAGTGCAAAAAATTGCCGATGCCCGATCGGATAAGGCAAGCTGGAGCCGTAAAATTGAGTTACGGATCGATCGAGTTAATCAGGTTTTAGGCCCAGTAGAGTCGGCTGATGATATCCCTTCGGAAGATATTCAGCGCATTTTAACTACACTGGGATGTACTGTGACACCTACGGAGAGTGAGCGGGTTTTTTCGATTACTGTGCCGCCCTATCGCTACCGGGATTTAGAGCGGGAAATTGATTTGATTGAAGAAATTGCCCGTCTCTACGGCTACGATCGCTTCTGTGATACATTACCTGAAAAAACAGAAGCAGGTTTTCTTTCCTGGGATCAAGAGCTGACTCGCAACTTAAGAGCAGCTTTCCGAGCCTCCGGGCTGACAGAAGTAATTCACTACTCTTACGCGGTGGAGAAGTCCCAGGATCTTACACAGGTGGCGATCGTTAATCCCATGTTTACGGAGTATTCAACCCTGCGAAATGATTTGATATCCGGATTGATTAACGCCTTCGGGTACAATATTGAACAAGGTAATGGTTCATTAAACGGGTTTGAAATTGGTAAGATATTCTGGCGCGAAGAGGAAGGGCTAGTAGAAGCAGACGCCGTTGCTGGTATAATCGGGGGCGACCCCATCAAAGGTCGATGGACAAAGGGTGGTCATGATCAACCCCTGACTTGGTTTGAAGCTAAGGGGGTGCTGGAAAACGTGTTTGAGCGACTGCGGTTGCCTGTGGAGTATCAACCCGACAGGCGCGATCCTCGTCTTCATCCAGGACGCACTGCTTCTTTATGGGTGCAAGGTGTACGCTTGGGAACTTTTGGGCAACTGCATCCCCAATTACGCCAAGAACGAGATTTACCAGAGGCGGTTTACGTTTTCCAACTGGATTTGGATGTAATTTTGGATTATCTGGAGCAAGATGTAAATCTGACGCCTTTGTTCCGCCCTTATTCTCCTTACCCAGCTACGATGCGGGATATTGCTTTCTTCGCGCCGATTCAGGTTTCTGTGGCAGAAATTGAACGCGCAATTACTAAGGCGGGCGGTGAGTTGTTGGAATCGGTGGAATTGTTTGATGAATATCGCGGCGAAAATGTGCCGGAGGAGCAACGTAGTTTGGCTTTGCGGTTGGTTTATCGGGTAAGTTTGCGCACTCTCACTGATGAGGAGGTGGAGCCGGTGCATGAGAAAATTCGAGAGACTCTGATGGAGAAGTTTGGGGTTAGTCTTAGGAGTTAGTTTTTTTAACGCAAAGGTACGCAAAGGTAATCGCAGAGGTACGCAGAGGGGGGTGATTTTCTCTGCGTGTCTCTATTTGGTTAGAAGTTAATTGTCGAATGTGTCGTATATTTATAAATGACTGAAACATTAATAAAAACAAAAACCACTGATAACTGTCTTACTATAGTTGGAGTAAGTTGGTCCCAATTTGAAGCGATCGAAGTTGCTTTTGAGCATGTCGCTGGGGTCAAGTTCGCTTATTTAGATGGTACTTTAGAAATTATGACAATTAGCCCAGAGCATGAAGATACTAAGAGTACGATAGGGGTACTGTTAGAAGCATACATGAGAGAAAAGGGCATCCGGTTCTATATTAGAGGGGGGCCGACTTTGGGTAGGCAAGAGCTAGGGGCAAGGAAAGAACCTGATGAGTCGTATAATTTAAATACTAAAAAAGCTATCCCTGACTTAGCGATCGAAATAGTTTTTACTAGCGGTGGCATTAACAAATTAGAGTTATACAAACGGATTGGAGTACCTGAGGTCTGGTTTTGGGAAGATGGGGTACTTGCCATATATTACTTGAGAGAGGAATATGAACAGGTCAACCGCAGTGAGTTGTTGCCAGAGTTAGACTTAGATCTTTTGGTGCGGTATATTAACTATTTTGACCAGTATGATGCAGTAACAGAGTTTATTCAAGTGTTGAGGCAGCAATGAATAAGGAACAAAACCAGCAAATTATCCAATGGCTCAACAGAAACCGTCATAATCTATGGCAGTATCGCCAGCAATATATTGCTTATAACCAGAATGGCGTGTTGGTTAGTAATGCCGATTTAGGGATAGTCATAGAAGAAGCCGAAGGAACGGGAGAAGAATATTCTATTTATTTTGTACCGAAACATCCTTCATGGCTGAGATTTTTGCCGATGTTGAGTAAGGATAGGAGTAAGCGATCGCTATGACTGGAACAGGATTAGAAACCAAAAGGACAGAACGCTGTTTAACATTCTCTGGGATTAGTTGGCCACAGCTTGAAGCCATAGAAGCTGCCTTTGAAAATGTGACTGCAGTTAAGTTTTTTTATCTAGATGGTAAACTGGAGATTATGACTATTAGCCCAGAACATGAGGAGGTTAAGAGCACCATAGGCTTGCTGTTGTCAGCTTATATGAGGGAGAAGGGGATCAGGTTCTATCTTAAGGGTGGTCCCACACTGGGAAGTGAAGAACAACGTGCAAGAAAAGAGCCCGATGAGTCCTACAATTTGGAGACGAAGAAAGAAAAACCTGACTTGGCGATCGAAGTGATATTTACCAGTGGTGGGATAGATAAATTGCAGTTTTATCAAAGAATTGGCGTTCCTGAAGTTTGGTTTTGGGAAGATGGTGTAATTACAATATATCACTTGAGACAGGAGGAATATGAGAAGGTAAACCGCAGTGAGTTGTTACCAGATTTAGATGTAGCACTTTTGAGTCGGTATGTAAATTATTTTGACCAGTACGATGCTGTAACAGAATTCTTGAAGACGCTGAGAACCTGATGGGAATCATCTACACTACTATCATACCTATGGCTGAGGTAGAATAGACGCCAATAGTTTATGCTAGACTAAAAATAGTTCCCCTTATATTCGTAAATTATGGCTTCTGTCGAGGAAATAATGAAAGAGGCTTTATCATTGCCGAGTGCATCGAGAGCATGGTTGGCAGAGAAGTTGGTTGAAAGTCTTGAATTTGATGTAGACGAAGCTCTCCAAGCACGTTGGACAACTGAAGCCAAAAAGCGTCGAGATGAAATCAGAAGTGGTGCGGTTCAACCTATTCCTGGAGAGGAAGCGTTAGCTAGGGTAAGACAATTGCTAGAGTAATGAAATATAAGCGTTGTAGGTTGGGTTGAGGAACGAAACCCAACAAAAAGGTGTGAAAACCTTGGGTTGCTCTCTGCTCAAGCTCTTCGCCAATTGATTATTAAAACTTATCACGTCTTTGTACGGGAG
>CASBRB010000105.1 GCA_949127975.1 Oscillatoriales cyanobacterium PMM_0019 | reverse complement strand
CACCATACGATGGCAACCTAATTTACTGGAGTACAAGAAAAGGGACACACCCTGAAATGCCTAAAAGGATTGCAAAAGCCTTGAAAAAGCAAAAAGGTAAATGCCCCCACTGCAAGCTACACTTTCGAGAAGAAGATGTGATAGAGCTAGACCATATTATCCCTAAGTCTTGTGGCGGAAAGGATAATGATCATAACGTCCAAGCCCTACACAGGCATTGTCACGACACAAAAACTGCCTCCGATGGCAGTTATGGCACTCAATCCAGTGCGTAATAGAACTGAGCCTAAGCCCGATGGGTAACGAGGTATACAAGACAAGTACCAATTTACTGAGGAGCCGTGTGAAGCGAAAGGTTCAAGCACGGTTTTGGAGAGCAGCGGCTCTCGTAAGGGAGTCGCTGACTTTAATTACAATTAGAGAAATTATGAATAACCTCTTTGTCAAAGAAGATATGCTTTTTAGACGTTAAAATTACTCCATCACTATAGGTTAATATTAATTATGAGATGGGAAGAAGTTTGCGAGAATAAACAATTACAAGATTTACCATTCAAAATTGAATTAAATAAATGGGGTCAGATTGTAATGAGTCCCGTAAAAATTAAACATTCTTTTTATCAAGGAAGAATCCAAGGTTTACTAGAATCATTATTGAAGACAGGAGAAGTGATGCCAGAATGTGCTATCAATACATCAGACGGGGTTAAAGTTGCTGATGTTGTCTGGTGTTCAGATGAAAGGTTTGCTCAAATTGAAGATGAAGTATCAGCGTCTATTTCACCAGAAATTTGCGTAGAAGTTAAGTCCAGTGGTAACAGTTTGGAGGAAATAAAATTAAAACTAAAATTATATTTAGAAGCTCAAGCTCTTGAAGTATGGCTATGTAATGAGCAAGGTCAAATTAAATTTTATAATGAACAAGGTGAATTAGAGCAATCTTTGTTGGTTCCTAACTTTCCTAAGCAAATTAAAAGATAATTACCGAGAAAGAAGAAATCGTTGGCTCTCCCGTACTTAGAGTGATAAAAAAATCTTATCTATAGTTGGGAATCCTTTGAGGATAAGCGTTGTAGGTTGGGTTGAGGTACGAAACCCAACATGTTACTTTGAGAACCTTATATTTCCCTCTGTTCAAGGCTTACGAGCCTTGTGATTAGTAAAATTTATCACCCTAGGTACGGGAGAGCCATGTTGGGTTTCGCTATCGCTCAACCCAACCTACAATAACTACTACAATAACTCGAAGAAACCGGGGTTCTGTAAATTTTTGTAAACAGGACTTACGCACTGGCTCTACATATAGCGGTTCGTAGGGGCAATCCCCCTGTGGTTGCCCCTATATATGCCGTCTGCGTAAGTCCTGATAAAGATAAGAAACCCGGTTTCTTAAAGAAACCGGGGTTTTTAAGGTGTGAGTTTTATCTATGCCTAACTACTACTGTTGCGGTTTGGCGTTATGCTTGGTGCCTTCTCGGTGTGGATGCAATAGAGCTAACTGTTGACGTTGAGCAGGAGTCAGCACATCTCTAATTGCTAGGCGCTCACTAAACTTGTCTTCAGTGAGCTTTTGCTTCAACGCTTCAACTTGGCTGAATTGTTGCTTGATTTGACTATCATCGGCTGTACCTGCCATCAAAGACTGCAACTGTTGTTCAGCTTGACGCAGTGCTTGTTTATCTTGTGTAATCTGAGCTTTGTCATTACTACGAATAGTATCAATTTTTTGGGTTTGATCTGGGCTGAGGTTGAGTTTCTTTAAGAAGTCTGTATGTTGGTGAGGAGAAGATGGAGTAGGTGTTGTCTGTGCTAACACAGGAATTGCCGCCGCACCTGCTAAGAAAGTAAGTCCGATTAGAGAGCCGAAAATACGGGAGTTTTTAGGAAACATGGTTGGTTGTTCTGGTTGTCAAAGATGGTTTAGTTCAACTATCCTCATAGTAGAACTCCTACAACTGACTGCCATCGGAAAAACGTCTTGACTTGAACTACAACTAAAATTGCATCTTTGACTACGACTTTAGTCGTAGATTCAACTAGCTCCTTTATTAAAGGTAATAAACTGGCTAAATTATTTGGCGCGGTAGTGCAAAATAGTCTTACTGGTGCTTACTGATTGGTTGCCTGGCGCAACTCCAGTCAACAGTCAACAACCTTACTAGCTGAATGCAACATGAATTCCCTGTTTCTACTTCGCCCCAACCCCTTCCGCTTTTTGCTCTACACCGAATGGGCACTGCTTGCCATTGTAGCAGTGGTTGAAATCCTGTCCCATCTTTTTCCGTCAAGGCATTCACATTCACCACTGGCTCCTACCCTGCTAATTCTGGCGTTACTGGGTTTGATGGGTTTAATCTTGCCTTCTGGAAGACAGATCTACAAGATACTCTATACTGGGACGGAATTTGGCTTGATTTTAGTTGGGGTAATTTTTGGACATTTACAACTCTTAGCCATTCTGTACCTGATTGTGGTAATCAGAGCTTGTTTTATATTTGAATTATCCGGTAGAAGAGTCGTCGCTGGTTTGGTTTTTGTAATTTTTCTGTTTCATCAACTGCTATCGATTAACGGGTTTTTTCATTCCCCGCGATTTTTAATATTTAATGAATGGGAACGTTTTTTATTCCATATTTTAACGAATACTTTACTATTTACTGTAGGAATATTGTTTATTTTAGAGTTAGTAAATACCGTGTTATCGGAACGTAAAACTTGGCAAACTCTATTAGTTACTAATCAGAAACTCCAGGAGTATGCACTACAAGTTGAGGAGCTAGCAAAGCTGCAAGAGCGTAATCGCATCGCTAGAGACATTCATGATTCTCTAGGGCATTCTTTGATGGCTATGAACATTCAGTTGCAAGGGGCTATGAAACTCTGGGCAGTCGATTTAGAACAAGCGAAGATGTTTCTATCTGAAGCCCAGCGACTTGGTGAACTTTCTATGCAGGAAGTCCGCCAATCAGTGAGTGTGCTACGGACGGATGCGCTACAACAGCAATCTTTAGAAGCGGCTATCCAGTCTTTGGTTAACGATTTTTATAAAGCAACGGGTTTATTACCCTCTGTCAAGTTTAATCTGGAAACTCAGGTGTCGGGGGCGGTAGTTACTGCCATTTACCGAATTGTGCAGGAAGCTTTAACCAATATTTCCAAACATGCAAAGGCAAGCAGAGTAGAAATTAAAGTAACTTCTACATCAACGACAGTCTGTGTTACAATTAAGGATAATGGTAAAGGATTCAACTTAGAACAAAAGCCGGGTGGATTTGGATTGCAAGGAATTGGAGAACGAGTGGCGGAATTCCAAGGTCGATTTGCCGTTGAGTCTAAACCGGGATTTGGCTGTAAAATTAAAGTGGAGATTCCTTTATGATTCGGATTTTGCTAGTAGACGATCAAAGTATCATCTGCCAAGGGTTGAAGGCATTGCTACAGCTTGAACCAGAGCTGCAAGTGGTGGGGACTGCTGACAATGGAGAAAAAGCCATTGAGCAGGTAGAAGCATTACAGCCTGATGTTGTACTTATGGATATTAGGATGCCAGGGATGGATGGTGTCACTGCCACCAAAATCATAGTTCAGCGTTTTCCAAAAACTAAGGTTTTGGTACTCACCACTTTTGATGATGACGAATACATCGCTTCGGCACTTAAAGCAGGGGCTAAGGGCTATTTGTTGAAGGATATGCCTTCTGAAGAGCTGGCGGATGCTGTACGAGTTATTCAAAAAGGATATGCTCAGATAGGACCTGGGCTATTTGAGAAGTTTATATCTAAGGTGATGAACTCCAGTTCTGTTTACCCAGAGAAGAAATTATCTGAATTTACTGAGCTGACACCTAGAGAACAAGATGTATTACGCTTGATTGGTGTGGGAGCAACTAACCGAGAAATTGCACAGCAGCTTCACATTTCAGAAGGGACGGTTAAGACTCATGTCACCAATATCTTCAATCGCCTCAATTTCACAAATCGCTCTCAACTTGCTATTTATGCTAATTCTGTTAATTGGGATACTGGCCACTAATATCCCAAAATTGCAAATCTACAGGCGGATTTTTCTGTGCTCTTCCAACTCAAGAAAGATTTTTAGCGATGGTGCGTTACGCTCTTGCCATAACGCACCTACCTTAAGTTCTATTTTAATGATACTGCATTGACATCCACAGTTTTTTCACCCGTGACATTGGCTTCGGTAGTTTCTTCGTCTTTACGAGACTTGAGGCGTGCCGCCAACATCTGGGAAACTTCGGAAACCAGCAGCGTCAGAAGCACTGCATCGTCGAGCAGTCCCACCACGGGTATAAAGTCTGGAAGAAAATCTAACGGGCTGAATAGATAAGCTAAGGTACCTGTAATTAACCACCAGCGATACTTAGGATTGCGGAGCGTGTTGCGGTACCAGTTGTAAATCGATTGAATTGAAAAGTTCATTATTGTTTCCTCTAGCTACTTTTAATATTGACAAAAACGCCAACAATATGCAGGTGTGGAAAACCCCCGACATCTGGAGCGGTTACAACCCTATCGGGGCAATCCCCCCTGCGTCGGAAGAGAGAGAAGTGAGGTAAAATCCCATTTGATTAAAATTGAATTGAGTCAAGAAAACTAAGGCTAGGGCAAAAAACCAACTGTGACTGTTCAAGAGTTGTTTGATAAGGGTGGCCCAGCAATGTGGCCACTGCTGGGTTTATCGATATTGTCTGTAGGCACTATCATTGAGCGTTTGGGGTTTTGGTTGGGATTACTCATGAAAGAACGCGAAATAGTCGATCGCGTTCTGGAAGCTGCGAGTCATCACAACTGGCAAGTCGCTACTGATATGGCTCACCAAGCTAGAAGGCAGCCAATCGGCCGCTTCCTTTATGCTCCACTACGGCGACAAAAGCCCGAACCAGAAGTGTTTCGACTGGCGCTAGAAGCGGCTGCTGAAGATGAGCTGGCGTCGATGCGTCGAGGCGACAAAGTCTTAGAAGCTGTGATTGCCCTTTCACCTCTTTTGGGTTTGTTGGGCACAGTTTTGGGCTTAATTCGCTCCTTGAGTAATATCCACCTTGGGGATTTAGGCACGGCATCAACCGCTGGCGTAACTATCGGTATCGGTGAAGCTCTGATATGTACTGCCACTGGGCTAGGAGTGGCAATTACTACTGTTGCCTTTTATCGAGTGTTTCAAGCTTTATTATTCAACCAAGTAAGAGTTTTTCGCAGAGCTGGAAATGAGTTAGAGTTGCTCTACCGTCAGGACTGGCCGAAATTTGCTCGTCAAGAAGAGAAGTATGAAAATTAATCTAGATGCTCCCCCTGAAGATGTTCGGATCGAGATTATTCCGTTAATAGATGTTATCTTTTGCATTCTGACGTTTTTCCTGGTGGCTGCTTTACAACTGACTCGTCAGCAAGCTATAAATGTAGATTTGCCTAAAGCCAGTAGCGGTACTGCGCAGATGCAGGATATGTTAATTGTTACCGTAGATAGCAATCGTCTCATCTACCTTGAGCAACAGCCAGTTACCACAGAGCAACTAACTGAGGCTTTGAAAAACTACCACAAGACACATCCTAATGGACTGATGGTGCTGTATGCTTCCAAGACGGTATATTACGAGGATGTAGTGCAGGTGTTGGATTTGCTGCGATCGATAGGTGGCTCAAGTGTAGCACTAGCAACCATACCCAGTGCCCCAGCTCAAACTCCTGCCTCCAATACCGTACCTCCGGTTACGCCTGTTCAACCGCAGTTACCTAACGGCAATTTGCCGCTGACTCCTTATCCAGGGGGAACAACTGCACCAGTAAGCCCAGCCCCTAATCCAAAGTAAGGGATTTACTCCTGATACCTGACTTCTGACTTCTGACTCCTGCGTGTATCTGCGTTCGCAACCCATGACCGGAAATTGGGGCAGAGGTAATTTATGCCAATTTGTAGATGAAGCGGGATATTTTTTTGGGCTAAATTAGTATCCATAGTCAGAGTTTTTTTAGACTTCCATTGTTCAAGAAGGGCATAACTATGGATCATATAATTGATATTTTGATTGTTTGGTTGGTCACTTCGTCCAGTTTGCTGATTATTTCTCAAACCCCGCTGGGGATTGAATTTGATAACACGCCAAAAGCTTTTCTGTCGGCTGCGGTTTTGGGGATTATCAATACCATTATCAGCTTTTTTCTATTTACCTTACCCAACACCGTAACTTTTGGTGTCTACGGCTTCTTTGCCAAGGTGCTAACTTTAGGCTTGTTTTCCTTTATCATCAACGTCATTGCTTTAGCTGGAACAGCTAGGTTAATTGAGGGGTTTAGGTTGCGATCGGGAATGGTTACTGCTGTACTGGGTGCGATCGCTCTGGCACTGATTAGTAACTTCATTACCGGATATCTGGTTAGCTAACATAGTTGCTAGTGAGGATTGCAATCCTCACTAGCAACCGATGCTTAAGCAGGAACTTCTATTTTCTGCTCACCTGCAAGACCAAAAACTTTGTGAATTGCTTGCAAGGCGCGAACTCCACAATCCTCAGCGACGACACAACTGACTTTAATTTCTGAGGTAGTAATCATCTGAATATTGATTTGTTCTTGTGCCAGAGCTGCAAACATCTGGGCGGCAACACCAGGTTGCCCTACCATGCCTGCACCGACTATGCTAACTTTGGCGATCGCATCATCAACCAGTACGTCACCACAACCTAGTTCCGGAGCAGCCTTTTCTAGTGTGCTACGGGCGTCTTGTGCATCTGCTTGGGCTACGGTGCAGGCAAGATCGCGGGTGGGGACGCCATCAATTACGCGGCAGCGCTGGGACTGGATGATCATATCCACGCTAATATTTTTCTGAGCCAGGAGCCCAAACAACTTAGCTGCCATACCTGGACGATCTGGAACATGGCGGATAGCAAGACGAGCTTGGTTAAAATCGAGGGCGACACCCCGCACGGGCTGAAGTGGAGTTGGTAATTCCGGTAACGCCGTTAGCTGGATTGGGGAAGTGTCGATATCGAAGACTTGACAAAGGGCAGCAATAGCGCGATCGCAGTCTTGGGCAGAGATCACACAACTGACTTTGATCTCCGAGGTAGAAATCATCTGGATGTTGACACCTGCATTTGCCAGGGTAGCGAACATTTGGGCAGCGATACCTGGACGCCCAATCATCCCAGCACCAGCGATACTAACTTTAGCGATTTGCTCCTCTACCATCACCTCGGCTTCTCCTAGGGACTGTTGGGCGTTGGTACGCAGGGCAGGTGCTAGAGCAGCGGCAACTGCTTCGGCACGCTTAAGAATAGCTTTACTGACGGTAAAGGCAATATCATTAGTATTACTTTCGTGAATTGACTGGATAATTAGATCCACGTCCAAGTCTTGATAGGCAATCTCACTAAATAAACGAGCAGCCACCCCAGGACGATCGGGAACACGCAGCAACGCCACTTTTGCCTGATCGGTATCAAATTCTACAGCATCTACAGACCGAGCAATTTCCAGATTTTCTAGAGAACGCGGCTGAAGCTTTGGTGAAACTACTAGCGTACCAGGATCGTCTGTCCAACTCGATCTCACTACTAGGGGCACCCCGTAGTTACGAGCAATTTCCACCGCACGAGGATGTAAAACCTTTGCCCCCAGGCTGGCTAACTCCAGCATTTCATCACAGGTAATCTCTCTCATCAACTGGGCATCAGGCACAATCCGAGGATCTGCTGTTAAAATTCCGGGAACATCAGTATAAATTTCACAGCATTTAGCTTGTAGGGCTGCCGCCAAAGCTACTGCCGAAGTATCTGAGCCACCGCGCCCTAGGGTGGTGATTTCCAAGTCTCCGTTGCCAGTGATACCCTGGAATCCAGCTACTACTACCACCTCACCGTCTTGCAAATGTCGCTCTATCCGCTCTGTCTTGATATGGAGTATCCGGGCGCGGCTGTGTTCTGCTTCAGTAACAATTCCTACTTGAGCCCCAGTTAGGGAAATCGCCGCTTGTCCTAAACACTGCAGAGCCATACTCAACAGGGCGATTGATACTTGTTCGCCTGTGGAGAGGAGCATATCCATTTCCCGGCGACTAGGATTAGCGGATATTTCTTTGGCTAGCTTGACTAAGCCATCGGTAGTCTTGCCCATTGCAGAAACTACTACCACCAGCGAGTTTCCTGCCTGAACTGTTTTCATCACCCGCTGAGCTACTGCTTGAATGCGCTCTACCGAACCAACAGAACTACCACCGTATTTTTGGACAATCAGTGCCATATCAAAACTTCACCCTACTACCTACTACCTATTATTCATCAGGACTTACGCAGGCTGGGCATATATAGGGGCAACCACAGGGGGATTGCCCCTACGAACCCCTATATGTAGTGTAGCTGCGTAAGTCCTAATTCATATATTGCATCCTGAATCAAGCCGCCCGGAAATTAGGTGCTCTAAATGTTTTGTACTGTTCGCACGATCGTATCCCTGAAGCTATCCCAGGAATACTTCAAAGCGTTTTCTTTACCTTTGCGTGTGAGTTCATTCTGTAAATTCACATCTTCTTTCACTGCTAGGATTGCTTCACTAATGGTTACTGGTGATACAAAATGTTGTCTGGCTCCAGTTCTCCAGATGCCCACATCTACTGGATTTAACAGTAATCCTCCTTCACCTAATACTTCTAACATATTACTTCCATCATTAGTTACTGCTACGGGAACTCCACAGGACTGTGCCTCTATTAAAGCCAGTTCAAATCCCCCACAGTATGAGGCATTCACTACCATATTGCAGCAGTTCATTCTTTCAACATAAGTATAGCGATCGGGCATTTTTGGTTTAAGTAATGATGTATCTATGTATGATTGAGCCAATTCAGCTTTCGATTCAAATTGGGGAACTCCTAGTTGGTGGTCAAACTGCTCGTGGGGAAAAATAACTAGCTCATCTATCTCTAACTCTTTTGCTATTTCCTTAAGATTCCAGCCTCCCAAGGCTGGCTCATCCTTAGTCTGACAGTGAAGGTACAGTATCATATCAGAGGCTTTTCCCATTTTTTTCAGGTGTGAAATAGCCATCATCACGCGCGGTTGTTGCTTTCTTTCAGCGTTTCGACCAAAGACACCAATAACAAATTTACCTTCTAAGCCTGCCTGCTGGCGCAGTTGCTCTCGATTGTCAAGAGGACGAAAAATATTAGGTTCGACACCATATGGTGCCACAACTACCTCACTAATGCCTAACTGCTTAAGATAGTTACCAACTGCATGTGTTGGTGTTACATTTGCTGACAAAGTTGACAAGGTTACTAAAGACTCATGAGAAATAGGCAGACCATCACTTAAAATCTGAGTTATAATTGGTTTATGCCACTTCAAAATTGTTTTAAAAGCATTAACCAGAAAACTTAAGGTTGTTATATCATAGTTTATGATTAACAAATCTGGTTTCTCATACTGTAAAAAAGTAGCCATATTGGGTAATGAATCCTGTTTGCCAATAGCCCAGATTTTGCAGGGATATTTTGAGCGATCGAATGTTTCACCAAATGCACGTATCCCAAAGCAAGCAATTTCATGCCCAGCCTGTGCTAGTCCTTGCACCATCTGGTTACAAACTATACCAAAGCCTGTCGTCAATGAGGGAGATTCAGAGATTATGCCTATTTTCATGAGTCGATATCCTTGATGGGTAATTTTGTTGCACTAGGTCGTAGTACGTCATGTCGGTGACTGTAGGAGTACTTTAGCATACACCCTAGTCTTAGGGTGGGTTAGCTCTCTTGGCGTCACCCACCATCCACACTGCGGTGTGCGTGCTACTGTCCTGAGCCATACTCGGAGGAAATGTAAAGTTTAGTTTCATTTGCTTGACCCCCTGGAAAAAAGTGTTAGATTAATAAGTGAAGCAGTAAAGCTTCTCTGACAGATTCCTACAGCGCCGTTGTTCACATTATAGTTAAGAGGTAAAATCCGCTGTTTAACGTCACATCTGTCTCATCCCACAACAACAGCACCAACCAGAAGGTTGATATTTCCTAAGCTAGTCACCCTGGGAGCTATGCCACTGAACTAATGATGTCAGTGCAACTCTATGCGGAAAGCCCCATTTAAGGAAATCACTCAGCGAGTCTAGTTTTGGTGCTGCTGTTGTTTTAAAGCACTGTTAAAAATGTTAGCCTAGAGAAACACAAGTAGTGTATCGGCTAATTTTCAATGAACAAAATCGTTGTAGGCCTCTCCGGTGGAGTTGACAGCTCAGTTGCCGCAGCCACCCTGCATCATCAAGGATATGAAGTAGTTGGTTTAACCCTTTGGCTGATGAAGGGTAAAGGACAGTGCTGTTCTGAGGGAATGGTCGATGCGGCTGCTATTTGTGAACAATTAGGTATACCCCATCATATTGTAGATAGCCGAGAAGTATTTCAAACAAATATTGTCGATTACCTGGTGGCTGGTTACGAAGCTGGGATCACCCCTTTGCCCTGCTCTCAGTGCAATAAGACGGTGAAGTTCGCTCCTATGATAGAATATTCACGCCAGCAGTTGGGAATCTCTAGCATTGCCACGGGGCACTATGCGCGGATTACCTACGACGCAGGAAGCTCGCGCTACAAACTGCGGCGGGCGGTAGATTTGTCTAAGGATCAGTCATACTTTTTATACGACCTCACCCAAGAAATGCTTGCGGCATCCCTATTTCCACTAGGAGAACAAACCAAAGCCGAAACTAGGCGAATTGCCACACAGTTTCAACTCAAGACTGCCGATAAGCCGGAAAGTCAAGATTTATGCTTGATTGAAAAGCATGGTTCGATGCAGGCGTTTTTAGACAATTACATCACCCCGCAGGCAGGTGACATTGTTGATTTGGAAGGCAAGGTTTTAGGTAAGCACGCTGGCGTCCATCACTATACGATTGGGCAACGCAAGGGATTAGGAATTGCAGCAGCTCAACCGCTGTACGTGGTGGGGCTGGATGCAGTTAGGAATCGGGTGATTGTGGGCGATCGCACCAGCACGTCACAATCTGAATGTACCGTACAAAGGGTCAATTGGGTTTCTATCCCAGAAGCCACCACTCCTATCCGGGCAGAAGTGCAAGTTCGCTACCGCTCTCAAGCGGTGCCTGTTACTGTAATTCCCCTGGAAAACTCTCGTGTCAAACTGGTTTTTGATGAGCCGCAGTTTTGCATTACCCCCGGACAAGGTGCTGTTTGGTACGATGGGGACATTCTGCTAGGCGGTGGCATCTTGGAAAGGCAAAATTAAAGAAGGAGTCAGGAGTCAGGAGTCAGGAGTCAGGAGTCATTTAAGATCGGCTTAGGCGGTCATGGGAGTTTGAGTTATGTTTGCTCTGGTGTCACCTGAGAGAATTCAGTTACCTGTTGGAGCCGTTGTCCGGTTGCCCGCTAATTGGCAGGATTACCAGACGTTGTGTCAACAGCGAGGGGATAGCTCGATTCCTCGGATTAAGTATTGTTCTGGAGAAGTTCTGTTAATGTCGCCATTGCCGAAACACGGACGGGATGCTCACTTAATTGCAACTGTCATCACAACCCTACTGGATTGCTCAGGACGGGAATACGATGCTTTTACACCAGTGACGATGGAATTGCCAGAGGAGAGCGGTATTGAACCAGACTATTGCTTTTACATCGATAATTGGCAAGCGGTTTCGGGTAAAGAAAGAATTGACTGGAGGAACGATCCGCCACCGGATCTAGTGCTGGAAATTGATGTCACCAGTTATTCAAACGTGAATGATTATCTCCCTTATCGAGTGCCAGAAGTTTGGTTGTTTCGTAAAAACCAGCTAGTGATTTACCAGTTGCAGGGTGATGAATATATTGCTCAAGCTCAAAGCCGGTATTTTCCAGAAATCAGCCTTCAGGATGTGATAGCTCGCTGTCTGCAAGTTGCCTACGATCGCAATACCAGTGCGGCGATTCGAGAACTTAGACAGCTATTGGGGGAGCGTCAATGAAAAAAATCTGGAATCTTGGTAATATGGGTCAGGACTCCGCTCGTCATAGACGAGGCTTTATGCCTCCAACTTGAACCTGGAGTTTCACTTCCTCCATAAAAAATTCCAAATCGATATGAGTCATCGTCCAGACGGCATTGCTCCCCACGGCGGTAAGCTAATTAATCGCATTGCCACGCCCGAACAACGACAGGTATTTTTAGAAAAAGCGGAATTTATACCTAGAGTACAACTAGATGAGCGGACTACCTCTGATTTGGTAATGATTGCCATAGGGGGCTTTAGTCCGCTGATAGGCTTCATGGAACGGGCGGACTATGAACCAGTAGTTGCTGGTATGCGCCTTGCCAATGGCTTGCCTTGGTCTATACCCATAACCCTCTCAGTAGCAGAGGAAGTGGCAGAACCCCTAAAAGAAGGTAGCTTAGTACGCTTAGACGATCGCAACGGTAGATTTATTGGTGTCCTAGAGCTAACAGAGAAATATCCCTACGACAAGGCACGGGAGGCGGTGAATGTTTACCGCACTGAGGAAGCCAAACACCCAGGCGTGCAGGTTTTATATAATCAGGGACCAATTAATATCGCTGGACCAATTTGGCTACTGCAACGGGACCCTCATCCCCAGTTTCCACCTTACCAGATTGACCCAGCAGAGTCTCGTGCTTTGTTCAAACAGAGGGGTTGGAAAACAATTGTTGGCTTCCAAACTCGCAACCCCATCCATAGAGCCCACGAATATATTCAAAAATGTGCGCTGGAAATTGTAGATGGTTTATTCCTGCATCCCTTAGTAGGGGCAACTAAGGAAGATGATATTCCCGCAGACGTGCGGATGCGCTGTTATGAAATTATGCTAGAACACTACTACCCCAAAGACCGGGTGATTCTAGCGATTAACCCAGCCGCGATGCGCTACGCGGGACCACGGGAAGCAATTTTCCACGCCCTAGTGCGCAGAAACTACGGCTGTACCCACTTCATTGTAGGTCGGGATCACGCTGGTGTTGGTGACTACTACGGCACTTATGATGCTCAGTATATTTTTGATGAGTTTGAGCCATCTGAGTTGGGGATTGTGCCGATGAAGTTTGAACACGCCTTCTACTGCACCCGCACCCAGCAGATGGCGACAAGCAAGACTAGCCCAAGTACACCCGCAGAACGCATTCACCTGTCGGGTACGAAGGTACGACAGATGCTGTGCCGGGGAGAAGTGCCCCCACCGGAGTTTTCACGCCCTGAAGTGGCACAAGAGTTAGTTCGGACAATGCAGGAGCGCAACGAGTTGTGTAGCAATGTACCATCGGTTACGGTTTAGAAGCGGTCTAAAAACTTACGGCTAACAACTAAGATGAAGCGGCGGACGTTTTTGCAACAGGTTGGCTGGGTGCTGGCTGCGCTGGGCGTTAGTGAAACTGGGTTATCAATAATGGGTGCAAAAAGTTGGGCGATGCCTCTGGCTGAGCCTGATTATCAAGCTTTGGCGCAGCCCAGTGCCCGAAAATTAGCGCTACTGGTAGGAATTAACCAGTACCCCCGGATTGCACCCCTGGGTGGTTGTGTGACGGATGTGGAGCTGCAACGGGAACTGCTGATTCACCGCTTTGGTTTCAACCCAAGCGATATTCTGGCGCTGACGGATCAACAAGCAACGCGCGAGAATATTGAAAATGCCTTCATGGAGCATCTCTGTCAGCAGGCGCGTGAAGGTGATGTAGTGGTGTTCCACTTCAGTGGGTATGGTAGCTGCGTCGTCAGCACGGCAGAAAATTCTCCCCTCCAAAATTCCCTAGTGCCGGTGGATGGCATTGGGCTTACCCAACCAACGGGGAATTACCTGCTTGAAGAGACACTTTTTTTGCTGCTGCGATCGCTTAAAACCCACCAGGTAACAACTATACTGGACACCAGCTACATTGACACTGGTACTGCGATCCCAAGCCACCTGCGGATTCGCTCTTGCCCTGAAATTTCAGCAGAGCAAATAAGTGCAGATGAACTGGCTTTCCAGGAAAAACTTACACAGAAATTTGGAATTTCACGATCGCAAATCAAGAACTTTCAAATGCCGGGGATCGTGCTACAGGCATCGGCACCAACTCAAACAGCTACAGAGGCTCCTTGGGGTGGTTTTAGCGCTGGTTTGTTCACCTATGCCCTGACTCAAAATCTCTGGCAGTCTACAGATAAAACCACAATTCAAATGACACTGAATCGGGCAGCAGTTGTGGTTGAGCAGTTAGCAGGAAAAGAGCAACAGCCTCAATTGAGTGGTGAAAAAAGTCAAGAGAAGTCCTTGCTAGGATATAATCTGAATCCTGACACTACCACAGGTGCAGATGGCTTTGTCATCGCCGTGGAAGACAGTGGCAAAACGGCACAGTTATGGCTGGCAGGACTACCCACAAGAGTTTTGCCTTACTATGGTGTAAATTCTCTGCTGACTCTTCTGGTTTCTCCAGCAACGGATGCAAATTCTAAGCCGCTGCAACTGCAAATTCGCACGCGCGATGGGCTTACTGCTAGAGCGCGAATTATCGGCGCGGATACATTAGAAACTGCCAAATTACAGGTGGGGCAGCTAGTTCAAGAATCCGTTCGGGTGCTGCCACGCCATCTGGGCTTGACAGTAGCTTTAGACTCTCGCCTAGATAGAATTGAGCGAGTGGATGCCACCAGCGCCTTTGCCAGCGTGGGCTGTGTATCATCGGTGGTTACGACAGGAGAGCAACCTGCTGATTATGTATTTGGCAAAGGGCAAGGTAAAAGTCAGAAGGAGGAAGCACCGAACATAGATCCTACTGTAACGCCTACATCCAAACCTATAGAAACAGGCTATGGACTATTTTTGTTAGGTGGGGAGCCGATTTTTAATACAATAGGAGAAGCTAGTGAGGCAGTAAAGTCAGCAGTCAATCGGCTCACTTACAAGCTAAGAACGCTGCTGGCAGTTAAGTTATGGCGTTTAAGTGTTAATGATACATCTTCTAGTCTGGGAGTAATGGCAACGCTGGAGATGATTTCTCCCCAAGAACAGGTGCTGATGCAACGAAAAACCCTACGTTCCCCTTTTATCACCCAGGGCGCAATTAATCAGCAGCCAGAGCAACCAGGCATTCCTACTCTGCCCATTGGTAGTCGTATCCAATTTCGGGTGCAAAACTATAGCTCGAGCCCGGTTTATTTTATCCTGCTCGGTATTGATAGTAGCAGTGGCGCTCTAGCTTTTTATCCCCTAGTATCTGCTCCTGAATCTGATACTTCGGAAGTCAAAAGCCTGTTGAAAGATACTATCATTGCCCCAGGAGAAACACTCACCATCCCTCGACCTGCCGCTTCCTATGAATGGTTTATCCAGGGAGTATCTGGGCTGGCAGAAGTCTTCGTGATTTGTAGTCGTGCCCCTTTCACGCAGACGATCGCAGCTTTGGCAGCTATGAGTCTAAAGGGAGAACGCGAGCGAATTGGCGATTTATTTAACCCTTTAGATGTTGCACAGGCGGTGTTACAAGACTTACATCAAGCTAGTGGCATTGTCCCCGAAATCATCGGCACATCCTCTGATATTTACGCTTTAGATGTCAATGCCTGGGCAACCCTCAGCTTTGTTTATCAAGTAGGCTAAAACTTTTGCGAACGCAGATGAACGCAGATGAACGCAGATGAATTTGGATGTATCTGCGTTCGCACTACTATATGTAACTCTTGAGTAATTTAACCCACATTCCGCACCCTACACTCTTCGGCTCACGCACTAGTATATAGTCGCATTGAGTAGGGTGTGTTAGCGTCAGCGTAACGCACCGAAAATTAGCATATAGATGGTGCGTTACATTTCATTAACGCACCCTACAAGAGCGACTACTATAGGTAACTCTTGAGGAATTTAAGGAAGTAGGTTATGGCTCTAAAGCCGAAGAAGAGTTTTTCCTTGCGCTTTATGCCTCCTTGGTTCTGCCCTATATAAGTGAGGTTACTTTCTTTTGCCAATGCCTTGATCC
This sequence comes from Oscillatoriales cyanobacterium PMM_0019, assembly GCA_949127975.1. Classification (GTDB taxonomy): domain Bacteria; phylum Cyanobacteriota; class Cyanobacteriia; order Cyanobacteriales; family CASBRB01; genus CASBRB01. The sequence goes on along the minus strand of CASBRB010000105.1, from coordinate 11,946 downwards.
CTTGTAGTCGCAGAAAATGTAATTTTCCTAATATATCGCCTGCCACAATTGTCACCCCATCTGGTGCCACAGTACAGCAAACTAATTGATGATCCGCTGTGAAACTGGCAATTAACTTTCTACTAGACAAATCCCAGACTTTCAGACTGCGGTCATCTGAAGCAGAAATAGCCTGCTGCCCATTCGGGGTAACGGCTATAGCTCTTATCCTGCCGCTATGCCCGGTGAGGGTACATATTTGCTCTTTTGTAGCCAGATCCCAGACTTGGAGAATGCCGTCACTGAAGCCAGAAATCGCCTGCTGTCGATCGGGAGTGAGGGCGACGGCTCCTATATTACTGCTCTGCCCGTTGAGGGTGAATACTTGCTCTCCTATAGCCAGATTCCAGACTTTAAGAGTGCTGTCATAGGAAGCAGAAATAGCCTGCTGCCCATCCGAGGTGAGGGTGACAGCTCCTATCGAGTCGCTATGTCCAGTGAGGGTAGACAGTTGCTCTTCTTCCGTTAGATCCCAGACTTTGAGCGTGCGGTCATCTGCACCAGAAATTGCCTGCTTACCATTCGGGGTGACGGCGACAGCATTTACACAGCTATTATGCCCTGTGAGGGTAAACAGTTGCTCTTTTGTTGCCAGATTCCAGACTTCGATCGTGCCGTCATCTGCACCAGAAATCGCCTGCTCACCATTCGGGGTGATGGCGACAGTTCTTACCTCGCCGCTATGCCCTGTGAGGGTAAACAGTTGCTTTCCTGTTACTAGATTCCAGACTTGGAGCGTGCCGTCATCTGCACCAGAAATCGCCTGCTGGCCATTTGGGGTAACAGCGACAGCTCTTACCGAGTCGCTATGCCCGCTGAGGGTACACATTTGCTTTCCTGTTGCCAGATTCCAGACTTTGAGTGTGCCGTAAAATGAACCCGAAATCGCCTGCTCACCGTCTGGAGTGACAGCGACAGCAGTTACCACACTACTATGCCCGGTGAGGGTACACATTTGCTTTCCTGTTGCCAGATTCCAGACTTTGAGCGTGCCGTCATCTGAGGCAGAAATCGCCTGCTCACCATCCGGGGTGACGGCGACAGCATTTACCGAACCCCTATGCCCAGTGAGGGTACACAGTTGCTCTCCTGTTGTCAGATTCCAGACTTTGAGTGTACTGTCAGTAGATCCCGAAATCGCCCGATCACCATTCGGGGTGACGGCGACAGCTCCTACACGGCTGCTATGCCCGGTGAGGGTGAGCAGTTGCTCTCCTGTTGCCAGATTCCAGACTTTGAGCGTACCATCATCTGCACCAGAAATCGCCTGCTGCCCATCTGGGGCGATCGCGACAGCAAATACCTTGCCGCTATGCCCTGTGAGGGTGCGTAGCAACTTGCCACCAGGGGGATTTAAGCTCGGTGTCAACGGACACAACCACGGTACATCTTGCCACTGCTTTGCCTGTGATAGCATTACCGGAATTTCTGGCAGTTCTAAGCTCTGCATTCGCCCCCACAATTGCCCTGCCAGTTGGGTTTTATCCTCAAGCAAAATATCCGCAGACAGACGCAAGGCTCCTTGAATCAATTGCAGCGCCTTGACTTTCTCTGGGTTATACTGTGGGTTAGTTAATGCCTGGGAATCATTAACTAAATCATAATCATCGATCAGCGCCTGCACCCCAAACTCAGGAAGTTGAATCTTTGCCAGTAGAAAATCAAAATTTGTTAAGGTTTGGTAATACTTCTCCAAGTTTCCTGTCCGCACCTGAATTTCCGGTAAGCCCAGATAAGCCCGTTGAAAGCAGGGGCTTTTTGTGGCTAATTTGTCAGCATTTTCTCCCATCTTAGGCTATTTGTCCTTCTAAATAATCAACAATTCGTTGATTGACGTTCTTAAATAGTTCCCGGTTTGCTCCCAGTTCTGCTTGAGCTTTTAAAAAGTAAAAAAAACTGGTGTGGTAGATGCTGTAACAAATTTCTCCTTCAAGTTCCTGCCTGTTCAAGAAATCAATCCACTCATTAAATGACAATTGCACATCATTTTCCTTTATTTCCAGAATTTTTGCTACTAATTCAGAAGTAATCGGTTGAGCAATTGACACTAAAACAAACAGAATAAGCCGCAGATTGGTTTTAGGTTCAGTATCCATTTTCATCCGCACCCAATGGTCTTGGTAATATGACTCAAGACCATTGGGCAATTCTTTTAAAGATAGATCGTCATAAAAACCGCGAGCAATGCTTGGTAAAACATAGTACAGGTACATAAAATTATTTTTACTTTTGTCCGCCAGCCTCTCCACAAAAATTTCAACAGTAACATTGCGGGTTTGAATCCATTGGGTTAAGTTATATTTATGCTCTGGCTCTGCATTAATAAAAAACCTAATATACGCTTTTATATCCTCATAATTAAACTTCATATACTGATTGGCTATCAAATATAACTCTTCTTGCTTCACCCCTTCAGTAAATAACCGTTCTTTATTCGATGAATCACTTCCTTTTGTTAACAGAAAATATACGCGGTCTGGCAAAGTTTTAGGCAAATATAAAATATTTTCTGTTCCTGGTTTTTGATTCACCTCATCAAGGGCATCGATCGCAATTACCAATTTGTCACTAGCGGGTAGTTTTTGGATTACTTTTTCTAATAAAGTAAGTAATTTTACGTTACCTAAATCCGCCAACTGGTAACGGTTAATCAATTGTTCGCGAATACTTTTCAAAAATAATTCAGGTCGATTGCGACCATTTGTAAGAATATTAAAATAACAGGGAGATTGGTGGTCAAAAACGTACTTAGCGGCAATCGAAGTTTTACCCATTCCCGCTTCTCCTATAATTGTAAAATAACCGTTAGCGTTTTGACTACAGAATCGGTTAAAACTATCAAAAACAAATTGGCGACCACAAAACAGCTTAACTTTTTGATCGATTAGAGATTTAAACTCTTCTGGATAGGGAGATGAGTTATAATTATTGTCATTCATGCCATTTCCATTCCATTATATCAAAAAGCCAGAGTCCGCCAATGCCAGCGATCGCGCTGAATATGCCTGACTAGCTAGCTAGAGCCAGTATTTTTAAGCTGCTCCTATTAACTTTACCATTACTGATCGATCGTACCATTAGTCCAGATTAATTTTCCTCAAACGCCTGCACCGTCCGGAGTGAACCCCCACGGATGAATCCAAGGACTCTTTGACTCAGCACCTACTCCTGACTCCTTATCGCCAATTATTTAACTTTTTGGTATAGATCTTTGTCAGTTTTTATGAGATAATTTGAGGGGGTAGGTGCAACGTAGACGGAGTTGTTAGGTTGGTCGGTGAAGATACCAAACATAGGCACAGCCAAAGCATCGTTGAGGTTAATCGGGTCTAAACCTAGCACTAACTCTACAGTGCGAAGTAAACTAAGTTGGTCATAGCGATCGCTCACCACCCCTCCTCGCTTAACATAAGGACTAGCAGCCAGTGCTACCGTGCGCGTCGCATCCACATGATCTGGACCTAAAGCCCACTGGCATAGGTAGGGGGCAACCACAGGGGGATTGCCCCCTACGAACCCGCTATATATAGAGGCAGTGCGTAAGTCCTGTTCATAATTCACAACAACTGAGCATTCAGCGCTTTCGCACTTTCAACTCTACCGCTATCTGGCTCTCTAAAACCAAGTTCTGTTAGTGTAGTATAAACCGATGAAGTAAAACGGTGAATATTTTCGAGTGTTACCACTGATTCACCACCAACATAGATTCGGGAAGCTTCTTTATTGACATAGCCTACATTGATCGTAAACCGAAGAGTAAATTCTCCATCATTTGGCGAGCGCACTTCTCCTGACAAAGCTTGAACTTGAAAACCAAGCCCCCAGGTTACGAAGGTATATGATTCGCTATCGGAGTCTTGTTGTAAAAGAGCGATGTGTTCCTCAAAATATTTTATCAAACGCTGTAAATCTTTGATAGCAACAAAGGTAGGAACAGACTTCACCGAAATCTCAGCAAGCCGTGGATCTAGTATAAACTCAACAACTGCATCAACATCTTTAGTAGTACTATCTAGAGTTTTCAAATCGAACAAAATTTGATATCCTTCAGTTTCAAGAAGGCATTTGCTATTCATGGCAACGTTCCTTTACTTATGGATTTGGGTTAAACTGGTTTAAGTTGTATTTAGCTACATTTTAGCAGACAGACCTACGAAAGCTCCAGTATTGCCCCATAGAGCGCGTGTACCTGGTAATGTTGGGTTTCGCAATAACCCGCCAAGGATTAAAATCCTTGGCTCATAGCTAAAGTCCTCTCAAGAGGACTAATTGTTCAGTCCATTTTAATGGACTTTAGCTACTCGCGGTGCCACTTGAGTGGCAGGCGGATTAGTGTAGCAAAATCAGGACTTACGCACTACCTCTATATATAGCGGGTTCGTAGGGGCAAACCCCCTGTGGTTGCCCCTATATATGCCAGTGTTCTACTTTGCGATCGCCAAAGTTAAAGATATTTCTGCAACAGCAATTTCAACTTTTCCTTAGTAGCTGCACTCACCTTATCTAGAGGGGTAAGAATTGCGTGTTTCAAGGCTGAGTGAGCATCTGAGGCAGGAGGATTTTCACTCAGCTTGCGCACTGTTTCTTGAATCACTTTTTGAGCATTAACTGCATTGCGTTGGAGATTGGCAATCACCATGTCTACGGTTACACTGTCATGCTCTGGATGCCAGCAATCGTAATCAGTTACTAGGGCTAAGGTGGCATAAGCTATTTCGGCTTCCCTTGCTAGCTTCGCTTCTGGTAAGTTAGTCATGCCAATTACTGTCGCGCCCCAGCTACGATAGAGTTGGGATTCTGCTTTAGTAGAGAATGCTGGCCCTTCCATGCAGACATAAGTGCCGTCACGATGTAGGGTAACATTTGGTAAGTTTAGAGAGGCGATCGCATCGGCCAAAATTCCAGCTAATTGATGACAGACTGGATCTCCAAAGGTAATATGTGCTACAATACCATCTCCAAAAAAGGTAGAAACCCGATTTTTCGTCCTGTCGATAAATTGATTCGGCACCACCATATCCAGGGGTTTAGCTTCTTCCTTCAGAGAGCCAACCGCTGACGCTGAGATTATATACTCAACTCCTAGTTGCTTCATCGCATGGATGTTGGCGCGAAATGGCAACTCCGAGGGCAAAATTGTATGATAGCGACCATGACGGGGAAGAAAAGCCACCCGCGTCCCCAATAAGGTTCCCAGGATTAAAGCATCAGAGGGTTTTCCAAAGGGCGTCTCTAGAGATACCTCTTCGACATCCTTGAGGGCTTCCATCTTGTAAAGTCCGCTGCCACCGATAATCCCAATTTTTGCCTGTGCCATTGCTTCTTCCTTGTGCCTTGTGCGGAAACATCCTGGTTGACTGCTGACTGCGTAAATTAAACATAATCACAATCTACCGAAAAATGGGGGATCTGACCTACTTAGTATGCTAAATTTTGAGAAAAATCAGGACTTACGCACTGCCTCTATATATAGCGGGTTCGTAGGGGCAAACCCCCTGTGGTTGCCCCTATATATGCTGCCTCTATATATAGCGGGTTCGTAGGGGCAAACCCCCTGTGGTTGCCCCTATATATGCTAGTGTGCTACAGTACTGAAAAATGCCAAAATTGAAATTAATAGTTTTTAGGCTTTTTGTTTGTATCATAGCCCGCCAGGGAATCAATTCCCTGGCTAATAGCTAAAGTCCATTAAAATGGACTGAAATTCTTATTAAAATGGGCTTATACCAATTTTATCAAATAATCCTCCACCTATTTAGGATTACTTTTTCTCAACTCAAGGTAAGGAGAAATGCTTTGATATCAGGCGTAGTAATTTTCAACCCCAGCGGACTGATAAGATTGTGTAGTCCTCTTTCAGAGGACTTTAGCTATTAGCTAGGGGTTTAAACCCCTAGCGGGCTGTCGGATAATTTTTACCCCTATTATCTTTTAAAAACAGTACTTACGCACACTGGCATATATAGGGGCAACCACCCCTTGTACATCCGAATCGATTGAATAAATATTAAGATTTATTACCAACATCTTAAAAACGAAGCAATGCTGAGTTACATTTATTAGTGCGTCAGGAGTGTAGAGTCAAATAGCATGAGCCAGTGTCTCAATCCAGATTGTTTGCGCCAGAATCCAACCAGCCCTAAATTCTGCTCTAGCTGTGGTACTCAGTTACTCTTGGGCGATCGCTACCGGGCTATCAAAATTATCGGTCAAGGTGGGTTTGGTAGAACTTTCCTAGCGGTGGACGAACAGAAACCATCAAAACCCCGGTGTGTAATCAAACAGTTTTTTCCTCAAGCTCAAGGTACCGACAATACTGAGAAGGCAGCACAGTTATTCGAGCAAGAAGCCGTGAGATTGGATGAGTTAGGACATCACGACCAAATTCCAGCACTACTAGCTTACTTGACCCAGGAAAGGCGACAGTATTTGGTACAAGAGTTTGTTGACGGACAAAATCTTGCTCAGGAATTAAAAGAATTATCATCTGGTTTCAAAGAGAGCCAAATTCGGGAATTACTTAATGATTTATTGCCAGTATTAGAGTTTATCCATAAAGGACAGGTAATTCATAGAGATATCAAACCAGAAAATATCATTCGTCGTATTCGAGACAATAAAGTAGTTTTATTAGACTTCGGTGCTGCCAAATTTGCGACAGGTACGGCACTTGCTAGAACGGGGACGATTATTGGCAGTGCTGAATTTCTGGCTCCAGAACAAGGTAGAGGAAAAGCTGTCTTTGCTAGCGATTTATATAGTTTAGGCGTTACTTGTATCCATTTAATAACTCAAATTTCACCGTTTGATTTATTTGATATTAACGAGGATGCTTGGGTATGGCGGCAGTTCTTGGTAAATAATCCAGTCAGCGATAATCTAGGTGAGATTTTAGATAAGCTAATTCAGAATGCTGTAAATAAGCGCTATAAATCTGCAACTGAAGTTTTACAAGCACTTAATCCAGTAACTTCAAGTACAGGAGGGACGAGTCATAGAGTTACACCGCCTCAGCCAAACCAGCGAGAGTTTTCCTTTGAGGTAGTCACAGTAAATCGTCAGGGAAAAGAAACACAACGCCGCCGCCAACAAGCACAATTTTTTGGTGAAGATTTGGGAAATGGTGTTATATTAGAAATGGTCTCGATTCCTGGTGGCACATTTTTCATGGGTTCACCAGATAACGAAGCCGAACGCTATAGTAATGAAAGTCCTCGGCATCAGGTAAAGCTCGCACCCTTCTACATGGGTAAATTCCCTATTACCCAAGCCCATTGGCGGGTTGTAGCAGCTTTACCCCAAGTAGAAATTGCCTTAGAGGCCGATCCGTCTAACTTTAAAGATGAAAATCGTCCTGTAGAGAGAGTATCTTGGCATCAAGCTGTAGAATTCTGTGCTAGAATAAAACAAAAGACTGGAAGAAATTACAGTTTGCCCAGTGAAGCACAATGGGAATATGCCTGTCGTGCTAGCACTACCACCCCCTTCCACTTTGGCGAAACCGTTACCGCTGATTTAGCCAATTACGACGGTAATTATATTTATGGTTCTGGTCCAAAGGGAAAATACCGCAAACAAACAACACCAGTAGGCAGTTTTCAGGTGGCGAACTCCTTTGGTTTGTATGATATGCACGGTAATGTTTGGGAATGGTGTGCCGATCCTTGGCATAAAAATTATAATATAGCACCTCCTGACGGCAGCGTTTGGAATATGGGTGGAGATGACCAATACCGGCTGCTGCGGGGCGGTTCGTGGTTCAACCATCCGGGGACTTGTCGTGCGGCTCGGCGTAACTGGTTCGCTCCGGACATCGGGGACTCCTACATCGGTTTTCGCGTGGTGGCTTGTTCCGTTGCGTGGACTCTTTAATTCTTTACACTTTGAGGTTGTCGAACCGCCCCCTTATCGCTCTATACAATATTGTAGCAGATATTTTCGATCGTACCTCGATCGCCGACTTTCAGTTATTATAACAGATAAGATAACGATCGAGAAATTGCTGAGTTTACTTTCAGTGTATGAGTAATTTGCAAGAGATTGAACGTGCTGTCAGTCAATTATCCCAAGAGGAACTAGCCGCTTTCCGCGTTTGGTTTGCAGAGTTCGATGCACAAATCTGGGATCGGCAATTTGAAAAAGATGTTGCAGCTCTTCGGCTCGATGGGCTGGCTCAAAAAGCACTGAAACATCTACGGGAAGGACATTGTACGGACTTGTGAAATATCGTGCAACCCCTGATTTCTGGTATTACTATCGACAGTTACCGGATGAGATCCAAGAACTAGCCGATCGGTGTTATGAATTACTCAAGCAAGATTCTCAGTATCCTTCGCTGCACTTTAAGAAGGTGGGGCAGTTCTGGTCGGTGCGGGTTGGAATCCACTATCGAGCCTTGGCAGTCGAAGAAAACGATGATCTGGCATGGTTTTGGATTGGTTCCCATGCAGAGTATGACCAATTATTAAGGAGTGGGTAACGCCAGGCGAGGGCTTTCACACTCCCGGACTTTTTAGGTGACACTAATTTGTTAAAAGTGACAAATAATTAGTCACTGTAAAACCCCAAAGGGCGAACGATGGGACTTGAACCCACGAATGGTGGTACCACAAACCACTGCCTTAACCACTTGGCTACGCTCGCCGTTATCTTCACTTTACTATAGCATAGGATTGTCGATCGATCAAGCGATCGGGAAAATTTCTCCGGAAGTCAGCCTTCCATAAGTGGAGTTTAAGGGAAAAGCCGTGGTAGCGTCAAGTCAGATGAAGGGTTTGCCGATTATTGCAGTAGTTGGGGGAGTCGCTCTGGTGGGCGTCGGGGTGGCAATGGCAGTGAGTAATCCTACTCAGGCGGTCTATGAGGATTATGCGACGCAGCAGATGATAAGCTACGGGCAGGAGAACATCTGCCCGAAAGCACCAACATTTCTCGGCAACTCCCTCCAAGGTCAATGTAGTTCATTGCTTAATTCTCATCAACCGGAAATCAAGCAAATCATCTCCCAGAGTACACAACGACAAAACTATATTTTGTTTAGTCTTTACCAAACTGATTTTTCAATTAGTACACTGGTGCCATTTTTACCTGCTAACGTTTTACCTTCCTATCATTTTCAAGCAGTGGGAGTATTTGGCAATTTCTATGTTTACCAGAGCCAAAAGCGGTAATAATAAGGCTAGGCTCTAGTACGGGTCTGCACAAATGAGCTACTGTTTAAATCCTGGATGTCAATGGCCGCAAAACCCCGATGCCGAGCAATTTTGCCGCAGTTGTGGAGCCAAGCTGTTGCTGAAAGAGCGGTATCGCCCAGTGCAGCCAATTGGCAGAGGGGGCTTTGGTAGAACTTTCTTGGCGATAGATGACTATATCCCCTCTCAGCCAAGCTGTGTGATTAAGCAACTTTGGTTTCCAGATAGCGATCCTGAAACTTTAAACAAAGTGATTGCTTTATTTCGTCAGGAAGCGATGCGCTTAGACGAACTGGGGAAGCATCCCCAAATTCCCCACTTGCTAGCTTATTTTGAACAAGATCAACAGCTATATTTAGTGCAGGAGTTTATTCCAGGAAAAACCCTGTTACAAGAATTGCAGCAACAGGGGGTGTATAATGAAATGCAGATTTGGGAACTGCTGCGCGATTTGTTGCCAGTGCTGCAATTTATCCACAAACATCGTGTAATCCACCGAGATATCAAGCCACCTAACATCATCCGCCGCACCTCCCCAATTACCCCTGACCAAAGTAAAACAAAGGGGGGTGAGCTAGTTTTAATTGATTTTGGTGTTGCCAAGCTGCTAACAAATACTGCCTTAATCCACACTGGGACGATTATCGGTAGCCCGGAATATATGCCGCCTGAGCAAACGCGGGGCGTAGTCTTTCCATCCAGCGATCTATATAGTCTGGGTGTCACCTGCATTCACTTGCTAACAGGCGTTTCTCCCTTAGATATGTTTGATTTTAGCAACGATCGCTGGGCATGGCAAGATTTTTTGCCCAAGGGAACACAAGTTAGCTCTAGCTTGGCTAAAATCCTAGATAAGCTGTTACAAAATCGGGTCAAAGAACGCTATCAATCTGCTGATGAAGTATTACAGGTTGTCAACTTGATACCACCAACACTTGGGTACAAGCCTCATGGTGGGATTGCCCTGGTTTCACAGATGGGGATTAACTATAGCAGACTGCGAGATTTACTAGCAACAAGGCATTGGAAAGAAGCCGATAGGGAAACCTGGGCGCTTTTGTGTCAGGCATCTGGCAAGCGCATCGGCAGCTATCTCATGAACGGCGATATTGATAACTTACCTTGCGAGGATTTGGGGACAATTGACCAACTTTGGCTAAAATACAGCGATGGGCACTTTGGCTTCAGCGTGCAGAAGAAAATCTATGAAGATGTTGGTGGCGAGTATAGTCTATACTGCGATCGCATCGGCTGGCCAGTACATAACCCTGCTGTTTTGGAATACGCACTCATCTTTAGCCATCAGGCACCCCTAGGACATTTGCCCTCCCGCCAATGGGTGGGTGGCTATAGCTGGTGGCGTCATGCCCAGCATTTGGCTATCAGACTGGAGCAGTGCGGCATTGGTTAATCAGGACTGACGCAATTATGACTTAAAGAAGAGGAAGTTCAATAATATTTTGATTATGTAGAAAATCTGTTATTTTTATTTCCTCCATTGGTTATAAAAGCCTAAGCATTAACTCACTCTGGCGGGGTAGGTATAGATTTGATGGCTGAGTTAGCCTGAGAAAAGAAGAAGCAAAGATTTGCGAGGGCTATTGAAGTAGCAGCTTTTTAAGAAACCCCCTTGCTCAAAATTTCGTTTCAACTTTACCCAGCCAAGACAAAGGAGAAAATAATCAGTGTTTTTTCACAAAAAAGAAACCATTCAGACGGTTAAAGTCAATGAAGCCAACCCGCGTTTTGCTCAGCTTCTGCTAGAGCAGTTTGGGGGAGCAACTGGTGAACTGACAGCCGCTTTACAATATTGGGTGCAGTCCTTCCATTGCGAAAATGCTGGTATCAAAGATATGCTTCAGGATATTGCGCTCGAAGAGTTTAGTCACCTGGAAACAGTTGGTAAACTAATCGAACTTCACACTAAAAACGTTGACCAAACAGAGGCTTATAAAAGTACCTTGTTTGCTATCCGTGGCGTGGGACCTCATTTTCTAGACAGTCAAGGTAGTGCCTGGACTGCCAATTATATCAATGAAGGTGGCGATGTGGTGCGAGATCTGCGGGCTAACATTGGTGCAGAAGCAGGTGCGCGTCAGACTTATGAACAATTAGTCAAGCTGGCACCTGATAAAGGAACGCAAGAGACGCTGGTGTATCTGCTCACCCGCGAAATTTCCCACACCAAGATGTTCATGAAGGCGCTCGATTCCCTAGGTAAGCTTACTGACCCCTTCTTTGGTAACATTCACCCTGATAGCACCGTAGATCTTTATTACAACTTGTCTACAGATGGTAAGAGTGAGCGTGGTCCTTGGAACTCAGAGCCAGATTTCCGCTACATTGCCAATCCCGTAGCTGAAAGTAAATCCTAGTCACATAGCTTGACTTAAGGGGGTGCTATGATCGTAGGTATAACAAGACTTACGCACTGCCACTACATATAGCAGGTGGTAGGGGCAATCCCCCTGTGGTTGCCCCTACATAGGCCCAGTCTGCTACAGTACTGTATAAGATCCCCCGATTTATAATCGGGGGATTGTTAATTAGGTTATTTAGCAGGAGTTTGAAGGATGGAAATCGCCTTAAAACCGGAACAAGAAAAGTTGTTGAAAATAATTAGCTAATAATTGTAGGTTGGGTTGAGGAACGAAACCCAACATCACCCCTGTGAGTTTATGTTGGGTTTCGCTAACGCTCTACCCAACCTACAATT
>CASBRB010000104.1 GCA_949127975.1 Oscillatoriales cyanobacterium PMM_0019 | reverse complement strand
TTGAAATATCCAGAGGGAATGCGACCTAGTGATGTCGAAAAATTCCAAGCGATCGCTAGTGCTACTAACCAAATGACTCGCCTAACTGAAGATTTATTGCTTTTAGCCCGAACAGATAAAGTAACCAGTCACGAGAGGATTTATATCAATCTATCAGATATTTTAGATAATTTAGTGCAGTTGTATCAGCCTCAAGCTGAAGCCAAGCAAATCGGCTTATGTAGAGATGCCAAAAGTCGCGGTTCTACTGAAGCTTTATATATTGTAGGCGATCCAGTACTTGTAACGCGGTTGTTTACAAATTTAATTGAAAATGCACTTCATTATACGCCTGAAAAGGGCAGAATTGAAATCAAAACCAGCCGTGTTGGTTCTCATCTTTATATCAACGTGCAGGATACAGGAGTGGGAATTGCGCCTGAGGATATAGAACACGTCTTTGAGCGGTTTTGGCGTGCCTCAAAGTCTCGTTCCCACTGGGAAGGGGGGACTGGTTTAGGGTTAGCGATCGCTCAAGCTATTGCCCAAAACCACGGGGGATTGATTACTGTTACTTCTAAGCTAGGGGTGGGTACTAATTTTAGATTGCTACTACCAGCTCGTGCATCTTCATTAAGATAGAGTTGAACCTTACTGCCCCAAGATCAAAATCGTGAAAGTACCAGGCACGATTTTTGGCACTATGGGTAAAATAGCGATCGTCAACAATCTACACTTTCAACCAATTTCATTTTTAGTTTAAGCTTGTCCTGTACGTCCGGTAAGATTAGCGATCGCAGCAATTAACTCAGCAGGCTCTATCGGCTTAGGGATGTGCATCTGGAAGCCAGCCTGGAGTGCCCGGATGCGGTCAGAACTCCTAGCGTAGGCTGTCAGTGCTATAGCAGGAATCTGTCCTCCTTGCTCGGCTGATAAGGCTCTGACAGAGCGAATCAGTGCGTAGCCATCATTTTGAGGCATTCCGATGTCACTGACTAGGACATTCGGCTGCAATCGTTTGAGTACTTCGAGCGCCTCAGTGACTGAAGCCGATGCCGTCACTCTTGCGCCGCACTGTTCCAGCACAGTGGTTAGTAACTCGCGTGCGTCCACCTCATCATCTACTATCAGGATCTGCAAGCCATCAAGCGGGGTGTTGGCGTTCAAAGGGTTTTCAGCTTCAACTTGGGGATGCACCCTTTGTGAATCGCTAACATCTGTATGCACGATCTTCAGAGGCAGAATGACTGTGAATGTTGCCCCCTGTCCCTCACCAGGACTCGCGGCTAATACATTTCCACCATGCATTTCTACGAGTTGGCGGACGATAGCTAGTCCGAGTCCGAGTCCACCATAGGTCCTTGTAATTGTACTATCGGACTGGCGAAAGCGATCGAAAACATAGGGGAGAAATTCAGCACTGATGCCGTTACCATTGTCACTGACTGTAATTTCAATATGAGAGTTGATGCGTTCTAGTCGGATTTGCACCCGACCACCCTTAGGTGTAAACTTAATCGCATTAGAAAGTAGATTCCACACCACCTGCTGCAAGCGGTCTGGATCTCCCGAAATTGGACCAGCAGATGGGTCAAGCACTGCCTGGAGCCGAATCGACCTAGCTTCGGCAGCAGGGCGCACGGTATCGATCGCTGCCTCAATAAATGAAAGCGGTTGAACTGAACGAACATTAAGGCGAAGCTGACCCTGGATTACCCGTGAAATGTCCAAAAGATCGTCAATTAGTTGCGCCTGTGACTTAGCATTTCGCTCAATCACCTCAATCGCCTGAATTTTTTTAGCTTCGCTTAGATTTCCTGCTTGTAGGAGCCGCGACCACCCTAGCATCGCATTCAGTGGTGTACGCAGCTCGTGAGAGAGGATTGAGAGAAACTCATCTTTAGCGCGACTAGCGGCTTCGAGCTGCTCTGTGCGATTGATGACTCTAAGTTCAAGTTCAGAGTTCAGTGTTTGAAGTTGGTTCTCAACTTTTATCCGCTTATTGATGTCCTGATTGAGGGTAAAAATGGCACTAGCCACGACTATAGCAGCCAAGAGGCTTCCCAAAATAATGATTACAGTTGTGTCTTGAGCTTGGGCAGCGGCATTAGACGATCGCTGTTTCAACAACTTATTCTCTGTGTCATCCATTTCCCTAACAAGTTGCTGGATCTCATTCATGAGGAGCCTACCCTTATCCGTCCGGATGACTTGTAAGGCTGCATCAAAGCTCTGACTTCGTAAATCGATGGTTTGCTGAAGTTCAGCTAATTTAGTTAAAACCAAAGGTTCAATCTGATTAAGTCGGCGCTGTTGGCTAGGGTTATCCATAGTTAATTTGCGCAGTGCCTGAATTTCTGGATTCACTGTTTTAATCGAAGTTTGATATAGTTTTAAATAACGGATGTCGCCCGTTAGGATGTACCCTCGTTGGTCTGTCTCGGCTTCTGTCAGTTGCAAAAGTAAGTCGTCAAGTTTGTTTTTAACGATTTGGGTGTGTTCTACCCAGCCTTGGGCTATTCTAAAATTCAACAGATTTATATACGAATCCACGCCGACCACCACCAGAACGCACAGCCCCACCGTAAGCCCGAATACTGACTTTTTATTGCCGAGCCGATTCATCTGTTCACCCCACAAGCACAGGTTTCTGTCTCAAAATAGAATTTTAGCTCTAACGGGACGATCTATCTTTATTGATTTTTCCTTATGCGATCGCGTTGCTATGGCGCGTGTTAGTACGTTTTCGCGCGATTACACCAAAGGCAACCGGAACAAATATCAATGTGAAAATCGTGGAAAGGGAAAGCCCACCAATAACAGCGATCGCTAGCGGCTTTTGTAACTCTGCACCCGCTCCTAAACCTAGAGCAAGCGGTAACAAACCCAAGATAGCGCTCAGAGTAGTCATTAAAATTGGTCTTAGTCGCACTCTACCCGCCTCAACCAGCGCTTCTTCCAAAGGCAAATCTTGCTCTAGCAAACGGTTTGTATACTCTAGCAAAATAATCCCATTCTTAACCACCAGCCCCACCAGCAAAATCACACCCATAAACGACGAAACATTTAATGGTGTATGTGTCAGCCACAAAGCCAGCACTACTCCCAGTAGAGCTAAGGGAATCGCCGTAAAAATAACCATTGGCTGGGTAAAGTCGCGAAACTGTATAACCAACACGACATAAACCAGTAACACGCCCAAACCTAAAACACCCAGTAATTGGGCAAATGACTCTTGCTGGCTAGCATAAAGTCCACCTACTGAGATAGAGTAGTTTGTAGGCACCTGTATATTCGCCAGCTTTTTTTTAATTTCCTGTACAGCCGAGCCGAGGTCTCGTTTCTCTAAGTTGGCAGTTATAGAAACATAGCGTTGTTGGTTTTCACGCAAAATCGTTTCTTCTCCAGTCGTTGGAGAAATCGTCGCAACAGCAGACAAAGGTATTGTTGTCCCATTCGTGCCCACAATAGGGACAAATGCCAGTTGTTGAGGATCGGACCGTACAGAGTTTAACAGCCGCACCCGCACATTTATTAAGCGATCGCCCTGAGGAATTTGAGTAGCTACCCTACCTAATAAAGCATCCTGCACCTGTTGGGCAACATCAGCTTCCGTCAAGCCCAACTGAGCGGCTTGTAATGACTTCACCTGCATACTCAGTTGTGGCACTGCTACTGCGCCAGATGTTGCCACATCTACCACTCCACTTATTTTTGACACCCGCTCCTCTACCTGACTACGCAACTCATGCAGAGTAGTTGCATCAGTACCAAAAACTCGCACATCGATCGGACTGGATGTTCCAGAAAGGTCATTGAGTTCATCAGCAAGCAACTGGTGGAAATCTACCGACAACTGGGGCAGCATATCTCCAAACTCCGATCGCTCAGCATCCATGATTTCAAAGACTGTGCGATGGCGCTGATTCATCGGTTTAAGTATAACTAAGATATCTCCCTTATTCGGCTTGGTAGCGAACAAACCATTTTCCGCCCCAGTTCGTCGCGTCCAGGTTTGAACTTCCGGAGTTTTGGCTAAACTTTCTTCCAGTCGGCGGGCTAGTGTAGAGGTTTCGGTGAGAGAGGTTCCTGCAGGAGCTTCGTAGTCAATGATGTAGCTACCTTCATCAAAAGCTGGTAAAAAATCTGATCCCACCTGCTTAAATAACACCGCCCCGCATATCAGGAGAGCAACCGCAGTTAACCCTACCCACAGCGGTTTCCTCAACAAGCGACGCAGTATAAAAGTATACCACCTATCCAATAGATTCAACACAGCATTTTCATGTTCAACCTCAACTCCATTCAGCCATCGGGCAGACAGCAGAGGCGTCAGCGTCAGAGCTAGGAACAGAGAGAAAATAACGGCAGCAGACAGTGTTATAGTTAGACTGGTAAAAAACTGACCTGCCACTCCTGACAACAGACCTAAAGGCAGAAACACAGCCACAGTTGTCACGGTAGAACTAACTACTGGTTCCACCAATTCCGACATAGCCTCTGCTACGGCTGCGGTTGTTTGATTAGTCTTTTGCAACTG
>CASBRB010000103.1 GCA_949127975.1 Oscillatoriales cyanobacterium PMM_0019 | reverse complement strand
GTAGGTTGGGTTGAGCGATAGCGAAACCCAACATAAACCCACAGGGGTAATGTTGGGTTTCGTGCCTTAACCCAACCTACAATTATGAGCAGATGTAGGTTGGGTTGAGCGATAGCGAAACCCAACATAAACCCACAGGAGTAATGTTGGGTTTCGTGCCTCAACCCAACCTACAATTATGAGCGAGAAACCAGTTTATAACGCCTTGCAAGCCTACCTGCTTATCAACGTCCAAAAATAACCATCGGGCGCAACAAAGGAAAAGCTTTCCTCGCCAAACTCATTAGATACAATTTCTGTTACCTGTTGAGCTGCACTCGCTTTCACACGGTTAAAATAGTCTGCTAGCCCCCGCACCCGGTAAGTATATAAGCACATTCCTAAACAGCCAGGTCGGGCTTCATCAAACCGATTTGTTAAATTAATAGAATCGGGAAATCGTACTATATACAACCTTCATTCGTTTTTCAGAAACGGGCGATGTTGTTTGCATTTTGTACAAATTTTATTGAAAACGATCTTCACTGCAACAGGACTTAAGCAGACTGGGCATATAAGGGCAACCACAGGCAATACTGTTCGGTTAAGCCCTTTTTGTGTACCATAGACAACGATATTTCAAGGATTTCAGCCTACTTTATTTCCTTAACCGAACCGTATTGCAACCACAGGGGGATTGCCCCTACAAACCACTATATGTAGAGGCAGTAGTCTTAGCTGTCGGATTGTCCTTGTGCTGCCTGTCTGACAACCTCAACTGGCAAATCTAACGCCGTAGCTATCTGCTCCATACTCAAGCCCAACTGCAATAACCGAGGCACTGTCTCTATCTTTACCTCTTGCTTGCCCTCTTGCTTGCCCTCTTCCTTGCCCTCTTCCTTGGCTTCTTGATAGACTCTAGTCTTTTTTAAATCACTTAAGCCAAACATCGCTTCTATCTCCTGACGGTTTAACTCTGAAAATTTATAAACCAAGATGGTCTCAATCAATTCTAAAACTTTTCGCTTGACTGTTTCATCTTCCAATTGCTGCTGTGCTTTCTGGATTAATCGTCTGGCTTTTTCCCAAGCTGTCTCCTCATCCTCAACGATTAGCTGCACCATTTCCAGCCCTACAGTAAGATCGGCACTTTCGCCTAATTCGTCTAAATATACCCATTGCACTTGCTGACCTGCCAGCAATCCCTGATACTCTATAGGTACTGGTCGATCGATCCTCCGTTGCTTAAATACTGCCACTGCACGCCAAGTTCTCTTCGGTCTATTTTGACCCAAGTAAATAAAAATTTCCGTAACAAATCTATAATAGAATTCTTCATCAGTTTGAAACTGGACTTCCACAAAATAAATCGGTTGACTGCTACCCGGTGCTGGGAGAAATACCCCATCAACACGTTTAGCCGTTTCTTTGACTTCTATCGATTGAAAAGTATAATCCCTGCTAGTAGCTGCCGAGTCACCAATCAATTCAAAAAAGATTCCTGGTTCGGTCTGAAATATTCGATAAAAAATGCTGTCAGTTTTCATGGGTAAGGTAAATTCATAATCTATTATGGTAGCACCGAGGCAACCCAAGGCTTGCTGACGATCTGGGGGGTTGCGCCATCTAGGGCAGGAATAAACTCTGATGTGGCAAAATGAGAGGCAACGATCGAAATTTCTTAATATAGGTAAACGAAGTGACTATGACCGCCGTTGCGCCCCCTAGACGTCGCGTGGTTTTTCCCTTTACAGCCATCGTCGGTCAGGAAGAGATGAAACTGGCTTTGCTGCTGAATGTCATCGATCCTTTGATTAGCGGGGTCATGATTATGGGCGATCGCGGCACGGGAAAATCCACCACTATCCGGGCACTGGCCGATCTATTACCAGAAATTGACGTAGTTGTCAATGACCCATTTAACAGCCATCCCACCGATCCCGACTTGATGAGTGATGAAGTTAGGCAACAGCTCCTAGCCTGTGAAACAGCACTACAGGTGACGCAGAAAAAAGTGCCAATGGTTGACTTGCCTTTGGGTGCTACCGAAGACCGGGTTTGCGGCACAATTGATATTGAAAAAGCCTTATCTGAGGGCGTGAAAGCCTTTGAACCGGGACTGCTCGCCAAAGCTAATCGCGGCATTTTGTATGTCGATGAAGTCAACCTACTCGACGATCACCTAGTAGACGTTCTCCTCGACTCCGCCGCCTCTGGCTGGAACACCGTCGAACGGGAAGGTATTTCCATTCGCCACCCCGCCCGCTTTGTTCTCGTCGGTTCCGGGAACCCCGAAGAAGGAGAACTGCGCCCCCAACTGCTCGATCGCTTTGGCATGCACGCAGAAATCCGCACCGTCAAAGATCCTACCCTAAGAGTGCAGATTGTCGAGCAACGAGCTGACTTTGACCAAAACCCGCAGGAGTTCTTGTCAAAGTACAACTCTGAGCAAACAGCTATGCAAGAAAAGCTTGTCAGTGCCCAGCAACTTCTGCCCTCCGTGAAAATTGACTATGACTTGCGGGTGAAGATCTCCGAAGTCTGCTCTGAACTTGATGTCGATGGCTTGCGGGGTGATATTGTTACCAACCGAGCTGCCAAAGCGTTAGCAGCCTTGGAAGGACGAACTCAGGTACTGGTAGATGATATCCGTCGTGTTATCACCTTGTGCCTGCGCCACCGATTGCGTAAAGATCCTTTGGAGTCTATTGATTCTGGCTACAAGGTACAAAAAGCTTTCGGTAGGGTGTTTGGAGTAGATGTGTCGTCTGAGGATAATGCTGGTGCTACAGCCAATGGCATCCGCCAAGGCGTTCGGTAGTTTTTGATGTAAACCCACTAGGTAGGGTGAGGGTAGCTGTTACCCTCTCTTTCCGTTGACTACTCGTTAAGCAACTGAGATTTATGCCTGAACCGTTGATTGAACTGAAGGGAGTTTCTAAGTCTTTTGGTAGCAATGTTGTTCTGGATGGCGTTAATCTGGAGATTTACCGGGGCGATGCAATAGGAATTATTGGTCCTTCTGGTACTGGGAAATCAACTATTCTACGTATCATTGCTGGGTTGCTGGCACCGGATGCTGGTGAAATTTATGTGCATGGGCAGCGACGACTAGGGTTAATTGAAGATGCGGAAGATCCTATTTTTATTGGGATGGTGTTCCAGCAAGCGGCTTTATTTGACTCTTTGACGGTGGAGGAGAATGTCGGCTTTATGCTGTGGGAGCGATCGAAACTGTCGCCCCAAAAAATTCGGGGAATGGTGGAGCAAAAACTGGAAATGGTGGGCTTGTCTGGTGTAATCGATCGCTATCCGGCTGAGTTATCCGGCGGGATGCGCAAGCGGGTGAGTTTTGCCCGTGCTATTATGTCTAATCCAGAAAATCCCAAAGATACGCCGGAAGTTTTATTATACGATGAGCCTACTGCTGGTCTTGACCCGATCGCCTCGACGGTAATTGAGGATTTAGTTCGCAATTTGCAGTGTTCTGAAGGCTGCTGTAGTACCTATGTGATGGTAACTCACCAAGACAGCACTATTCGCCGCACCACTGACCGGATTGTGTTTCTTTATCAGGGAAAAGTGCAGTGGGAGGGCACGGTTAATGATATAGATACTACCAATAATCCTTTGGTTAGACAATTTTTTAGTGGCAGTGTTAAGGGACCAATTCATGTTGTCGGTTAGGATAGCTTTGGGCAATTCTGTAGGGTTGGTGCCATGTTAAGGAGGGATTATGCGATCGCGAACTGTTCGAGAAGGCTCGGTAGGTTTGTTAATCTTGCTGGGACTGGCGTTGTTTGGTAGTCTAATTCTCTGGCTGCGCGGTTTTACCCTTGGTGGCCAAAGCTACACGGTGATAGCGGAATTTAGTAATGTCGGTGGCATGCAGGTTGGGGCACCTGTTCGCTATCGCGGTGTTAAAATCGGAAAAATTATCGCCATGAAGCCCGGTCCCAATGGCGTAGATGTCACAATAGATATTACATCAGCTGACGTGCTGATACCTCGTGATGTCGTCGTAGAGGCTAATCAATCCGGCTTGATTGGCGAAACTTTTCTCGACATCACACCCTTGAAGACCGTGCCAATAGCTGACAACATCGCCAAGCCAAAAGACCCCAGGTGCAAATCCCAACAACTGATTATCTGCGAGAATGCACATCTGTCAACCGGTCAAATTGGTGTTAGTGTCGATGAACTGCTTCGCAGCACTACTCGCCTTGCCACTATCTATACTGAGCCAAATTTCGTGAAAAACCTGAATGAGGCTACCAAAAACGCAGCTATTGCCACAGCGGAGATAGCCAACCTCAGTCGCAACTTTTCTACTCTGTCTCCCGCCATCAAAGAACAGTTAGCAACCACAGCCAATTCCTTGAATAGAACGGCTAATCAGACTGCCGGACAATTCGGGAATACAGCACAGGAATTGAGCCGAACTGCCGCCCAATTTAATCAGCTTGCCGTTTCCATCAATGGGCTGGTAGTAAACAACCGGACAACCCTAGTTAGCACCCTGAATAACCTCAGTGAAGCTAGCCAGCAACTGCGTGACAGCGTCGGCGGTTTAAAGCCCACTCTCACCCAAGTGAATTCAACATTTAGCCGAGTCAACTCAACAAAACTGCTACAAAATCTAGAAAGCCTGTCGGCAAATGCGGCGCAGGCGTCGGCAAATGCAGCACAGGCGTCTGCCAATTTGCGCGATGTCACCGCCAGCCTTAACAATCCCAAAAGCTTAGTGGTGTTGCAACAAACCCTAGACTCAGCGCGAGCGACGTTTGAAAATACCCAAAAAATCACTTCTGACCTAGATGAGTTGACAGGAGACCCAGTTTTCCGTCAAAATGTCAAGAATCTGGTTAATGGTCTCGGCAAGCTGGTGTCTTCGACACAGCAGCTACAGCAGCAAGTTCAGATGGCTCAAGTTCTGGAACCCCTCAACGCCAAGCTCAAAAATGCTTCCCTTACCGCCGTAACTACTACAAAAACAACTGGGCAAGAAGCTGTATCCGCGTCTAAGGTAGTTGTGCCTCAGGTGCCCTTGGCTCCGACGACACGCTACAGTACCCAGGACGCCCAGAATCAGTTACCGCCTCTGCCCCAAACGTCGCCAACGCCAGTAGTTGAGCAGTCAACTGCGCCGCCTACTCCTCTGTTACAGGGCAAATAGAAAAAAGGAAAAGGTTAATATTAATTGCAATTCCCAGTTGATTTCTAAAAAAAGTTCTAAGATTGAGTAAATGCTTGCTTTGGCGGTCAACGTTTTTCCGAGGGTGGTTCTATCTATGTGGAAACCTTATTTAAGTCGTGGCATCCTGATTGTGCTATCTGGTATGGTGGGGTTCGTCAGTGTTGCCTGTAGTTCTTCAGATACACCACCGCCTAACGCACAGTCCTCAGCAGCGCCTTCCCCAACGCCGACCGTAGCACTACCTCCACCAGTTCCTCTAGCAACGCCTACAGGAACACCTACAGCACAATCTATAGCAACAGCCACCAACGATCCCCTAGCACTTGCCATTGATAAAGCTACTGGTGCTGTTAGTATCGCTAAATCCGCATTGAACAAAGATGATTGGCTCTTAGTTATCAACCACTGGCAAGAAGCGATTAACTTGTTGCAATCGGTGCCAGATTATAGTAGCGATCATGAGCGTGCTGCTAAATTGCTTGGCGAATATCAGCAAAAGCTAGCAGATGCCCAAAAAAAATCCCAGGCTCCTCCTCCTAAGCCCCCAAAACCAGGCGACGAGGATACTGATACGACTAGCACGCCCCAGTCACCAAGTGCTACTAAAAATAACAAGTCCCAGCAACCAGCCGCGACAACTTCTACCAAGCCTAAAACTGCTACTTCGCCCTCTAAAACATCAGCATCAACAAACCCAAATTCTTTCTCTATCCCTATCAAACGCCGATTAGGTGGAATACCCGTAATTGACGTTAGCTTAACCTCAGTTAATGGTACGCTAACAGTTGAAATGCTTCTGGATACAGGAGCCAGCGGCACGCTGATTACTAAGAAGATAGCAGATAAACTGGGAGTACCTATTGTTGCCAAGGCTCGCGCCACGACTGCCAATGGAGTAGGAGAATTCGCCCTTGCATATATGCAGTCGATTAAAGTGGGTGCAGGCGTTATCAAAAATAAACTGATTGGCGTCGCCCGCGACGATTTGGATATGGGATTGCTAGGGCAAGACTTTTATACCAACTATGAAGTGACGATTAAACGCAATCGGGTAGACTTTCATAAGATTTGACAGTTGAGCTGGAGTCAACAGCTCAACTCCAATCTTCTTGTTCTTGTCGATTGCTGCGCACTTTATAGACAATATTTTTTGCATGAAGCTGACGGGTTTTCTCAAAGAGTTGTTCTTCAGTCAACTGCCACTTATGTAAAACGATTTCCAAATCTCGCTGAATATCTCTGGAACCTGGAAAGCCTTGATGGCGAATTTTGAGGCGGGCTAGTTCCGCTAGATTGTAATCATCTGGGTTACCCTGCAAAAGCTGTTTAACGATTTCACGATCGCGACTTTCCTGGGGATGCTTTTGGTCTTTATTCTCTGCTGTTGGAGCCATATTAATTAGTTTTGAGTTTTAATACTTTCATATCAAGGTGCCTCGATCTGTCAATTATAATACAACTGTTTACGTGGGAATGTCAACACCTTGGTCGTCTGAGTAGTAGCATGACGCCGATTTATACCGATTTACTCCAATTTACTCCAATTTTTGGCTAC
>CASBRB010000102.1 GCA_949127975.1 Oscillatoriales cyanobacterium PMM_0019 | reverse complement strand
TGAACTCCGCAAGGGTAGTAAGCGACGTAAGATGGAGAAATCCACTTCTTCGAGAGTACGCAAGTAAGCATGGTTACGTTTTAGGGGAGTCACCGATGCCCCACACCTAACACTTTTGTGATAGTTTGTCAGAGTTTGTTATGGTTTTTAGAAGGTGCGACCGCCTGATTTGCCCCTTTACCACCAGGGGCGGTAAAAAAGTCATCACCCAGTAGCGTTTCGCCAGGAATTGGCAACCGGGGCGCGATCGCTACCAAATCCATATTGATGCTGCCGAAGGCAATAACGAGACCGAGATCACACACAGGCCGCCGATGATAAACCCAACTTGTTGAGCAATCGATCGATGTCAAAGTGTTCAGCCATCATCTGACTGATACACTGCACCTTAATCGGTTCGTGCAGGCGCACTTGACCAAAGGCACGGTTGATAATTTCTACCGTGTTGAGCGTATCCAAGTCAACCGTAATCACCGGAATTTCCAAATCTTCAGCACGGCTGAGGATAAATGGTTGCGGGGGCAAGTGTCCGGTGAGGATTAAGCACTGGGTTGATGTCTCCAAGGCGGCTAGCTGGATATCGGCCCGATCGCCCCCAGTCACCACCGCCATATTATTCTTCTTACGGAAATATTCCAGCGCTGAATTAACATTCATAGCCCCAATTGTCAAGCTTTCCACCAATAAGTCCAAGCGATCGGGATTGCAAAGTACCTCTGCGTGTAATTGCTTTACCAGCTCAGCAACGCTGACACTCCGCAACAGGGAATTGCGCGGCAACATTCCCAGCACTGGAATTCCAAGTTGTTCTAGAAAAGGGCGCACTACTGTGTTAGCCGCTGCCATTTTCTCCGAAGGAATATTGTTAATCAAGACACCTACCAAGCTCTCACCTAAGCGCTGCTTAGCTGACAGAAGAGAATCAACCAACATCAATGAGTCAAACCGCGCCACCAGTAACACAGAGCAATTAACCACCTGAGCAACTTGTAGCAAAGACAAATCAAACAAGCTGCCCTCTGAAAGAGTTCCCGGTCCCTCCAGCAACATCAAGTCCCCGCCTGGTTCAGTAGTTAGAAGCTTCAGGGATTCACAATAATCTGTTTTGTCCTCTCCTCGCAGCCGTTTTTGAATCGTCTCCTCATCCAGAAACAATATAGGCTCACGCACACGGTTAGACGGCAAAGCAAGCACCTGCGTTAAAAAGCGGACATCCTCTTCTATAACTTCAGTTTCACTGACACTAAGATAGGTTCCCAGTGGTTTTCCGTAGGCGATGTCCAGTCCTTTCTCTTTCAACTGGTGGACGACACCGATAATAGTAGCAGACTTGCCACTGTAAGCTTCTGTTGACCCAACCAGCAAATATTTAGTAGATTTACCCACACCAGCACACCTCTTTTTTTTTAACTGCTTTTTCTTTGGTTATTCATCAACGTTGAGCAGCTTCCGGTAGAATTCCTTAGAAAAATCGACTTCGCGAGTCCGGTCGTAATTCCTAATTACGTCGATCAAAAAATCAACAAAGTCCGAATTTTGCATCATTATTTCATAGTTCAGTTCCGCATTGACATCAAACTGCAATCGGCAACGAGTCAAGTCTGAAGGCAGCATATAAACCATCCAGGTGGCGACAAAGGGAATGCTCTCACCACCTTCAATTTTTCGGTGGCCTTCTAAAGACGCTTGTTGATACAGGCTAATCGCCCTGGGTAATATATTACGTTTCTCTCCTTGGTAGTAAGGTGTATATGGAATACATAAGTCTTTTGGAGCTGGCTTAAGTTGATCGATAGACATACCCAAATTTTCCTCAATTTCCCTGTTACCCTGAACCGCTAGCAGTATCAGAGTCCGCAGCCTACGGCACTGGCTGAATGCTGTACTCTTGATGAAAGAGTGCCAACGTTCCGAAACTTCGGAACCATGTCCAGGCTCATGTGCCCTGACTCAGTTGACTCTGGCTTGACTGTAGCAAAGAATGCGAATGAAGAACTTACCGTAGAAAATTATGGCCCCTTTAGTTGCGAATTACTACTTGACCTACCGCTGCAACGCTCGCTGTCATTTTTGTAACATCTGGGCGCTAGAGCCGCCCCAAGAAGCAGACGAGGCTACGATTAAACACAACCTGCAAGACTTGCGACGGCTGGGCGTCAAGTATGTGGACTTTACCGGGGGTGAACCACTGCTCCGTACCGATGTCGCCCAGATATACACCGAAGCCAAGCGGCAAGGTTTTTGGACTAGCATGACTACCAACACCATCCTTTACCCGAAAAAGGCTCCTGAAATGCAGGGACTGGTTGACTTTCTCAACTTTTCCTTGGATGGAGGCAATGCCGAAACCCACGATCAGTCGAGGGGCGTCCAGATTTTTGACACGCTGGTAAAATCGGTAGAAATAGCTCATTCCTTGGGCGAACAGCCTGTCCTCAACCACACCGTCACTGCCCAAAATTACCACCGCCTTGACGAAATCGGGGAACTGGGTGAACGGTTGGGCGTCCGGGTGTGGCTCAATCCAGCTTTCACTGCTCATGACAACTATAATTCCAAGAAAAATCCCACGGCGGAGATGGTGGAAGCAATGCAGGCGGCAGGCAATAAATACAAGTGTATTGGCTACAATAAAGCAGCACTAGCTTTCATTAAAGCTGGGGGTAATGATACCAAAAATCCCCGCTGTAAAGCAGTAGACGCCGTGATTGCTATTTCTCCGGATGACAAGCTGCTCCTACCCTGCTATCACTTTGCTCAAACCGGTATTCCGATTAACGGTAAGCTCTACGAGTTGTATCGACAGTCCGAGGAGGTAGAAACATATCGCCAGTCTCAAGGAAAACTATCAGTTTGTGAGGGATGTACGGTATGGTGTTACCTAATCCCCAGCTTTTTTATGGGCATTGATAAATATTGGTGGTTGAACCAAGTAACCTATGCGGGAGAATTCCTGGCCAGAAAACGATTCTTACAGCGAGTTTGAACCCATCGACTCTCTGTTGCCAGATGATACGATCGATGAGTTGTTCGGCGGACTGGCAGGACGACGGCGCAAAGCCGCTGTCGTTTTGACTACGATCTGGAGTTCCATTCTAGCGCTGCACTTGCTTTCCTGGAGTTCCTGGTTAATCCTGGGCTTCACTTGTCTGTTATCTATTCAAGCGGTGCGCACCCTACTGGCTCGTCCTCTCCCAGCTCCAGAGCCATATTTGTTGGATACAGAGGACGAGTTACCCTATGTTTCGCTGCTAGTAGCGGCAAAAAATGAAGAAGCCGTGATTAGCAACTTAGTAAAAATGCTGTGTACTCTAGATTACCCAAACGATCGCTACGATCTATGGGTAATTGACGACCACAGCACCGATCGGACGCCGATGTTGTTAGATAAGCTGGCACAGGAATACCACCAGCTCCACGTCCTGCATCGGGCGGCTAATGCCGGTGGGGGTAAATCAGGGGCACTAAATCAGGTCTTACCCTTGACAAAAGGGGAGATTTTGGCAGTGTTTGATGCCGATGCTCAGGTAACGCCAGATTTACTGAGGCGCGTGTTGCCCTGTTTTGAGCCCGAAGAAGTGGGAGCAGTGCAGATGCGAAAAGCGATCGCCAATGCAGATGACAATTTTTGGACCCGTGGGCAGATGGCAGAAATGGCTCTTGATACTTATTTTCAGGAGCAGCGCATCGCCATTGGTGGCATCGGGGAACTACGAGGCAACGGTCAATTTGTCCGTCGCTCAGCCTTAGAGCGTTGTGGTTGTTGGAATGAAGAGACACTCACAGACGATTTGGATTTAACCATACGCTTACACCTCGACGGGTGGGATATCGATTTTTTAGAAGTTCCGGCTGTAGAAGAGGAAGGTGTCACCCGTGCCATAGCCCTCTGGCACCAACGCAATCGCTGGGCAGAAGGAGGATACCAGCGCTATTTAGACTATTGGCGTCTGATTGCCAGTAACCGCATGGGGATGAATAAAACCCTGGATTTGTTATCGTTTATGCTTATCCAGTACCTCCTCCCGGCTGCTGTGGTACCAGACTGCTTAATGGCTCTAGCCCGTCACCGTCTACCAGTGCTTAGTCCGCTGACTTCTATGACTTTGCTACTCCCGTTTCTGGGTATGTTTATTGGTTTGCGCCGCATCAATAGGAACGAAACAGGTGTTCGCGCCTTGTTAGTCAATCTGTTACAGACGCTGCGTGGCACTGTTTATATGCTCCACTGGTTAGTGGTGATAGCTAGTACTACCGCCCGGATATCAGTGCGGCCTAAGCGATTAAAATGGGTCAAAACCGTACATCAAGGCAGCGGAGAAGAAAGTTTCGAGTTTTAATAGTTAAGCAAAACCGTCGATTTCGAGCTACTACTAGCCAAGGTGATACAGGTAGTTGTGTTACTTTTTCAACTTCGGAGTCTGATGCATCGGGCGATGTTGGTGGTGCTGTTAATTGTTCTTCTGGAGGCATTATCAGATCCGACTCTCGCTGAACTATCACCTCAGCGGTATGTTCAGCGTCTTCCTCAGCAGCTTCATCAGTTGCTGCTGAGGGAGACAGAATCTTCGTTTTAGATCCTGATATTGTTTCAGTCATCACATTTTACCTGATGAGGTAGTGCTTTCAGCTATCGGTTGAGTTAGTAAAACTTCATCAACTTCGTCACTGAAAGTCGCTGCGAGTTCTGGGCTAAAAATTGCTATAGCACTCTCATGCCACTCATGTATCAGCGCATCGAGCTTATCTATAGCCCCAGGCTCCTCACCGACTTGTTGAAAGGTACTCTCTACCTCTGCAATCAGTTCACTTAGCTCCTCAGCATCAAATGCCTTCAGCCATCCATAAGGTGCATTGGGGTCAATCTGATCTCCCAGGCGCAATCGGTAGGCAACGTTTATCAACTCAAACACAGCTTTTGAGAATGTGGCTGCTTGCACCCAAAACCTCATCTGTTCTCTCGGCAACAAGGCAAAATATTCATCGTTGCGGGTGATTGTCACTGGACACTCCCTAGCCCGATCGAGAACTCGACCTGGTTGCCGATTCAACTCAGTTGCGGTAATTAATTCGTCACCGTAAACATTAGATTTAGCCCAGATAAGCATAGCCACTCCTAAAAACCCAAGCGTCTCCTGCACTGCATAAGAACGCTCATAAATGTATATACGTACTATTATACGTAAAACGCCAACCCATTAACGGTACTTAACCCACATTCCGCACCAGGGGGGCTGATGCGTGGAATTAGGAGGCAGAGCCTCACCAACAGCGTTCCCAGGCCTTGGCTTGGAACGAGAAAAAAAGAGTCGGATTTTCTGCTATGACCCCCCTTCTCCCTTGATGGGAGAAGGGGGAGGGGGGATGAGGGTGATATTGAGAGAATGTCCTAACCATCTTGAATGTTCCTATAGGAGGCAGAGCCTCACTAAGAGCGTTCCCAGGCCAAGGCTTGGAACGAGAAAAACGAAAAACCTTTAGGGTGCGGAATGTGGGTTGTAGTTGTAGGTTGGGTTGAGGAACGAAACCCAACCTTTTAGGGGGTTGAGTAGCGATGAAGGCACCTAGCTAGATTGATTTGTGCCAAGCATTGTAGAAATCTTGATAAGTCAGATTTTGGGCACAATGCCAGACGATATTAAGCACAGCATCGTAGCGATAAGAACTGCTTTTGGAGAACAACGGTTCACCCAGATAGTTCTTCAGGGCAGTGACGACTGCTGGCATTTGCTCCCTGTGCAGGATTTCCCTCAAGCTGTCAGCTACATCCATGAGGCATGATTCATAATACATGGGGGATGATGCAAAATCCAGTTCGTTAATATCGTCATCTTCTTCCTGAAAAGTTTGGGCAAAGTGTAGAATGGTAGCGATCGCTGTTTCATCAACTGCACCCATTTCTCCCAAGAGCCGAGCCGCCTCACACAAGACGAAAACATTCTGAGTGGACGAGAGCAACTCGACTAAAGCAGGAATCACAGCTTCATTCCCAACACCCAGACGCTTCAAGTCCTGAACTGCTAATTTTAGGCAACGATAATTGCTCTGGGCAGTTCTAATCAAATGCATCAGGGCATCGATCGCCAGTTGATGACTGGGGTCAATTTTCTCTAAGATCTGAATAACTCCCCAATCATAAAGATGGGAATAGCAGCACACGTCTTTAGGGGATCGCTCCAGGATTTGAACTAGCTCTAATAGGGTGTTAGGCGCTAGTTCATGAGTAGGATCTGCTTCGACTAAGCTGCAAACTGCTTGCCAACGATATCCTTCATTTTCGGTAGTTTCCAGTACCTTAGATAGAATAGCGATCGCCGCAACATTAGTTGGATCGAATTTTACAAGGCAAAGAGCTATTCTAAAATGAATATGCTCATTCTCTGTTGTTTCCATTATTTGAGATAGAGCATCGATCGCCGCCATATTACCCGGAGCGATTCGCACCAAATTCTGAGCAGTATTATTCAGGAGAGCGATATTCCGAGAGGTTTGAAGTATGTAGACTAAAGAATCGATCGCAACTGCATTACCTGGGTCGATTTGCGACAAAGCCAAAGCTGCGTTGAAACAGATTTCATCACCTTGGTTAGTCTGCAAAAACTCAACTAGGGCAGTTTGGGCGTCTTTATTGTCATAGCCAGCTCTGCCCAAAGCCATAACTGCGTTCCTACAAATATCCTTATTCAGGGTTGTCTGCATCAGGTGGATTAAAATTGCGATCGCAGTTTCATCGCCAGAGCCAATTTTCCCTAAGCTAGGAATTATCCTGTAAAGCGTGTCTGCATCCTGAGTTACCTGCATTAGCAGCACCAAGGCAGCGTGAGCCGTTTTGTTGCCCGGATCGAGTCGCCATAATTGAAGAGCCGCTTCTCGGAGAGTACCCCGACTCTCGGTAGTGTGGAGAAAATTCTCAAAGGCGGTGATTACCCGCTCTGTGTCTGTTACTTTCAGTGCTTCTCTAGCTGTTTTAACTAGCGGAGCGGGAAATTTCTGCCACTTCTGCTTTTCCTGGAAATAGGCATAACTGTATTTGAGCAGTTGTCCTACAAGCGCATCGCCCAGACTACAGTCCTTAAAATGAGCTAGAGCCTCCATTGCCAGGAAATAGGCGCGATACCGATAAAAATCTCCGCAGGAGTCGTCAAAATCTACCAGAGCCTTGATGAACTCTTCTTTTTGTGATATTTCTACATCCTCTGTCTCGAACCAATGCAGAATCTCTGCTTTGCACTGCGGTTCAAAGATGCGGTATGTGCCACTCTCTAGATTGTGCGGAACGTGGTGAAAGAAATAGTGCCAATCATTCATGGCCTCCTACCCACTTAATATGTGGGACGAAAGGGACAGCTACATCAGTTTACGTAGCCTAGTTCCTATCATAACTGAAGTCTGTACAATTGTCTATCCGCCGGGAAGACCCGCGCTATATCTGCTCAGAGGGGGATGACAGGGGGGTCAAAGAGGGAGAGAGACTGGGATTGGGAAAGGGACAAACCCCATAAATAAATTCTTGGGATTGTGAGAAGGATTGATTAAATCTCGTTGCAAGTTATTGTAGGTTGGGTTGAGCGTTAACGAAACCCAACATTACCATCAGAACACGGACAACCTCAATCCCATGATTAAGAGCGCTAACCTGGGAACGAAGCCTTCAAGATCGGTCTAAGATCAAAGGGCAACCACAGGGGGATTGCCCCTAATTGGAGTGTAACCAACCTACAATAAATACTTAAGTCTATCATTGAGGAATTGTGAGAACCGACTCAATTTTCTACCAACTATTTCTAACCTTCCCCAGTTTCTTATTCGAGCTAATCGGGCAATCACC
>CASBRB010000101.1 GCA_949127975.1 Oscillatoriales cyanobacterium PMM_0019 | reverse complement strand
CGAATTGGATCGTACCGATAGCTAAGAAGGATAATTGGTTTGCCCAAAAGTTCGATCTAGTTGACACCTTTACGGTGCTATACTCCGGCAACATGGGCCGCTGCCACGATATGGATACGATTATGGAAGCGGCTAGAATCCTGCGAAACGAACCGATTAAATTTGTCTTCATTGGCAATGGTGCCAAGCATAGAGATTGCATGAGTAATGCAAAGACGCTCGGCTTGCAAAATTGTCATTTTTTGCCCTACCAGAGCAAGGAAAGCTTACCCTACTCCCTAACAGCTTGTGACTTATCCTTGGTAAGTGTGAGCCCAGGTATGGAAGGATTAGTAGTTCCCAGCAAGCTCTATGCTGCTCTAGCTACTGGGCGTCCCGTTGCTGTTATTTGTGAAAAACATTCCTATTTACGCCAGATGGTAACTGATATTAAATTTGGTGTTGCCTTTAATAATGGGGATGGGGCAGGTTTAGCAGCGTTTATCAAAAATCTTGCCTCTGACTCTAAGTTAAGCAACCGGATGGGCAGAGCAGGTCGTCAGTACCTAGAATTATATTTAACGCCAGAGATAATTGCCAAGCAGTACTCAAAAGTTTTTTGTCAAGCAGTGCTCCAAGAGTTGGAACAACGCTGTCCAACATCAGTTACCAAGTGAATCCCTGTCAGTGCCTCCAAAATAGTTTAAGCATCATCAGGATTAAGCTGAATCATTTGCCAGGTAGTGAAAGTACCAATTGGACTCCAGATTAGGTAGGGGAGTAGCAACAGAGACGCCCAGCCAGACACAGTTAAAACAACCAATGTCAGGATTAAACCCAAAATGGTACCGATGCCACCAATAATAGTGCCAACTTTGAGACTTTGGAGCCTAAACATCACCGGGGTGTAGGCGATAATCGCCATTTCTACCAACAGGTAGCATCCCATAAGTAACCATGTGTTTAGAGTGCCTGGTTGTTTTTCCCAGACAATATAAGCAGACCAAGCACCGCAGATAAAAATTACAGTCCATATAAAGGGGATAGCAAACTCAAAAGTAAGCCATCTGGGGCGTTGTAAGCGTTTGAACCACTTGAGATCTCTAGGTCTAGTCAAGCCACTCGCCAGTGCAACAGCCAAAGTTACCGCGCCAATTACCATCCATGATTTAATCATTCCTCTACCCTCGATCGATTCAGGTTAGGGGTTCGTAGTGAGGGCTTTAGCCCTCAGTCTTCACTACGAACGAACTAAAAAGGTTAGTAGTGAGGGCTTTAGCCCTCAGTTGGTAAGGGCTAAAGCCCTCACTACGAACGAACTAAGAAGGCTCGTAATGAGGGCTTTAGCCCTCAGCTGGTAAGGGCTAAAGCCCTCACTACGAACGAACTAAGAAGGCTCGTAATGAGGGCTTTAGCCCTCAGTTGGTAAGGGCTAAAGCCCTCACTACGAACGAATGAATTACACCTAAACCTGGGACTCTTCTTCCACAAGAACCGGAGAAGCAGTACCACCCTCGCCATCAGTTTTAAACATCATAGGTAGCGGTTGGGATTCCCCTGCCACAATAACAGGAGCAACAGCACCATCCTCAATATCACCTTTAAGCGTCCTGGGTATCTGTGTGAGAAACATGATTAATCTTGTTGCATAGAACACCGCCAAAGCTAACCACAACAACTGGTTACTATCAAAATGGTCGGATACTACAGCCAAGGGCACAAAGCCCAATATCAAAGAGCCTAAACTAATGTTGCGGAGGGTAGTTCCTTCTGCTAAACCTAAGAAGTACCCATCTAGCATGAAAGCAATAGAACCGAATCCCAAAACTAATAGTAGCCACAGATTATAGTCATCGATGTCTTCAATTAATTCAGCATGGTTGGTTAATATCCCAAATACATATTCAGGAAAGAATATAGACAGGAAGGCGAAAGTGAGTCCCACCACCAGGCTGGTTAGCATCGCAACCGTAACCAGGTTAAATAGCTTATGAGTTTCGGCTTTACCTTTAAAGTTTCCCGCTAGGGTTTCTACAGCAAATCCTAGTCCTTCGGTAAAGTAAAAGGTAAAAAGGATTAGCTGTATCATCAAGGCATTTTGAGCGAAAACAATAGTCCCCATTCCAGAACTGAGGTTTTGGAATACGGCAAAGGTGGAGACTATAGATAAAATGCTGATAAATATGTTCCCATTCAGGCTAAAGGTCGATTTTAAAGATGACCAGTCCAAAACTTGCCCAGCTACTTCTTTTACGAGTTTCCAGTCGATTTGCGAGAAGAAAAAGAGCAATCCAATGAATAAAATTATATACTGGCTAACCGTTTCAGACAGTCCAGCCCCTGCACTTCCCAAGCCCCATTTGATAATATAGAAATAGTTCTGTACTACAAGGGTAGCGTTACCGATTAAAGTCATCACCAACACCTTGCCACTTTGTTCCCGTCCCAAAAACCAACCAATCAGGACAAAGTTCAGTAAAACGGCAGGGACTCCCCAAATGCGGGCATTGAAATACTCAACCCCAGCAGCTTTTACCTCTGGCGCACCATTTAGCAGGTCAAAACTCAGTTCTCTTATGGGGTACTGCAACATCAGTATGAGTATACCCAACCCCAAAGCGATTAAAGCATTACGCAATCCTACCAATAACACGGCTTGTTGATCGTCTCTTCCTACGGCTTGAGCTGTCACGCCAGTGGTAGCCATTCGTAAAAAGGACAGAATGGCGTACAAGCAGGTGAATATAACTGCACCCAACGCAACCCCAACCAAGGGATCGATATCTGGCAAATGACCTAAGAAAGCCACGCTGATTATACCAGCTAGGGGCACCGTGAGATTGGAAAAAATATTGATGCTTCCCAGCCGGATAAAGCGAGGGAGAAAGTCGAACTGACTTGGAATGCTCAAATTCATCGATTTACCTATAATTGCTCGTCAAAAAACAACAACCTTTAAAGGCGCAGGCTAGCCTTAATATTACTTTACACTATTTTGAGCAAACTGAGCCAGAATCTACCTCACCCTCTTCGTCAGCGGCAAACTCTGGCTGATTTATCTACCCTAGGACTTACGCATTATGATGGTATTACTTCGGTATGCAATATTTATATTATCGCTAAATCGGCATATTACTATAACCAAGGGTGGCGCGATCGATAACAGCTAGGGCACCTCTCCCCGTGAGCACAAGATCGATCGCTATCGAATCAGGACTTACGCACTGCCTCTAGATTCCTAGGGGCAATCCCCCTGCTGTTGCCCCTATATATGCTTGGGCTTAGGTAAAGTAGTATGCTAATGGATGAAAACCATTAAACATGACATGAAAAGACAAACACAGACACTTACTTTGTCCATAGTTTTAACAGCCTCGATAATCGGTTTAATTAGCTGCCAAAAACCTCCTGATCGAACTACAGTATCAGAGCCAACGACATCAAAGCCAGTGACGCCACAAAAAGGGGCAAAAGTGCGTCCCGGTTATGATGCGCCACCCCTAAGAATGGTAGCAGAAGTTGTAGACATTGGACTGAATAAATTAGGTTATGATGTGCAAGAACTCAAACAAATTAGTTCCGCAGCTCTGCTGTACGCTGCTCTAGCTGCTGATGATATTGATTTTACCGCCGTCGATTTTGAGAGGTCTTATGCCAATTATTTTGAAAATGGTGGTGGTTCAGCAAAATTAGATCGCCTTGGTGCGATTAGTCCTTATTGGGTGCAAGGCTATCAGGTTGATAAAAAAACCGCTGAACAATATAAGCTTACAAAGCTTGAGCAACTCAAAGACCCCAAAATTGCCAAAATTTTTGACTCTCAGGGTGATGGAAAAGCTCATTTAACTGGTTGTGAGGCTGGTTGGGGTTGCGATAAAATTATCGAGCATCACTTGGATGTTTATGGACTGCGGAATACTGTTAAGCAAGATCAGGGTTCTTTTACCACTATAATACCTGCTACCCTTGTTCGCTACAAGGAAGGAAAACCAATTCTTTTATACAACTGGATACCGTCTTGGCAATCTGAAGATCTAAAAGTGGGTAAAGATGTGGTTTGGTTAGCAGTTCCCTTTAGTTCTATACCAAAAGATATGGGAAATGTGACAGACAAAGACACTTTAGTAGATGGAAAAAATCTCGGATTTCCCAGAGAACGGCTGCGCGTCGTAGCTCTAAATAAATTCTTGGCAGCTAACCCAGTAGCCAAACGCTGGTTTGAATTGGTGCAGATTCCCCTGGCTGATATCAATATGGAAATGAAGACATTCCACGATGGTCAAAATAGTCCTCAACAAATTCGTCAGCATGCTGAAGCATGGGTTAAGAAGAATCAAAAGTTGTTTGATGGCTGGTTAGAAGAAGCCAAAAAAGCTAAAATCTAGGGTTTCAGCATATATAGGGGCAACCCACCCCTAGCCCCTCCCGGGAGGGGTTGGGGTGGGTGCCCCTACGAACCGCTATATGTAGAGGCAGCCTTATATAGGGGCAACCACAGGGGGATTGCCCCTACGAACCGCTATATGTAGAGGCAGCCTTTTTATTTTTAACTTTAGACAGGATAAAACCGATCGGTCCTCGTTCTTGCCAAGAGACTTGGTGGTTACCTTGACCTATAGCTTGGGTAATCCGATCGAGCATAATGGCAAGCAAAGCAATACCCAATCCTCCTATACTAGCCTGTCCTATATTCAAACTAGCTGTACCCCTTAACACCATCATTCCTAGTCCTTCCACCGCAATCATCGAGGCAATCACTGTCATTGATAAGGCAGCCATGATGGTTTGGTTCAACCCGGCAAGAATGGTGCGCATGGCAAGGGGAATCTGCACTTCCCACAGCACTTGTCTTTTAGTCGAACCAAAAGCGATCGCCGCTTCCACCACTTCTTTTGATACCTGACGAATACCTAGGGTAGTAAGACGAATCAAGGGCGGAATAGCCACAATTAATGTAGCGATTACACCTGGAACTTTACCAATGCCAAACAGCATAACGATAGGCACCAGATAAATAAACAAAGGCAAGGTTTGCATGAAATCCAGGATGGGTTGGACAACTCGATCGATCCGATAATTACTCGCACAAGCAATGCCGATGGGGATACCGATAAGAATACAAAACAATACCGCAGTACCCATGAAGGAAAGGGTCATCATCGTTTCTTGCCAGACCCCCAGAAAGCCAAGCACAATCAAGGCAACGATACTAAAAATTGCTATTCTTCGTCCGGCTAATTGCCAAACTACCAAACCTATAATTGGCAGTAAAATCAGGGGAGGGATAGCAAGGAACACCCACTCTATCCCATCAAGTACCAAGCTAAAGGGAAAGCGAATAGCTTGGAAAAATGGGCGCAAGCGATCGACTAGGAAAAAAATCGTGTGATTAATCCAAGACTCTACAGGTAAAGAATAAATCTTAAAAGGATTTAATAGCTTATCTGCTCCTCCTAGACTCGATGCCATGAAATAATAAGATAGAAGTAAATAATTTAACACGATCGACTTTCTCCATGAGCGCTCAGCTCGTAGCTTCCTTTGCGACCTCTGCGTAAACCTCTGCGAACCTTTGCGTTAAAAAAAAATTAATTCACATGCCAAAGGATTCAATATTACTACAAATCTTAGGTTAATGAGCTAATACTAGCAAACACATCCGACTGTTCCACAACTCCCTTAAATTTTCCGGATTCATCAACCACAGCGATCGGTAATTCTTGTTGGTACAGGTGAAAAATATTTTCTAAAGTGGTATCAGCATTTACTTGAGGAAAATCAGCTTGCATTAATTGGGTAATATCTTCCCTACCCTCTGGGATAGCAGCAGCGAGAGTTTCTCTGCTGACAACGCCAACAGGGAAGCCTTGACGGACAACATAGATTTGTTTAAGATTCTGATATAACATTTTCTCCAGAGCAGTTTGAGGGGAGTCTTCTTCGACAGTGAAAGTAATAATTTGACGAGCAATTGAACCAGTTTTGAGGACTTGGGCGCGATTAACATCTTGGATAAAAGCGCGGATATAGTTGTCAGCAGGGTTGGTAATAAGTTCTTCGGGAGTAGCAATTTGAACGATGTAGCCATCTTTCATCACGGCAATGCGCGAACCCAGTTTCACGGACTCTTGAATATCGTGACTAATAAATATAATAGTTTTATGTAATTTTTTTTGCAAACGCAGTAATTCCTCCTGCATTTCCCGTCGAATCAGGGGATCGAGGGCGCTAAATGGCTCATCCATGAGTAAAATTTCCGCATCTGTAGCCAGGGCGCGGGCTAACCCCACCCGTTGCTGCATACCCCCACTCAGAGAAGCAGGTAAATAACCTGCCCATTGGGTTAAACCGACTACTTCCAGGGTTTCCAGAGCTTTTTGGCTGCGTTGTTTTTTTTCAACACCCCTTATTTTCAAACCATATGCTACATTTTCGACCACAGTCTTGTGAGGAAATAATCCAAAATGTTGAAACACCATCGACACTTTTGTCAGGCGAATTTCCCGCATTCGTTCTTCATTGATAAGGGCTATATCTTCATCATCAATATAAATATGCCCGCTAGTAGGTTTAATCAAACGGTTAATACAACGAATTAGGGTTGATTTTCCCGATCCGGATAACCCCATTACTACAAAAACTTCCCCTTGATTTACTGTAAAAGAAACATCTGCAATGCCTAAAACATGACCAGTTACCTGCAAAATAGCATCTCTGGATTTACCTTCCCGAAATAGTTGTAAAGCCGCACGAGGCTTTTCCCCATAAATTTTAATCAGATGCTCAATTCGGACTTTGGGTTTGGCATTAACCATCTAATAACCTCTCCACCTATTTACGGGCAGGGTGTTTTGTTCCAGTTTAGAACACCTACCAGCCTTATCGCTATTCGGATGGTGGGGTTCTTCAAGCGTCACCCACTATCCACACAGCGGCGTGCGTGTAAGTCCTGGTTGGGTTATGCTGCTCGCATCCACGCCCTGCTGCAAAAAATTGTACCTAGGCTATTGACACTTTATGTAGTACATTGTAATATAATAATATCGAGCGGTAAAGAGCCGAGGACCGACCTGCCAAGCCAGAATATCTCGCTAGTTGATTGTTAAGAAATATAACAATTATTGTGAAACTACTTTACACAGCCGAGAATATTATAATATGGTATATTACAGTAGTTACTGGGTTAGGTAGCGACGTTCAAAAACTCTAATTCCATATTTGAGACAACCCCTTGAAAAAGGTGTATGGAACGTCGAAACCCTGACCACCTGAACTACTGTAATTTTAATTTACAGCATATATATAGGGGCGCAAAATATCTTGTGCCTCTATGGGCTTTTAGTAAATCGATCTCAGAGTTTAAGATCAGGATGCTCTTTGTTTTCAAGCAATCCTAAACAGACAGCATATTTCATCTGTTTAGTCTTCTTTTTATTGGTTAAATCACCATGAACCTTGCAACAGTTTTTAAACCTAACTTGCGGTTGTATTCTTTCCTATCTCGTTTTCGTTATCCGTTCAAAAAAAGCTACAAGAGTAAGATCATGCTAGTTGCCTTTTTGGGAACGCATGTACCGCTTTTAAGTTTGCTGATTTATTTTATAATTTCAACTTCATTGGCTTTTGATGTGAAAGTGCGCGTTATCGTTATCGCTCTACTGGCTACCCTAGTAGGCACTGCCCTAACCCTCTACGCACTACACAATCTTCTGGTACCTGTAACTCTTACATTTGTAGCGCTGCGGAAATATCTCAGCCACAAAGAGCTACCCAGCCTGCCAACAGAATTTACTGATGAGGCAGGGATTTTGATGGCAGACACATCGCATACTCTCAAAAAATTAGATGAAATCATTCATTACACGAGCAACTATGATGACCTTACGGGATTGCCTAATCGGGTTTTATTCCGTTCTCGTCTAAGTCAGGCTATTTCTCAAGAGCAGAGCAATAATCACTTGTTGGCTGTAATATCATTGGAATTGGATCGCTTCAAAGATATCAACAATACCTTGGGACACAGTATAAGCGACTTGCTACTTAGAAGTGCTGCTCATCGCTTGTCTAACTGCATTCGCGAACTCGACGTTATCTCAAGTTTTGACAGCAATAAATTTGCCATCCTACAAACTCACATCACTTCTCTGGATGAAGTCATCACGCTATCAGAAAAGCTCCTCAATGCCCTAGAACAGCCTTTTTCTTTGGATGGCAATCAAATTTACACTGGTAGCAGCATCGGCATCAGTATTTATCCACACGATAACAGCAATGTCGAGCTGCTCTTAGGAAATGCTGATAACGCCATGTATCAGGCTAAACAAAAAGGGCGCAATAGCTATCAGTTTTACTCAGCCGAACTAAATGCCAATTTGCAGGAACGGCTGAACTTAGAAAATGAATTACACGATGCTCTGAAACAGGAAGAACTGCTGCTATACTATCAGCCCAAATTCTCCCTTCACAGCGAACGGATTGTTGGCGTGGAGGCTTTATTGCGCTGGAACAGCCCTAAGCGTGGTTTTATATCTCCTGCGAAATTTATCCCAATTGCCGAGGAAACTGGTCTGATTGTCCCCATTGGAGAATGGGTTTTGCGTACTGCCTGCGCTCAAAATATGACCTGGCAGACAGAAGGATTATCTTTTATCAAGATGGCGGTCAATTTGTCAGCCTCCCAGTTCAAAGAACTTAATCTGGTGGAAATGACCGCTCAAATACTTGATG
The DNA here is from genome assembly GCA_949127975.1 of Oscillatoriales cyanobacterium PMM_0019. GTDB lineage: Bacteria > Cyanobacteriota > Cyanobacteriia > Cyanobacteriales > CASBRB01 > CASBRB01. Next base: position 2,053 of record CASBRB010000101.1, on the reverse strand, counting down.
AAACAGGAGTAGCTCCATCTTACTTAGAACTAGAGGTGACTGAGAGCATGCTTATGGAAAACGTTCAACAAGGTATTACACTTTTGCAGGAATTGCACGACATGGGTATCGCTCTTTCCCTTGACGATTTCGGTACTGGCTATTCGTCCTTGAACTACTTGAAACGTTTTCCCATTGATACCCTCAAGATTGACCAATCCTTTGTGCGCGATCTTGTCTTAAACTCAGATGATGCAGCAATTACTCAAGCGATTATTTCCCTAGCTCACAATCTACAGTTGAGCGTCATTGCTGAAGGTGTGGAAACTAAAGAACAGTGGGACTATCTAAAGGCAAATGGGTGCGATGAAATTCAGGGATACTACTTTAGTAGACCTATTGCTGCTGATGCTCTTGCTAAACTTTTGGCTAGTCACCCTACGTTCCCTCTTTCACATCGCACTTAGTAGTGCTTTGATTTCTCGTTCCCAGGCTCTGCCTGGGAATGCTGTTTGGAGGCTCTGCCTCCACCAGTCGGGAACACCACCACGGGAGCAATCGGTGTTCTTTCTCATTCCCTCCTTTAGCGATGGAGCGAGAAACGAACGATGGAACGAGAAACGAGAAGATTGGAAGTCTGCCTAAGAGCCCTCGTTCCCAGGCAGAGCCTGGGAACGAGAAGAACATATAGGAATGGCACTTAGTTTAAGGATTTTCCAGAGGAAGTTAGGAGTTAGGAGTCAGGAGTCAGGAGTCAGGAGTCAGGAGAGGGAAAATATAATTCTTACATCTCCATCTCCATCTCCATCTCCATCTCCATCTCCCTTGACGCTGCTCCCAACAAAACCCCCTAACACAAAACTCCTGACTCCTGGCTCCTGGCTCCTGACTCCTATGTGGCTTATCTAAGTGCCATTCGAACATATAGCGGTGAGTAGGGGCAATCCCCCTGTGGTTGCCCCTATATATGCTCAAGTTCCCTCTTTCACATCGCACTTAGTAGTGCTTGCTTAAAGTCAGCAGCATTTTTAAAGGTAATTTCAGGATTATCAATCAGTGCTAAATCAATTACTTCCGCTAGTCGAGTAGGAATTGAATTATCTCTTTGACGGATAGGCACAGCCGGATATTTCAATACAGTTAAAAAAGGATCTTCGTTATTAAAGTTGCGAGGCATATCACCAGTTATCATATAGTAAAGAGAAGCGCAAGTAGCCCAAATATCTACCTCTGGTTTGGCATATTTAAAATTAATTACCTGCTGTCTGGGCAGAAAACAGGGTGTACCTCCTTTAGTGCCAGTCAGAGTTTGACCGCTTAATCCAGCAATATCAAATGCTTTGCCTAAACCGTAGTCACCAATTTTAGCAATTCGAGAACCGTTGACATTGACGAGGAAGATGTTAGCAGGTTTTAAATCGCGATGTATTAAACCCCGCCCTTTACCAAAACTACTATCGCGTAGTTTTACATAAGGAATTTCAGCACTGTGGGCATAGGTCAAACCGTCTAAAACCTGTAAAATAATTGGCACAGCTTCATCAATAGACAATTTCCTACCCCGCTCCTGGATTAAATCTATCACGCTGCCCCCGTTGCAATATTCGATCGTGAAGAAAAAGGTGCCATAAAAGTGTCCGGAATCCAGAAGTTTGACAACATTGGGATGCTGCAACGCTCTGGTGTTTTCTGTTTCCCGCAGGAACATTGTTACAGCAGACTGATTAGCAACAACCTGGGGCAGCATCGTTTTCAGGGCTACTAACTCACCTGTTTGATTGTGGCGAACTAGGTAAACTGCTCCGAATCCTCCTTTACCTAGCAATTTCACTATAGTATAGTCCTGAATAGCAGCAAGATTGGGGTCGCCTGCGTTGGCTTGTTGCACTAAGCGCGGGATGATTTCTTCTGATTCGGGTTCCTGAATGGAAATTGTTACTGCATCTGGTGTAATTTTTCCGGCTTCGGTTGCTACCTCGATGCTGACTTGGAATACTGTGTTACCGAGTTGGATTTCATCCCCTGAGTACAAATCATGCTCTGGAAACTTCTGCTTCGCCGCTTCTTCTGGGGT
>CASBRB010000100.1 GCA_949127975.1 Oscillatoriales cyanobacterium PMM_0019 | reverse complement strand
CCCTGGATACAGCGCTGGTTTCGCCCCTTGATGGGAGCTCTGGCAACCGCTGGAGTTGTAGACACCGCCTATCTCACCATCACCAAACTACTGCTGAATCAAAATCCTTCCTGTCCGGTTCACGGCTGTGAGGATGTGCTAAATAGTCCTTATGCTAATGTCTTCGGACTGCCTCTATCTTTATGGGGATTACTTGCTTATTTCACTATGGCTGTTTTAGCTCTGGGACCTTTGCTGCTTAAATCTGTCAGCAAAAGTTCACAATTAGAGCAAATAGAGCATTGGACAGCCCTGTTTTTGTTCATTGGTGCTACCGCAATGGCTAGTTTTAGCGGTTGCCTGATGTATGTGCTAGCCACTCAGCTCCATGCCTTTTGTCCGTACTGCATTTTTTCTGCCGTCTTAAGCTTGAGTCTGTTTACTGTAGTAGTGCTAGGGCGGGATTGGGTCGATCGAGGACAACTGATGTTTATTGGCATTATGGTAGTAATTATTACCCTACTTGGCACTCTAGCCATGTATAGCCCGATTGCTAGACAGGTAAAAGGCCCCGCTGAAGTCGATCGACCGATTAGCCAGAATATCATCGATAGTCTCAAGCAGGCTAGTCAGCAGGGATTGACAGTTCAAGATAACTCACTTAAAGTACTTTTGCGGGCTATCCCACCAAGTTCACGTCCGAACAATGGAGGTCCACCAGAGGTAACCTACATCGGGGCTGATTACTGTCCCTACTGCGCTAGTCTCCGGTGGTCGCTTGCTTTAACCCTATTGCGCTTCGGTGAGTTGAAGGATGTGAAGTATATGCTTTCCAGCCATAACGATGCCTTTCCCGATACTCCCACTCTCAGCTTCTACCAGTCCAACTACCAAAGTAAGTATATAAAATTCACCGGATTGGAATTGCAAGATCGTGAAGGTAAGCCACTACAACAACCTACAGACGAACAAAAAAACCTTTTGTCCACCTTTGATATTGCTCCTTATACTGATAGTCCTGGAGCGATCCCGTTTTTATACTTGGGTGGGCGTTACGTCCAGACTGGGGCTCCAGTCAGCCCTGAACTTTTTCAAAAGCTCACCTGGGAGCAAGTGACAGAGCAGCTTAAAAATCCTAATAGCCCGATCGCCAAGCCAGTTCTGGCTAATACTAACTTGCTCACAGCAGCAGTTTGTCAGGTGGCACCACAGGCTCCCAAAGATGTCTGTCAGGCTCCTGGAGTAGTGGCGGCAGCAGCTAAATTGCCTCACTAGGGTTTAAGCGGTAACAAAAATTAGCACTGCAACAGGCGCTATAATTGAAATATTGCCTTTCCCCTTTTCCCTACCTTCTCCAAGGTTAGTGGGGGAGAACGTCACCAAATCATTTTCACGTATATCCAGATGCCGAAACAAGGAAAAGTAGTGAAATTTTACTTACTAACGCTCAGTTTATTGAGTCTAGTTGTCTTTTCACTCCCCGCACAAGCGCGTCAACTGGTTTATTGGCGTTACGACGCCGATGCTAATCGGTTAGTATTCAGCACAGACGCTGGGGTTCAACCCAAAGCATTATTGATTTCTAGCCCTACACGGTTGATCGTGGATTTGCCAGGTACAAATTTCGATAATGCGACAGTAACTCAACTGTTTAACGGAGCAATTCACTCTTTACGAGTGGGGCAGGTTGACGACCAAACCACGCGCCTAGTGATTGAATTAAATCCAGGCTATACGATCAACCCCCAACAAATTATAGTCCGGGGAGCAACCCCAGAACAGTGGTCGGTGCAACTACCGACGCCAGAACGGCTAAAGTAAGTAGTTGAAAATCAGAATATCTACGCTTTGAGTGGGGAGTCCCAAATCTAGTAAGCGTCAAAGCCCAGATAACCCCGTGGCGTAATCATCCAGTCGGCAAAATGGCGAGTGCTTTGATTGCCGATAACTACGATCGTTAGCATATCAATCGGTAAATCGAGCAACTTGTCAAGAGTCGTAAGGTTAATTTGTTCATCTTCCCGATAGACTGAGCGAACTAGAGCTACTGGTGTCTGGGGATCGCGATATTTCAAGAAAATTTGCTGGGCAATAACAATTTGTTGAGTTCTAGTTTTTGAACGCGGATTGTAAAGAGATGTAACAAAATCTGCCTGAGCAGCCGCAATCAGGCGTTTTTCAATTACCTCCCAAGGCGTTAACAAATCGCTCAAGCTAATAGCACAGAAATCGTGCATCAAGGGAGCGCCGACACGGGAGGCGGCGGCTTGCATAGCGGTAATTCCAGGAAATATCTGGACGCTGGGAATCTTGCCATCCCAGCCTTGAGCTTGCAATTCTTCCAGCACTAACCCAGCCATGCCATAAATGCCGCAGTCTCCAGATGATACCACAGCGACAGTTAACCCCCACCGGGCAAGATCGATCGCTCTCTGTGCCCGAAGGCGTTCCTGGGTAATAGCAGAGTGTTCCACAATCTGCCCTGGATGCAGCAATGGATATATTAAATCAATATATAAAGAGTAGCCAATAACCGCGTCGGCAGAAGCAACAGCAGTTTGGGCGGCAGTCGTCATCTGATCTAATTTTCCGGGGCCAGTGCCAACCAGCAATAGACACCCTATTCTACCAGTGTACTCTTGTTCGGCTTGAGCGATCGCTACCGTTACTGCTCCTTGGCGATTGGGGGGGGTAGGATTTTGGATTAGTTTGCCGTCAGAATCTGAGAAGAAAATTTGTTTAGGCACTAACAAAGTTTGACATTGAGCAGCACAAAGGGTAGCAGCTTCAGCTACGCTGGGGGTTCCTACTGCTGCTTCTACAATCGGTGAGGGATTGGGAACGGTAAAAGTTCGGAGAACATTAGCCCGGAAGGTTCTCAAAGCCCAATGCCTAGAGCGACACAATTCTACTAACCCAACTTCATCCGCTTTAATATCTATTGTGGCAATACCTGCGATCGCTCCTTCAGCTAAGTGATTAGCCAGGGCAACCCGACTAATAGCAGCCTCTATCAACTCCTTAGACGTACCCCGCTCACACCCAATTCCTACCCACAACACCCTAGGATGCCACTGCACTTTTGGCAAATCTGACTCTGGCAATCGTCGCTGTGTGGGGCTAATCCAAATTCTTGCCTTTGGTGAGATAGATTCCTCTTGACTCGTAGCGCTAGATACTGGAAATCCAAAATAAAAGGGATGTTTTTCAGGGAGATGACTTTGCCATAAAGTAGAACCAGCTTCCTGAATTACTTGAACCAATTCTCCTCTAGCCACAGCAGCACTAACTCCAGTCCAATCCCCATCACCTCGACTCCAGCCAAAGGGTACACCCAGTACATCAACACCTGGTAATCCTAACCCAGTGGCAGCACCCGTTAATATCGGCGTTGCCCCTATTTGCAGAGCGATTAACCGTGCCAGTTGTTCAGCACCTCCCTGATGCCCACTGCATAAACTAATTACATATCGTCCAGACTCATCCACTACCACCACAGCGGGATCGAGAGATTTATGCTCTAATAGAGGTGCAATCAGTCGCACCACTGCCCCAGTAGCCAAGCAGAACACAAACGAACGATGTTGCTGCCAAAGGTTTTTTAAGTGATTTTTCAGAGAGCCAGTGTAGGTTTGGGCACCGTCGATTCCTGTCAACGACTCTGGAACCCAGAGAGTTGCGCCAGCCGCTTGAGTAAGGGGCTGTAGTTTTTTGGCACCCGTGGGGGTGGTAGCGATCGCCGCTAGGGGCTGAAAATCTGTCAACTTCAACTGAGTAGTGGTTAAAAATATCTAGTATAGTTTACTTTTATTAAAAATTTGTTGCAATTATAGCAACAGTCAAGATGGTTAGGACATTCTCTCAATATCACCCTCATCCCCCAACCCCTTCTCCCATCAAGGGAGAAGGGGGGAAAGAGCAGAAAATCCGACTCTTACTCCCCTCT
>CASBRB010000099.1 GCA_949127975.1 Oscillatoriales cyanobacterium PMM_0019 | reverse complement strand
TATAGCAACAGTCAAGATGGTTAGGACATTCTCTCAATATCACCCTCATCCCCCAACCCCTTCTCCCATCAAGGGAGAAGGGGGGAAAGAGCAGAAAATCCGACTCTTACTCCCCTCTCTCACAAGGGTACGACCATTGCCCCTATATATGCCCAGTCTGCGTAAGTCCTGTACCATCTGAGCCAAAAAGGTCATTTTTTTTAATACAAGTCACAAAATTTATCATTCAAGATCCTAACTGATTAGCGATAAGTCAAGGATAAAATCTTCTAACTCTTGGATGCTATACCAGTGTAAATTCTGTTCGTACATATACTTATAAAAATGATTTTCAACTCCAGAAAAAAGCAGAAATGGCTTGATTTTATTTAATTCTTTATTTTGGGTTTTATACTCTAATTTAGACATAAAAGTTTTATGTTTTCGACGATTCAATTCTAAATATTGATATTCGTATTCTGCTTCTGCTTGTACAAGTGAATTTGAATCCCAGCGAAGCAGGTCACAAAATTTGTACCTCATCAAAAAAGTTTCATCCTCTGATTTTGAATCGTAAATAAATTGGTTCAAAGCTTCCACTACAGACCACCGAGTTATGTACTGGTTACTTGCTGTCATGCTCTCAATTAGAGCGTGACGATTCTTTACACCTAGCCAAAACAACTCCCCCACAAGTCGTGGCAATAAAATTGGGTCTCGATCGCGTAGTTCACTAAATGCATGAAGCAAAACAGGTACGCTGTTATAACTACATATTTTTCCTAGCGTATAAATGATATGTTTACGGATAAAGTGGTTATCTGCAAGAACCAAATACTCTAATTCTGGAATGATAGCTGATTCCAGCTTTGTTTCCCACAATTGTTTACAAGTATCACTTTCAGAAATACTAAGGACGAAATCCCTAATAAAAAAACAAGTATAGCCAACAATTTCATGATTATTACTTTTAAGTAATTTAATTAAAGTATCAACTGCGTCTGGGGCGGTAACAATAAGAGCTATGTACTCTGAATCACCTGAGTAATCAAGATATTGAAGAATTTTAGTCTCTAACACTTCTTAAATCCTTGAATGATTTAAATTAATTTCTTCTCTTTCTCCCCTTCTCCCTTGATGGGAGAAGGGGTTGGGGGATGAGGGTGATAACTGCGGTGTGTGTAAGTACTGAGATATTTTGCTAAGAGGACTAAAGTCCTCACTACAAACCTTTTTCTATCAGTTTATAATAAAGCCGATCGCAGTAAAAATTTAGTTCTACAGTTTGGTAATTCGGAATGCTGAATGGCGAGGAGATGGGGGAATAAACACCGTCTGGAGAATCAGCACCATAAATTTGATATACTTTACCCGGTTCTAGACTAGAAAGCTTCAAACTTAGACGATCCTGATTTAGGGTTACTTTTACTCCCATCGGAGAAGCCAGGGTTTCTCCCACAAACACACCTTCTTGTGGCGCTGCTACAGATTTCCAGTATGCTTCTAGTGCCGTCTGCCCTTTGTAGTAATTCCTGACTAATATTTCCGGATTAGAAAACTTTTCCGGAAAGTTACAAGGTTCGACTACAGTACCATAGCTTGCTGTTACTCCAGCTTTCAGCCAATTAAGTACACTCATTTGTGGACTGCGGAACAAGATTCCACCCACTGAAGTTAAATGATCGGCAATTGCACCTGGCAGATATGAGTTGGTTTCAATCTTAGGAACCTTGGCAAGACCTGTGAAGTAAAATAGTGTGTTAGGTATTTTAGTAATAAAATTGGCAGTATATCCCGCACTGTTGTTTAAGTGTTCAATTGTCCAGCCACTGTTATTATTCCATAATTTTGCCATAGATAAAAATTCGCCAATTCGCGTGCTTCTAATTTTATCGGTAGTCGTTACCAGATATCCTACACCTTTAGGAAAGGTTTTGTCTGATAAAACACCTCGATCAATTAGCTCAAAAACTTGGTGGTTGTTTTCACCAGCCAGCATCATTGAGGGACGAATACCAAAATCGGTAAAGGGAGTAACTGAATCAGAGTTATAATAAGGAACAATTTTTGGATATCGGCAACCAATGGTGTTGGTTTTGCTTTGGCAGAAATTATCATCATAGCCTAAAGTAAAGGCAGCAGTAATACTCATGCAACCAACCCGGAATGGGCGTGAGAAGCTCAGTGCGATCGCTTGTATCTTTGGATCTAAAGCAGCATCAAGTTGCGACTTGACAGATTTAAAAGTAGAGGGGGGAATTTCATCTACACCAGTTGGGAAAATTATATGTACTACGTTTTCAGGAGGAATATGGCGTTGGCGCTGATAGTAAGAAGCAACAGCGATCGACTGAGGGTCTGCATCATTGACAATTAGCGCTAATTCAGCGGCCGTTAGTGATGATTTAGGCAGATTTACCTGAGGCAATCTACCATTATATTTAGAGGGAGTAGCCCCAAAGCTAAAAGATTGTACTGGCTCAATTTCTACAAATACATTTTTAGGAGGTTGTCTATGTTCGGCTAAAGTTGCCAGAGAAATAATGAGTATAGCCAAAACCACAGTTAACAAAAATCGACGCATCTGAGAGCAACTAAATATAATTGTAGGGTGCCGTAACGCACCATCGTCCAACAGTAACAGAACTTACGCACGCAGTGTGATGATGGGTTATGCGTAAGTCCTGTCTTTAATTCATCAGGACTTACGCAGCCTGGGCACACTGGGCACACACAGGGAGATTGCCCCTACGCACCCCTATATGTAGTGGCAGTGCGTAAGTTCTGTTCATGCTACCATTCAGTTTTCAGTAACACTACTCGCGGTTGGAATCTTGGCGCTAATCGCTGGCAATTGGATGCTAGCTAATTGCGCTTGCAACATGGGCGATCGAGTGACGGAACTATTAGCTAGGGTAAACAGGGGGTTAGACAGAATACCAGCTAAACATGTCGCTACGAAAGTCAGCACAATCCCCACTTGTAAAGGTCGCATTCCCGGTAAATTCCAGCGAATTTCTGGATAATTTTTCACGGAGTCGGACATTTCGTGAGGTTCTTTGACTACCATCATCTTGACGACGCGGATGTAGTAGTAAATCGAAACCACGCTAGTGAGTAGCCCTAGGATGACTAAACCGTAAGCACCTGCACGCCAACCAGCCCAGAAGAGGTATATTTTGCCGAAAAACCCAGCCAGTGGCGGAATGCCTCCCAAGGAAAGCAAACAGATGCTCAAGCATAGTGTCAGGAGTGGGTCTTTTTGATAAAGACCAGCATACTCGCTAATCTGGTCAGTGCCAGTACGCAAGGAGAACAAAATCACGCAGGCGAAGCCGCCCAGGTTCATAAACAGGTATACCAGCAGATAAAATATCATGCTGGCATAACCAGAATCTGTCCCAGCAATTAAACCAATCATTAAGAAGCCAGCCTGAGCAATAGAAGAGTAGGCTAGCAGTCGTTTCATACTGGTTTGGGTGAGGGCAACCACGTTACCCAGAATCATACTGAGAACGGCGAGGGCAGTGAAAACAAAATGCCACTCCTCGGTAACTAGGGGGAAAGCAGTTACCATGAGACGGATTGTCAGAGCGAAGCCAGCAGCCTTTGAACCTACTGAGAGGAAGGCAACTACTGGGGTGGGAGAGCCTTCATAAACGTCTGGTGTCCATTGGTGAAAGGGAACCGCTGAGATTTTAAAGGCAACACCAGCCACTACAAATACTAATGCAATCACCAAACCTAGGGACAAGTCGGTGTTAGAGTTGGCAATTCCAGAAGCGATCGCACTTAAACGGGTTTCTCCTCCCGATAGCCCGTATAGTAGAGATAGCCCGTATAAAAATATCGCTGAACTGGCAGCCCCAATCAGCAGATATTTCAAAGCCGCCTCATTCGAGCGGGGATCGCGCTTCATGTAGCCCGTCATCAGGTATGATGAGATACTGAGGGTTTCCAGGGAGACAAAAATTGTCACCAGTTCATCTGCCCCAGAGAGGAACATCGCTCCTACTGTGGCAGTTAGCATAATGGCGATGAATTCTGCTAGAGATGTGCCTGTTTGCTCCACGTAGCGAATGGACATCAAAATGGTGATAGTGGTAGAGAGGGCAATAATGCCGCGAAACACCACACTCAGGGCATCACCGTTAAAGCCCCCCTGAAATGAAATCGGGTTGGAAATGTCCCATTGAAAGTATAAGGCAACCATCGAGGTCAGAAGACCTGCGATCGCTACATAGGGAAGCCAACGCGCCGATGAGCGTCCGACAATTAAGTCACCGACTAGAACTACCAGCAGGGTAACAATCACTATTCCCTCTGGTAAAATTGTCCCAGCATTTAGCTGGGCGGCAGTATTAGCAAAATCCATAGGGGTTAGGCAGAGTAGTAACGCTTTCCAACTAGGTCAAATGGGATAGTTAAGAATCCTTTACAATTATGGATCTTACCGCTAGATTCGCCACCTTCTAAAAACCCTAACAAACCCTCACAAAAGCTGATAAATTTGTCAAGTCCTGGGGCAGCGGTGACTCCCCTAAAACGTAACCATGCTTACTTGCGTACTCTCGAAGAAGTGGATTTCTCCATCTTACGCCGCCTATTAAGATTGCTCCGTTCAGTCAACGCAGACATAACCTCTGGGGATTTCCTCCAAATAAACACTCCCTAGCATTGCTAGAGACCAATCAACGCTTAACTCAATCCTCCGGTCTCGTTAAGCTCATGGATAACCCTAAAGATAACGTAATCGCCAGCAACTTGTCAATATTTATCAAAGCTTGTCAGACGCAAATATAGCTGATTAACACGCTTAAGGCTTTCAGAAAATATATCAGTGTCAATTAGTGCTTTTTCCAAATCTTTGATTTAACGGGTGTGCCGCCCGATCCTTCATAACTTCTGCCAACATTTCATCAACTGATTCTGGCTCGTCCGCAAACATTCCTAGTATGCGGTCTTTTGGAGGTTTTGCCGTAGCTAACTTGTCAATAGCATATGCAATTAGTTGCTCCAATGTATAGTTATGTTCGATTGCCATTGCGCTGGCACGCGCTAGGGTGACTTCGTCCAGCTTAAGTTCAATTTTTTTCACGTCCAAATCTTTGGTTTAAGGGGTGTGCTGCTCGATCCTTCATAACTTCTGCCAACATTTCATCCACTGATTCGGGGTCATCAGCAAACAATCCTAGCAAAGGATAATTTGGTGCTTCGGCAACGGCAAACTGCTTGAGTGCCTTAGCAATTAGTTCATCCAAGGTACAATGCTGCCACTTGGTCATCCATTGTGCTTGTTCTAGGATATTATCATCAAGCTCTACTTCAATTTTTGCCATGCTGCTTTATCTGTTCCAGACTATACTATCAACCATTATAACGCGATGCCCGATCAATAAATTTTATGTGTTTTTTTATTAATCAATTATTTATCAATTGGCTCTGAGCTTGAACAGAGGGAAACTCAAGGCTTTCAAACCAAAATGGTTGGGTTTCGTTCCTCAACCCAACCTACAACTACAACGCTTATCTTCAAAGGAGTCCCGACTATAGATAAGATTTTTTATCACTCTATGTACGGTAGAGCCCACTGCGATCGCTATTGAACCATTGAATGGGATTGTATTCCTGCAATCTCAGTCAGCGACATAGCGCCAGCCTTGCGGCTCGTACTCGCGCTGAATCCGAATCGTCCAGTTGCCTTGGGGAATTTCAATTGCCCGATGCTCCTCGTGGGTTAAAGTTGCCGTGTCTGAAAGTACGCGCAGATAGAAGGTGCCATCTTTCTCGTATAACTCGGCAAGACCTTCACTAATACGATGCTTGTGTCCGGTAACTTCACCTTCTGCTAGAGTCAGGTGAGGCAGCTTTTGCCCGCTCAGCTCCTCCACAGGCAGTACAATCACATCACCTTGTCGAATGGGTTGCATAGGTATTTCTCCAGAGTTGATAAGTTAAAACCGTGCTTACGAGAGGGTGTTGGCAGCAAAAACCCAGGATCTGAACATCTCACTTATAACTTAGCAACTTTTTTGGGAACGATTAGCATAAGTTAGAGATCGAGAGGTGCCTCTAGCACAACTAGACATCGCTGGCTGCTGGAATAACATCCAACCAAGCCAATTACCCCTTGAAGCAGTTACTCTTGACAATAAGACTAGCGATCGCTCTCAATAGGCTCTCTCAGTAGCTTATCTACCCATAGCCTATTACCACCCTAAGGCTGAAATTCCCATGTCAACCCTTGTCATCGTTGAATCTCCAACTAAAGCACGTACCATTCGTAACTACCTGCCCTCTGACTATCAAGTAGAGGCATCTATGGGACATGTGCGCGATCTGCCTTCATCTGCCGATGAAATTCCCGAAGACGTCAAAGGGGAAAAATGGGCGAAACTGGGGGTAAACGTGGATTCCAACTTTGAACCCCTGTATGTCGTCCCCAATGATAAACAGAAAACTGTCAAGCAACTCCAAGACGCACTCAAACAGGCAGACGAACTGGTGCTAGCCACAGACGAAGACCGCGAAGGCGAAAGCATTAGTTGGCATCTGTTGCAACTGCTGCAACCCACAGTTCCCATAAAGCGGATGGTATTCCACGAAATCACGGAAGAAGCTATCCATGACGCCCTGAAAAACTGCCGCCAGATTGATGAACAAGTGGTACGCGCCCAAGAAACGCGGCGCATCTTAGACCGACTCGTAGGTTACACCCTCTCACCCCTACTGTGGAAGAAAATTGCTCGGGGTTTATCTGCGGGACGGGTGCAGTCGGTAGCGGTGCGGCTGCTGGTAAACCGGGAACGCCAGCGCCGTGCCTTCCACGAAGCTAGTTACTGGGATCTCAAGGCGATTCTGGCACAAGAAAAAAACCCTTTTGAAGCGCGATTGGTGACGCTACAAGGAGCTAAAATCGCTATGGGTAGCGATTTTGACCCCAATACAGGTCTGATTATCTCTGGTCGCCAAGTCAGGCTGCTCAATGAGACAGAAGCCAGAGAACTTCAGGCACGCCTTACTGGTAAAACTTGGACTGTGGCAGCGATCGAGGAACGCCCAGTTACTCGCAAACCAGCGCCACCGTTTACCACCTCGACAATGCAACAGGAATCTAACCGGAAGCTGCGCCTGTCTGCCAAAGAAACCATGAAGATTGCCCAAGAGCTGTACGAGCAGGGGTATATTACCTATATGCGGACGGATTCAGTGCATTTGTCCGAGCAGGCGATCGCTGCTGCCCGCAGTTGTGTGGAGCAGAAGTATGGCTTAGAGTACCTCAGCCCCAAACCCCGCCAGTATACCACTAAAAGCAAAGGCGCTCAAGAAGCACACGAAGCGATTCGCCCCGCAGGTAGTACCTTCCGCACCCCGCAAGAAACTGCACTCGGCGGACAAAGACTTGCTCTCTACGACCTGATTTGGAAGCGTACCATTGCCAGCCAAATGGCTGATTCGCGACAAACTCACATTAGTGTTGAGTTGCAAGTGGAGGACGCTAGTTTCCGCGCCAGTGGCAAGCGGATTGACTTTGCTGGTTATTTACGCGCCTACGTTGAAGGTTCCGACGACCCCGATGCTGCCATTGAAGACCAGGAAGTAATTTTACCACATCTGAAAGTCGGAGACCATCCTAAGTGTAATAATTTGGAAGCGATCGGTCACGAAACTCAACCACCAGCACGTTACACTGAGGCATCCCTGGTAAAAACCCTGGAAAGTGAAGGCGTCGGGCGTCCCAGCACCTACGCCAGCATCATTGGCACAATTATCGATCGGGGCTACGCTCAGATGAACGGTAACGCCTTGATTCCCACCTTCACAGCCTTCGCCGTTACCAGCTTGCTGGAAAAATATTTTCCTGAGCTTGTAGACACTGGCTTTACTGCCAAGATGGAGCAGACGCTTGATGACATCGCCACAGGCGAAGCAGAATGGCTCCCCTATCTGGAAAAATTTTACTTGGGAGAAAAAGGTCTGAGAACACAGGTTCAGCAACAGCAAAAACAGATTAACCCCACTGAAGCCCGTACCATAGAGCTGGAAAATCTGGAAGCCAAAGTCCGAATTGGTCAATATGGTCCCTACATTGAGGTGGTAAATGGTGATGGAGTTGTAAAAGCCTCTATTCCTAAAAACTTGACTCCAGCAGATCTGGTTCCGGAACAGGTGGAGATGTTGCTGCTACAAAAAACTGCCGAACCAGATAAAATAGGTTTGCATCCAGAAACTGGTGAACCCATTTATCTGCTCAATGGCGCTTATGGTCCCTATGTCCAACTGGGTGATAAAACTGAGGAGAACAAGAAACCGAAACGGGCTTCTTTGCTCAAAGGCGTCAACCCTGAAGATGTCACTTTGGAAATGGCAGTTGGTTTGTTATCCCTACCTCGGACTTTGGGCGTCCATCCAGAAACTGGCAGCAAAATCCAGGTGGGATTAGGACAATTTGGTCCTTACGTTGTCCACGCCCAAAGCAAGGAGAAAAAAGAATTCCGCTCCCTGAAACCTAGTGACGATTTATTTACAATTTCACTAGAACGTGCCTTAGAGTTGTTGGCTGAACCTAAGAAGGGACGCGGCAGTCGTGGCGAACCTAAGGCACCTCTGAGAGAGTTGGGTACTCACCCAACTGATAGCGAACCAGTGAATATCTATCAAGGACCTTATGGTATCTATATTGAGCATGGCAAAACTAAGGTCTCTATGCCAGCAGATCGATCGGTGGAAGAGTTAACACTCTCTACCGCGTTGGAACTTTTATCTGCAAAAGCATCAACGGCAAAACCTAAATCCACCCCCAGTAAATCAACTGGTGCTACTAAAAAATCCACTACTGCAAAGAGTAGTAAAAAATCGCCGGATAAAAAAACAACGAAAACCACTACCGCCAAGAAAAAAACCTCAACCAACTGACAATAGCAGGACTTATCACCATCTCCTGGTAAGATATAGGTTTGCCCCGCCTTGGGAAGTGGCACCCAGACGAGCCTAAAAAGCAAAGTAATTTTATTAAGACAGATGACAACGATCGAAACGTTACGAGCAAAGTTACCTTTTCCCCTCAAGCCCCTGGCAGACTTAGCCTATAACTATTGGTGGAGTTGGACAAACGATCGCATTTCCCTGTTTCAGGGGATTAGCCCAGATGGATGGCAGAACTGTGGACGTAACCCTGTAGCCATGCTGGAATCGGCTAGCTATGTACGCCTCACCCAGATGGCTAAAGATCCCACCTATATCAAACGGGTAAAGGCATTAGCCCAGCAATACCACCACTATATGCAGGAGAAAAATACCTGGGCGAGTCGAGTGGCACCCCAAATTACCTGGGAACACCCAGTCGCTTATTTTTGTGCAGAATTTGGCATCCACGAATCCTTGCCTATCTACTCCGGTGGCTTGGGAATTTTGGCAGGGGATCACCTAAAGTCTGCCTCGGATTTAGGCATCCCAATGGTTGCAATCGGGCTGATGTACCGTCAAGGTTACTTCAGTCAACGGTTAAATCGCAGTGGCTGGCAAGAAGAAAGCTACATTTACAACCCCTTCGATCGCATGGCTCTAGAGCCGCTCAAAAACGAGCAAGGGGAACCGCTGACGATAGAGCTAGAAATTCGGCAACGGATTGTCAAAGTGCAAATTTGGCTAGCGCGGGTTGGTCGTGTAAATTTATATTTACTAGATACCGATCGGGACGACAACGATCCGATGGACAGGTGGCTGACGGGGCACCTGTACGGCGGTAACCAGGATACTCGCATCGCCCAGGAAGTGTTACTAGGTATTGGTGGTATTCGGGCACTGCAAGCGCTAGGAATTACTCCATCGGTGTATCACCTGAATGAAGGTCATGCCGCGTTTTGTACCCTAGAAGTAGCACGACAAGAAATTCTGGGTACTGGTAAGTCTTTCTATGATATTGAAGAATCAGTGCGCTCACGCTGTGTCTTCACCACCCACACCCCAGTACCTGCCGGACACGACGTCTTCTCCAGCGATTTAATGGATTCCTACTTCGCCCACTTCTGGCCGACACTAGGCTTATCCCGCGAACAATTCCTCGCTCTAGGGGCACGGCGACTGGGAGATCCTTGGGAACCTTTCGGCATGACCGTTTTAGCACTGCGGATGTGTCGCTCTGCCAATGGAGTCAGCGAACTTCACGGTCAAGTTTCCCGCAAGATGTGGAACATTCTCTACCCCGAACGGGCTGAAAAAGACGTGCCCATTGGTCATATTACCAATGGCGTTCACGCTCGTACCTGGACAGCACCCCTGATGGCTGACTTATATTCTGAGTATTTGGGTGAGGATTGGTCAACCCATGTCGCTGATAAGCAAATGTGGGCGAAAGTAGATGAAATTCCCGATGAGGAAATCTGGTGGCGACACCAAGTTCTCAAAGAGCGACTGATTGCCCACACCCGCGCTAAAGTGAAAATGGCACGACTTGAGCGGGGCGAAGAACAATACCTCATTGATGCGGCAGAACAGTTGCTAGAACCCAACGTGCTAACTATCGGATTTGCGCGACGCTTCAGCCTCTACAAGCGGGGTGACTTATTGCTGAGGGATGTCGATCGAGCCTTGAGGATATTTGGCAACAGCCAACGCCCAGTGCAAATAGTTTTCGCTGGTAAATCTCACCCGCAGGATGAAGGAGGCAAGCGGATTATCCAAAGGTTAATGGATTGGTGCAAGCATCCAAGCATTCTCAACCGGGTAGCGCTGATTGAAAATTACGACATATATACTGGGCAAAAACTGGTGCAAGGTGTTGATGTCTGGTTGAACAACCCCCGTCGCCCCCTAGAAGCGTCTGGTACGAGTGGGCAAAAAGTCTGCTTCAACGGTGGGATTAATTGCAGTGTTCTTGATGGCTGGTGGTGCGAAGGTTATCAAGCGGGTGCAGACGGCAAAGGCATTAACGGGTGGGCAATCGGTGAAGATGCTCACACCAGCGATCAGGAATTGCAAGATCGCATCGATGCTGAATCCCTGTATCGGCTGCTCGAAGAGGAAATCGTACCCCTCTACTATGACCAAGATGCCAACGGTATTCCCCACCGCTGGATTGAAATGATGAAGGGGTCGATTAAAACCAATGCCCCCGTGTTCAATACCGATCGAATGCTGGCAGACTATGTTACTCAGGTGTATGCACCGGGAACTTCTGCTACTAAGGAACCGATTTTAGCGAGTGCCTTAGCATAGATAGGACCCGCCTGCCATCCCCCGCTATATCTGATTA
Source organism: Oscillatoriales cyanobacterium PMM_0019 (assembly GCA_949127975.1). GTDB lineage: Bacteria > Cyanobacteriota > Cyanobacteriia > Cyanobacteriales > CASBRB01 > CASBRB01. Next base: position 3,190 of record CASBRB010000099.1, on the reverse strand, counting down.
GCGGGGGATGGCAGGTGGATAGATAAAAATAACAGCATGGAACGAGGGCAAATGCAAATCCCATTTACCCCGGATCAAGAACAACTGATTAGCACCAAGCTCAAAAGTGGGAAATATCAAACCGCTCATGAGGTCGTTGCTGAAGCGTTACGGTTGCTTGAAGAACGGGATACACATAACGAACACGGAAATAAAATATCCCAGGATAGTGAAACTAAGATACAGAAAACTTGGAATCGTTGGTTTGCAGAAATAGATCAACTTGAGCCTGAAGCACCCCCATTGCCACCAGATGAGTACGGGCAGTCGCTCATCTCTAAGTATAAAAGGCAAGGACTCAATCTATGACGTTATGCGATGCTGGTCCGCTGCTAGCCCTGGTTGATAAAAAGCAGTCCAAGCACGCACTCTGCCGAACCGCAGTGACGAAACTCTCAATGCCACTTATTACAACATGGCCCTGTTTTACAGAAGCGATGTATCTCGCTGGGCATCGGGGTGGGTGGCGTATGCAGACTCAGATCGGGAAGCTACTCTTTGAGGGCTTGTTATCGTTTTACGAAATTCCAGAAGGGGACTATGGTCGATTGTTCCAACTTCTTGAGAAGTATCGCGATCGCCCTATGGATCTGGCTGATGCAACCCTTGTTCTGGCTGCTGAGCGTCTGAATCTGCAACAGATATTCACGTTGGATTCAGATTTTTTCTTTTATCTCATCAACGATGCTAAGCCATTCGATGTTGTTCCGATGGCATAATCCTTGAGTCCTAGATTTGTTGAGCAAACCAGAGGGCAGCATTAAAATTAGTTTCATCATTTAGACGTACCAAAGTTTCTTCTAATAGAGGAATAGGTAACGTGGGTAGTGCCAAAGAATTGTGAGATTCCTGATAAATACCGTTGGCATCCAACTGAAACACTATTACTCGTTGCCCTCGAATATCAATTACCCAATACTCAGGTATTCCCAGTGCAGCATATAAATGTTTTTTTTCATCTAAATCGGTTGCCAGAGTCGTGTCAGCAATTTCGCCCACTAAGTTAGGAACTCGCCACTTGTTCAAATTTATATATCGCCGTTCTCCCGATTGCCAACGGGGATAGTCTTCTCCTAAATACAGGACTAAATCAGGCGCAACCGCTCTTAGTGGGCTTTTCTCAAGCAAGCAGCCACAAAATGAACTAATTATTGGTTCTGGGTTTTGATTAAACCAGAATCCAAATATCAACGTAAAGAGATCGCGGATACTAGAGTGGTCAATTCCTTCTGAACCCATATCAGTAATTAATAAACGATCCTGAAAGAAGAATAACCTTATCCTCTCAATGTTAGGATCGTCACGATAGGCTAAGTAGTCTTCCCAGGTAGCGGATTTCCATACAGGCAGCGTAGTTGTGGAGGCAGTCTGGATAGCTGAAGTCATGGTACTAAGGCGCTATATTTAGTCCTCAAAGGATTGTACCATAACCTCATAGCCCTGTCAAGATGGTATTTGTGGATGGCTGTTCAGGTGACTCTCGCCACCTTGACTGCCCCAGGGAAATGTTTCAACCATAATTGGGAACTTCTAAGCTGCCGTTACATAAAACGTAACATTTAGGTTTTGAGTTTTCAAATCAGTCATACTAGCAATAGATTAGACAGTGGCTTTTATTTGGGTGCGCGGGCAGGGGTAAACCTGAGTTGGACTCGAATCAAATTCGCTGTAGATAAAACTTACAATCAGTAGGTGATGCTACTACAAGACAGCCGAGACTATCAAATACTGTTCTTATCCCTGTTTCTGGTATTGGGCATCGGCACCAGGGATTGGACACTAAGACCAGACTTAATTGTAGTTACGATCGCAACTTGTCTGGTAACTCAGTGGTTGGCGACATCCATCAAGTTTGACTTCTTAAAACGCCAGAAAATCAATGCCGATTTGGCAACTCCTGTTAAATCACCTTCATTTCGCAGTGCTATCATCACCGCTTTAGGCATTAGCTTGCTACTTCGCTCCGATCGTTATATGACAATGATCCTAGCAAGTTCACTGGCAATTTTAAGCAAATTTCTGTTTCAAGTCAATCACAAACATTTCTTTAACCCCGCTAACTTTGGTATTATTTTAGCGATCGCTCTTACCAATCATGCCTGGGTTTCCCCCGGACAGTGGGGGGATGATTGGTGGTATGCACTGTTATTTGCTGGTACTGGCGGTTTAGTGTTGAAACGGGTAGGTAGATGGGACACTACTGCTGCTTTTTTAGGTTCTTACGCCTTACTGGAAGCGATTCGCAATATCTGGCTCGGCTGGACATGGGATGTATTAACTCATCGATTGATGAGTGGCTCCTTATTACTGTTTGCTTTGTTTATGATTACAGACCCCCGCTCAATTCCTAATGCCAGGATAAGTCGCTTAATCTGGGCTGTGCTGATTGCTGTATTAGCTTTTATTCTGCGTAATCAATTTTTCCTACCTACAGCAATATTCTGGGCTTTGTTTGCCCTCTCCCCCTTAACTATTCTATTAGATTATATCTGGTCAGCACCCAGGTTTTTTTGGTTTAAAATAAGGCCAGTTCCTTTGGAAAAAGCAGAAAATTTACTTGTGTAGGTGCTTTACGGTACCCTACAGACAAAAAAAATAACCACAGGAGATAACAATGAAAATTTTTCGTACTCTCAAAACGTTACTGATAGCTTTGATAGCTGTCGTTTGCTTTGCTCCTTCAGCTTGGGGATTCTGTGGATTCTATGTTTCTAAAGCAGATACCAAGCTTTACAACAAAGCTTCTCAAGTAGTCATCGCTCGTGATGGCGATCGCACTGTTTTAACTATGGCAAATGACTTTCAAGGAGATGTCAAAGACTTTGCCATAGTTATCCCTGTTCCTGTGGTGCTAACTAAAGAACAAGTTCACGTTGGAGACCCCAAGATTATTGAACGGCTAGATGCTTTTAGCGCTCCTAGACTGGTGGAATATTTTGACTCCGATCCCTGTGGAATTGCTCTTGATAGAGCTGTGCCTGCGCCATCAGCACAATCGGCGTTAAGAGCAGAAGAACCTAGTAGATCAAACGCCTTAGGTGTAACTGTAGAAGCCAGCTTCAACGTCGGAGAATATGACATTGTAATTCTCAGTGCTAAGGAATCTAATGGTTTGGAAACCTGGCTCAATAGTAACGGATACAGGATTCCC
>CASBRB010000098.1 GCA_949127975.1 Oscillatoriales cyanobacterium PMM_0019 | reverse complement strand
GGGGCAAGGGGAGCAGGGGGAGTAAAAAATACAGATTATTCTGGTCTCAAGGGAGTAAAAAATTAAGGTAAGAAGTCAGGAGCGGAGTAGGGAGTCAGGAAAAACAAAGGAAAAGGATTCCGTGTCACAAGCAACTTTTTCTCTTACTTAATCCTTCATTCTTAATCTAAACTTTCCCACCTAAGACAGAAGCAGGGGGTAACTTTTTAAGTTCAGTTGTAGGACTAACCCAACAAAGCTCTCCAACAAAGGTTGTCTTATCCGTACCTGCGGGGAGAATTTACTATGCTAGAATCAGCACACAGGCAGGTAGCAGGTGATAGAAAAAAGCCATGTTTGAACGCTTTACAGAAAAAGCCATAAAGGTGATCATGCTAGCCCAGGAAGAAGCACGTCGCCTGGGACACAATTTTGTGGGGACAGAGCAAATCCTCCTGGGTCTAATTGGAGAAGGGACGGGCGTCGCCGCCAAAGTCCTTAAATCTATGGGTGTCAATCTCAAAGACGCCCGCATTGAAGTAGAAAAAATTATTGGACGAGGATCTGGCTTTGTTGCGGTAGAAATTCCGTTTACCCCTAGAGCCAAGCGCGTTCTGGAGCTATCACTGGAAGAAGCTCGCCAGCTAGGGCACAACTACATCGGCACTGAACACCTGCTTCTCGGCCTGATTCGGGAAGGGGAAGGCGTCGCTGCTAGAGTGCTGGAAAATCTGGGCGTAGACCTTTCCAAGGTCAGAACGCAAGTAATCCGGATGCTAGGAGAAACGGCAGAAGTGTCTGCTGGCTCAGGTACACAAGGTAGAACTAAGACGCCAACCCTCGATGAGTTCGGCTCTAATCTAACTCAGATGGCTGCTGATGGCAAACTTGACCCAGTAGTAGGACGTCAGCGGGAAATTGAACGGGTAATCCAAATATTGGGACGCCGCACCAAAAATAATCCGGTGCTGATTGGAGAACCAGGAGTTGGTAAAACCGCGATCGCTGAAGGGTTAGCCCAGCGGATAGCCAACAATGATATCCCCGATATCCTAGAAGACAAGCGCGTCGTTACCCTGGACATTGGCTTGCTAGTCGCTGGGACAAAATATCGGGGTGAATTTGAAGAGCGGCTGAAAAAAATTATGGACGAAATCCGCTCCGCAGGGAATGTCGTCCTAGTGATAGATGAAGTTCACACCCTGATAGGTGCTGGGGCTGCTGAAGGCGCAATTGACGCCGCCAACATCCTGAAGCCTGCCCTGGCTAGAGGTGAATTGCAATGTATTGGGGCAACCACTCTGGATGAGTACCGTAAACATATTGAACGGGATGCTGCCCTAGAGCGTCGATTTCAGCCAGTAATGGTGGGTGAACCCACGGTCGAAGAAACCATTGAGATCCTGCACGGGCTGCGCGAGCGCTACGAGCAACACCATAAGCTGAAAATTACTGACGCAGCTTTGGAGGCGGCTGCCAAGCTATCAGATCGTTACATCTCAGATCGGTACTTGCCCGATAAGGCAATTGACTTGGTTGATGAAGCGGGCTCTCGTGTGCGTCTGATTAACGCACAACTGCCCCCGGCTGCAAGGGAGTTGGATAAGGAACTGCGTCGGGTACTCAAAGAAAAAGATGATGCAGTGCGATCGCAAGACTTTGACAGGGCGGGTGAGTTGCGCGATCGAGAAATGGAAATCAAATCTCAAATCCGGGCGATCGCTCAAAGCAAAAAGACAGAATCCCGCAGTAGCGAAGATTCGTCGCCAATGGTGACAGAAGAAGACATTGCTCATATCGTCGCCTCCTGGACAGGAGTGCCAGTCAATAAGCTCACCGAGTCCGAGTCGGAAAAGCTGATGCACATGGAAGACACCCTGCATCAGCGGCTGATCGGTCAAGACGAGGCGGTTAAGGCAGTTTCTCGCGCCATTCGCCGCGCTCGCGTAGGATTGAAGAACCCCAACCGACCGATCGCTAGCTTCATCTTCTCTGGTCCCACTGGAGTTGGTAAGACCGAACTGGCAAAATCCCTGGCTTCTTACTTCTTTGGCTCAGAAGACGCCATGATTCGTCTGGATATGTCAGAATACATGGAGCGTCACACCGTCTCCAAGCTGATCGGTTCTCCTCCCGGTTATGTGGGTTACAACGAAGGTGGTCAGCTTACAGAAGCTGTCCGGCGTCGCCCCTACACTGTGGTGCTATTCGATGAAATCGAAAAAGCCCACCCGGATGTGTTCAATATGCTGCTACAAATTTTGGAAGACGGGCGTCTCACCGATGCTAAGGGTCGTACTGTAGACTTCAAGAACACCTTACTGATCATGACCTCTAACATTGGTTCCAAGGTGATTGAAAAAGGTGGCGGTGGGCTCGGCTTCGAGTTTGAGAAAGATCAAGCTGAATCCGCGTACAACCGGATTCGATCGCTCGTTAACGAAGAACTAAAGAATTACTTCCGCCCAGAGTTTCTCAATCGTCTGGATGAGATCATTGTCTTCCGTCAGTTGACGAGGGACGAAGTCAAGGAAATCGCCGTTATCATGCTCAACGAAGTCTTCGGACGCTTGATGGAACAGGGAATCACCCTAGAAGTCACAGAACGGTTCAAAGATCGTCTGGTGGAAGAAGGCTACAACCCCAGCTACGGTGCCAGACCCCTGCGTCGGGCTATTATGCGCCTGCTGGAAGATGTGCTAGCTGAAGAAATCCTCTCTGCTCGGATTAAGGACGGAGACACAGCAATTGTTGACGTCAGTGATGATGGTCAAGTCAAGGTTGTGCAAGGTGAAAAGCGACAGCTACTGCCCCAAGCCGTAGAGTAGATATGATGTGGATCGCAAAACGCGATTAATCGTGCCTACAACTAATCGGTAGAGATAATAAGTTGTCTCTACCGTATTTTTATGTAAAAATGTTTGAAGTTTGGTAGTATAGCAACCGCACAAGGCGGTTAGAACATTCTCTGAATCTCACGCTCCTGTCACAGTAATGCGAACGCAGATGAACGCAGATGAACGCAGATGAATTTTAGCCTTTAGGACATTCTCTCAATCTCAAATCTAGTCACAGTAAGGGCTTTACTCCCTACTCCTGACTCCTGACTCCTGACTCCTGACTCCTGACTCCTGACTCCTGACTCCTGACTCCTGACTCCTGCTATAAAATTGATGCACAAGAAGAAGAGTAGATTTTCTCAAAATAAAGTCTCCTGGAAAAAACGCCTACAGTATGAATTCGACAACTTTATGTCGAAGGGAGGCTTTTCAGTTTTTCTAGCCTTAGTTTCACTGTTTATTACTGCTATTGTCTTACTGACAATAGCACGTTACTTTTCTGAATGGTTTTTTCCCAATACATATATAGATAATAAATGGGATTTACCTTGGGAAATATTCGTTCAGCTTATAGGGCTAAGAGATACAGGAGACGATGCCAATTTTTCTGCTAGGTTTGTGGGTGTAATCACAATTTTTGTTGGCTTAGTGTTGTTTTCCAGCTTAGTAGCTTTCATTACCCAGCAATTTGAAGAAAGACTCCAGTTGCTGCGTAAGGGTAAAAGCTTGGTAGTAGAACAAAACCATACCTTAATCCTAGGATTTAATGACAGGGTTGTAGACATTATTACCGAGTTAGTTTTGGCTAATGAATCAGAATCAGATGCAGTTATTGTTATTTTATCTCCAGAAGATAAGGAGAAGATGGATGATTATTTACGAAATAAACTGGGTTCTTTAAAAACCACACGTTTGGTTACTCGCACTGGTTCAATCAATAATTTAAATAATCTGAATAAAGTAGGAGCAAAAGTAGCTAAATCGGTGATAATTTTAAACGATGCCAAAACATCAGATAGCGAGGCATTCAAAACTTTATCTGATGCCCGAGTGGTTAAGGCAATCCTGGCAGTTTTAGCAGCTAATGGGGAAGAGAACTTGCCGCCAATCGTTGCCGAATTACACTCGGAACAATATCGCAGACTTGCTGAAAACATTGTTCCCGAAGCAATCACCACTCTTAATGAGGCAGATATTTTAGCTAGGATTTTAGTTCAGACATCACGGAATGTAGGGCTCTCAGCAGTATATTTAAACTTAGTGGGTTTTCAAGGAAACGAATTTTATTTCTATCGCCCTGATTCAGGATGGTGTAATCTAACCTTCGGTGAATTGCCATTTCATTTCTTGAATGGTACGCCCTTAGGTGTGCGTCATCCAGATGGCAGCGTAATTCTAAAAGCAAGTAAGGATTACAAGTTAGCTGACGATGATGAAATTGTAATCCTGGCAGAAGATGACTCAACCATCCAGTTTTCTCCACAACCTGTAGTGCAACCTAAGGATCTCGGCTATGCTAAACACTGGCAAACCCTAGAGCAAAAACCTGAAAAATATCTTATTATTGGCTGGAACAGCAAAACTTCAATTGCCCTTAAAGAATATGCCAATTACGTGACCAAAGATTCACAGGTTAACTTGGCGGTACAGGACTTAAACGATGAGGTGCAAGCTGAATTTGACAAAATTTCTAAAACATTCCCACATATCAGAATGTCAGCTATGGAAGTAAATCTGGACTCAATCGAGCAGCTTGTAACCTTAAAACCCTATCACTATAACAGCATTGCAATTTTGGCAGGTAGTGGTGAAGACGCCGAGGAAATTGATGCGAAAACACTCACCATCTTGTTGGAGCTACGGCAAATTTTCAGAGACTATACTGCTGAAACCGGAAATCCAATCAGCGCCGAATTGATTGCAGAGATAATTGACTCAGAAGAGACTGATTTGGTAATCAAAGCCGGAGTTAAAGACTTTCTCCTCACCAATCAATTTGTGTCGAAAATTTTAGCCCAGGTATCCCAGGAGCCTGATTTAATGTCAATATATCGTGATTTGTTCTCAGCCGAGGGTAGCGAATTGTATATCAAACCAATATCACTTTACTTCCCTGGCTCTAGGCTTGGCAGGCTGACTTTTGCTGACTGCGTACTCGCCGCTCAACATCGTGAAGAAGTGTGTCTTGGCGTAAGAATTAGTACACAAGCTCAGGATAAAGACCAAAACTTTGGTATTTACTTAGCACCGAACCTGAATAAGCAGCTAAATCTTACTCTCGATGATGCACTGATTACTTTAGCTGAGAATGAAACCTAACCATCACAGTACTGTAGCAGGCTGGGCATATATAGCAGGAGTCAGGAGTCAGGAGTCAGGAGTCAGGAGTAAGGTTACGAGAGTTGTAGTTGTAGGTTGGGTTGAGCGATAGCGAAACCCAACATAAACCCACACGGGTGATGTTGGGTTTCGTTCCTCAACCCAACCTACAAATATAGCAACCCACTTTTCTCGTTCCCAGGCTCTGCCTGGGAATGCTGTGTGGAGGCTCTGCCTCCACCTCAAGGGAACACCACCGCAGGAGCAATCGGTATTCTTTCTCATTCCCTCCTTTAGCGATGGAACGAGAAACGAGAAGATTGGAGCCTGGGCTCAAAGCCTTCGTTCCCAGGCAGAGCCTGGGAACGAGAATAGGATATATAGTTGTAGGTTGGGTTGAGCGATAGCGAAACCCAACATAAACCCACACGGGTGATGTTGGGTTTCGTTCCTCAACCCAACCTACAAATATAGCAACCCACTTGGGATTGCCCCTACGAACCGCTATAGTCCTACATCAGTAAGATGGAAAATAATTGTGGCAAGGTGAGTCGCCGATGCTGGCTCTACAATCGGGAACTGACACCCTACTCAGTCGCCTGGGAATGGCAGCGCGAACTGGTTGAGTTTCGCATCAACAACTCTAATCTAGATGACGCTTTAATCTTACTAGAGCATCCCCCCGTCTACACTTTGGGACAGGGCGCGACTCTAGATTTTCTCAAATTCGACCCAACTCAAACTAACTGGGATGTTTACCGAGTGGAAAGAGGCGGTGAGGTGACTTACCACTGCCCCGGTCAACTTGTAGGCTACCCCATTCTCAATTTACGCCATTACCAACAAGATTTGCACTGGTACCTACGGCAATTAGAAGAGGTGTTAATCCGGGTGGTGGGTATTTACGGGCTAAAGGGAGAGCGGATTCCAGGGATGACAGGGGTATGGGTGGCGGGACGCAAAGTTGCCGCCATTGGGATTAAAGTGAGTCGGTGGATTACCATGCACGGCTTTGCTTTAAATGTGTGTCCCGACCTCAGTGGCTTCTCACGCATCGTGCCCTGTGGTATTGCCGATAAACCAGTCGGGAGTCTAGCTGATTTTATCCCAGAAATTAACCTCAATCAAGTACGTCAAGAAGTTGCCGCCGCCTTTGCAGAAGTTTTTGACTTGCAACTGGTGCCGCCGCAATCAAGCTAGAGATGCCACCAGGAAAAATAAGCTGTCTACAAAAATTGTACTCAAAACTGCTCCAGCAAATGCCCACCAATGAATCTGCTGAGTGCGCAAAGACAATAAACTAACACCTAGCAGCAGACTGGCTAGAACCACCGCCCACGCTGTTCCCCAGGGGGTTCGCACTTGCGCGATCGCACTTTGAAAAATTGCTGTTGCCAGCGCTGGATCAACTTGCATTAGCTGACGCCAGTGACTAATCAAACCAGTCAAATAAAAGTATAAATCGGTAACTGCTGTGCCAAACAGGGAACCGAGATAAAACAAGTTACCCACCTGCCCCTTTAAAAGTAAATCCCTCCAAGTAATCAGCCCTAGGTCAGAATTTTCACTTTTTACTTCTGCCTTTTGCCTTTTGCCTTCCCAGAGATACCACAAAGCAAACGGCAACCCTATAGCCTCTATCGGTAAGTGAATCAATGGTTCCCAGCGTAACCAGCCCCAGAAAATTGAACCTGCTAGCCAGCTCCAACTGAACCCTATCAGCAAATCGCCCCAAATTCGTGTCCCAGGACGCTTGAGCAGCGACAAACCCAGCCATAACCATCCTACTGTGATTGCTAGACTAAGCAGCGGTAGTTGCCGCACCAGTGGGGCTTGAATGAACACTGGCACGGAAACGAGAAACGACGCCCAGGCAAAAACCCACCAGGCTTGGCGCGAGGCAATTTTCTCTGTAGAAGCAAGAACAAGCCTGTTGAGCGACTCAGGGTAGACAGATTTAGTTGTATTCCAGGTATCGTTAAACAAAATATCTTTAATTTTCTTTACTTATGTTTACATATTTTAATATAACACATCTAAAATACCCCAGGGGGGGATATTTTGAATTTTAAACAAAAAAATCCCGATCGGGTTCAAGCCCAGGTTAGGCTATTTCAGGAACATTTGTCGGATCGATGGCACACCTTATGATATTTTCTGCTTCTGTACTAGCCGCCTCGGCTTATCCTAGTGATGTGGACTTGGGTTTTGTGCAACTGGGTTGGTTTCAGGTAATCATTTTGGGTATAGTCCAAGGGATTACAGAACTGTTACCGATTAGCAGCACCGCTCACTTGCGGGTTGTACCCGGTTTGTTGGGATGGAAAGATCCCGGTACGGCGTTCTCAGCGGCGATGCAACTGGCAAGTTTTACAGCGGTTGTAACCTATTTTTGGCAAGACATCAAAGAATTGACAGGAGCAACCGTGCGGGCTGTTACCCAACAGGAATACCAATCCAAAGATTTTCGCCTAGCAATGGGAATTTTGGTAGGGACAATCCCGATAGCCATTTCTGGTTTATTGTTAAAGAAAATTCTCAATGCCTCCAATTCACCCCTAAGAAGTTTGGTAGTCGTGGGGATAGCCTCAATTGTGATGTCTCTTTTACTGGCTTTAGCAGAGATAAAAGTCAAACACCAGCGCAACTTTGACAGGCTAACACTCAGGGATGGTGTTTTAGTAGGTATAGCCCAAGCATTTGCCCTGATTCCAGGGGTTTCTCGGTCTGGTTCTACCTTGACAGCAGGACTATTTTTAAGTATGGAGCGAGAGACAGCAGCTAGATTTTCCTTTTTATTAGGCTTACCAGCGATCGTGTTAGCAGGGGCAGTGGAACTGCACGCTTTGTTTAAAGCTGGTTTAGATGTACATGGTTGGCTGATACTGTTAGCTGGCTTAACATCAGCTAGTATTTCAGCTTTCCTGGCTATTTATGGTCTACTGCGCTACTTAGAAAAGCGAAGCACTTGGATATTTGTCTGGTATCGCTTTGCACTGGGGGTATTTTTAATCGTCGGCGTTAGCATGGGATTTTTGGCTGGTTGAACACCTATTCGTAGTAATTGTAGGTTGGGTTGAGGAACGAAACCCAACATTACCAATTGTAGGTTTATGTTGGGTAACGCTTACGCTCAACCCAACCTACAACTGCTAATCTTTGATTAGGGCGGGGTAGTTGACTCCTGGATATAAACTTCCACTGTGTACTCTTTCACAGGAGGGATATCTTTTTCCCAAGGTCGCCGCTGTGCAAAATGGATTGTCACATGCCCAGGTGCCAGTGCTTTGATGGTAAATATTTCATCTTCACTAGAGCCAACAATTGGAAATCCACCCTCATTAACCTGTAACGGATCGGTTGATAATTCTCTGGAAACACTAATCAAATTGTCGTTTCCTAAAATTTGATCCGTCCAAACATAACCTGCTGTTCCCAGTCCTTTGAACCTGAATACGTACCCTTGTGAGACATTGAGGTCTATTCTAGTTGGTACTTCCACCGCCAACTCCTTACTTTCAACATTATCCACCCCACTTCTACTTTAATACTGAAGTGGGGTGGATGACTAAGATTAACTAAACCACTGATGGTACAAGGTTTTATCAGTACCAATCAGGAAAATATCGATGCGTTTTCCTGCCAAGGAAACAGCACCAGGCCCTTGGAGCCAATTACCGCCCAGGCTTGTCCAGCCGCTCCAAGCCGAGCCATTCCAGGATGTATGAATCAGGTCATTATTGAAACCAATAGCATAACAATCAAGTTGATTAGGGCCTTTGGAAGCAACAGCTAGTCCGTCTTTACAATTACCGCCCAAGCTTTGCCAGTTGCTCCAACTTGAACCATTCCACAACTTGTGCCACACAGCATTATCCGTACCAATAACGAAAACATCAACGCGGTTAGAGCCCCAAGAAACAGCAGCAGGTGCTGAGATACAGGCACCACCTAGGCCTTCCCAGTTACTCCAAACTGATCTATTCCCAGACTTGTGCCATAAGGAGCCATCGCTATTAATAGCAAAACAATCAAGTTGATTAGCTTGCTGGGAGGCAACCGCTATCCCGTATCTGCAGTTACCACCCAAGGTGTCCCAGCTGCTCCAACCAGCGCCATTCCAAGATTTGTGCCACACAGCATTATCCGTACCCAGGACGAAAACATCAATGCGGTTAGGTCCCCAAGCAACAGTAGCGGGTGCTGAAATACAGGCACCACCAAGGCCTTCCCAGTTGCTCCAAACCGAGCCATTCCACAACTTGTGGTACAAAGCTCTATCGGTGCCAATGACGAAAGCATCAAGACGCTCGGCACCCCAGGATGAAGCAGCAGGTGCTGAGATACATATACCACCAAGGTTTTCTGTCTGCGACGGTTGCGGCTGTGGCTGTGGTTGAGGTTGCGGCTGCGGCTGCGGCTGCGGCTGCGGCTGTGGCTGCGGTTGCGGCTGCGGCTGCGGCTGTGGTTGTGGTTGAGGTTGAGGCTGTGGTTGTGGTTGAGGTTGTGGTTGTGGTTGAGGTTGAGGCTGCGGCTGTGGTTGTGGTTGTGGTTGTGGTTTCGTCGGTAGAATCACTCCCGTTGCAGTCCAGAAGGGAAAAGTTGTATCAATGCTAGCTTCTCCATAGGCGATCTTAAAAAAACCGCGCTCTCCCCATGAAGTTCCCCAAGAATTCTTGCAAATCCAGCACTGCTCTGATTCAGAATAACCGATAACTTCGGCACAGTGATAACCCACTATATTGCCTGAAACATGGTGATAAACACCGCCTCCATAAGCGTAAAAGTCGTTGTATATGGCAAATACAGCGCTGCAAGGGCCATTGTTACTCAGCCAGTTTTTGCGATCGGCTATAGTTGCAAGAGTTGTTGAATTGGTAATTTTTACTACACGGGAATTTCGATCGGATGGAGTAATGCACTTAGGACCACCTCCCTGGAACGCAGCACTATAAGGAAAGTCAGCTTCATCAGTTGTGCCGCGAGTTATCATGGAATAGTAAGAGCTATCCGGCCACCATCCGTCGCAGGTGGCTCCATGATCTGAACAAAAATGGAGATCTGCTTCCGAAAGGTTAAGAATAACATTCTGTTCGATCGATGCCATAGATTCAACTACAGCCACCGTACAGAAGGAAACACAAGCACCGCAAGATCCCTGATCTTTCACTGGTGTTACATGATTGCCGTTGCGGTTGCGCCAATCCACCTCAGGTAGCGAACTTGCATCTGAAACTTGTACCCGAGGAGTCATGGCATTAGCAAGCGCTGGACCATCAAGCACAACTCCCAGCAACTGTGCTTTTTGGGCACTAGATAGATTGAATTGAGGAGTTTGCCGGGCTATCCACCTAGCTTTTACCGATCGTAGTTCAGCCTGAAGGTCGTCAATAGCTGCCATAGAATCATCTGCTGTTGTTGTTACAGCGTTGTAGTTTACAGTAACAGAAGTGACTTAGGGGAGATTGGTTCCAACCCCAGAGCAAACACATCTAAATTTAGGTCTGAGCCAGATGAGTTATCACCCTCATCCCCCAACCCCTGCTCTCACCCACCCCCGCCCCTCCCAGGAGGGGAGAAGGGGGGAAAGAGTAGTTTTATTTGTAGGTTGGGTTGAGGAACGAAACCCAACATGTTACAGTACTGTAACACTTCCTCTACATATAGCGGTTCGTAGAGTCAACGACGGGAGCGACAATACTCTTCAGTTGCATCGTCGGAAGGAAGATAAATGTCTTTTTCTTTAATTAGTTCAAATTTAACACCTTTATCTTTAACCTCCGAAAATTTATCATTCTCACTGTTCCTAACAAAAGTTGTATTTCCATCAAAACTAACACAGCTTGTCTTCTCTCCAACTCGTCGAGAACACTCAGCCAAAACACTTGTTATAGCAAAACTATCATAGTTTAAACCGAAATTTATAGCCGAAAACTCGGCACTCGTAAGGTTTACTTCTGTTACTTTTCTTGGTTTTTTCTTATCGCGTTCGTCTGCATACTTTACTTCTATACTGAAACTTTTTTCAATTTGTTTGTCCCATGAAGTTGGGATTAACCCTCCGGTTTGTTTTTTAGGTTTACCTAATACTGGTGGATAAGTATCAATAATAACTTCTATTTCTTTAGCTGATTGGAATGTTCCCGGTTCACATATATCGTACTTTAATCCTCGAATCCTCCCCGTCACTGTCCCATTTGTATTCCCAGTAGTGTTACTGAATGAAAACCTGAAGGAAGAGTCAAAGTTAAACACCGATTTATTACTATCTATATAAGCATCTACCCCTAAAGATACACCAATAGTTAATAGAAAAACTACAGCAATACTTAATAAGAACGCTTTCATTTTTTTTTCTTACCTCTATACTACAGGACTTACGCACGCACACCCCAGGCTGGATGGTGGGTTAGCTCTTAGCGTAACCAAAACTACGAATTTTACTATAATACTATGATTATATAGCAACCCAACAGGTGGTTAGGACATTCTCTCAATCTCAAATCCAGTCACAGTAAGGGCTTTACTCCTGATTCCTGACTTCTGACTCCTGACTTCTGACTCCTGACTCCTGCTATACTGTAAAAAGATTTTATTAAATGTTTACAATACGTCCGGCATTGATTACCAGAGTTATCCCTGACTCCATTGGCGCTGAAGTAGGGTTTGAAGTAGGCGATCGCCTAGTCTCTATAAATGGTAAACCACCTCGCGACCTAATAGACTACCAATTCTTATGCGCTGATGAAGTGCTAAAGTTGGAAATTTTAGACGCCCTTGGCAACACTCATGAAATTGAAATAGAAAAAGACTACGACGACCCCCTAGGTTTAGAATTTGAACTAGCACTGTTCGATAATCTCATCGAGTGCAATAATCGCTGCCCCTTCTGCTTCATAGATCAGCAGCCACCGGGAAAACGGCAATCCCTGTACTTTAAGGACGACGACTACCGCTTGAGCTTCCTCTATGGCAGCTACCTCACCTTAACCAATCTTACACCAAAGGAATGGCAGCGGATAGAGCAGATGCGGCTATCGCCCCTATATGTTTCCGTCCATGCCACAGAGCCAGAGGTGCGCTGCCGCCTACTAAAAAATCCTCGCGCTGGGCAAATTATAGAGCAGTTGCGGTGGTTCCAACTCAGGCGTCTGCAAATTCATGCCCAGGTAGTTATTTGCCCCGGCATTAACGATGGCAGTCACCTAGAACGTACTTTACTAGATTTAGCATCATTTCACAAAGGCGAGGTGCCAGCAGTGGCAACAGTTGCGGTGGTGCCAGTAGGGCTGACGCGCTTTCGCCCACAGTTAGACGAGCTGACGTCAGTGACACCCAAAAAGGCAACGGAAGTAATTACCCAGGTGCGAGCTATGCAAAATAAATTTCGCGCCTCTCTAGGCACGACTTTCGCGTGGCTGGCTGATGAGTGGTTTTTAATTGCTCGTCAAGAGTTACCACCCGCCTCACACTACGAAAACTATCCCCAACTCGGTAATGGCGTCGGTTCCATTCGTCAGTTTCTCCAAGAATTTGAACAGGTAGCCAATAGTAAGCTGCCACCCTTAGTATCCCCTCCCCGAAAATTTACTTGGGTAGTCGGCAACGCCGTGGAGAAAGCATTTGAACCCCTGGTGCAACGACTCAATCAAGTTAAGGGTTTAGAAGTAAACCTGGTTGCCCTGTGCAGCCAATACTGGGGACAGAGTATTACCGTCACTGGCTTGTTGACTGGTGAAGATTTATGGCAAGGTTTACAGGGGAAAGATCTTGGTGATGGTATTCTGCTACCATCAGTGATGCTAAAGCACGACGACGCCCGTTTTTTAGATGATATGACAGTTGCAGATCTCACCGCCAGACTAGAAACACCCATATTCCCAGTCTCAGGGGTAGAAGAGTTGATCGCAAGTTGTATTGTCAATGAAGTGGGTAGCTACTATAATAAACTCTATTCATAGTAAAATCCTCAAATGAACTTATGGAAGATCGAGCAAAGGCTCTCTATGAACTGGCTGCCCAACGCTGGCGGGTAGCACTCTGGCTCACGATAGCTATGATGGCGATCTACTTTGGGTTTATCCTGTTGATTGCGTTCAACAAACCGCTTATGGGATCGTTAGTGGCTCCAGGACTTAGTTTGGGCATATTGCTGGGTGCGTTAGTAATTGTCTCAGCATGGGTGCTGATTTTTATCTACGTGCGCTGGGCAAACAATAACTACGACAAAAAAATTTCAGAGCTGCAAATAGGTGAAGAGTGAATACAAATCTCGGTCATTTTAACCCACTAGCGATCGCATTTTTCACATTTTTTGTAGCGATTTCTCTTGGCATTACCTACTGGGCAGCAAAACGCACCAAAAACACGGCACACTTTTATACTGCTGGGGGGAACGTCAGCGGTTTGCAAAATGGTCTGGCTTTAGCAGGCGATTATATGAGTGCTGCTAGCTTCTTGGGGATCGCTGGGCTGGTGTCACTCAACGGGTTTGACGGATTAATCTATTCTATCGGATTTTTAGTTGGTTGGCCGATCGTGATGTTCCTGATTGCCGAGCCACTGCGAAATCTGGGCAAATACACTTTTGCTGATGTTGTCGCTTATCGCTTTCGCCAAAAACCAGTGAGAATTGCCGCTGCCATCGGCACTCTGGCAGTGGTGTGCTTTTATTTGATTGCTCAAATGGTGGGGGCAGGCAAACTGATTGCCCTACTTTTCGGGATGGATTACGAGTTAGCAGTTACCATCGTCGGTGGAGTGATGCTGGCTTATGTAATTTTCGGAGGCATGCTCGCCACTACCTGGGTGCAAATCATCAAGGCTTTTCTGTTGTTGGGCGGGGCTATTTTGTTATCGATTATGGTGCTAGCCCAATATGGCTTCAATCCCCTAGCACTTTTCGACGCCGCATCTGCCAAGTATGGAGCAGCAGTGCTGGCTCCTGGGAAACAGGTGGCTAACCCCCTAGATGCGATTTCCCTAGGAATGTCGTTAATGTTTGGCACTGCCGGGTTGCCGCATATTCTGATGCGCTTCTATACAGTGCCCGATGCTAAGGCAGCTCGAACCTCAGTTGCTTACGCTACAGGATTTATCGGCTTTTTCTACCTGCTTACCTTCATTCTCGGCTTTGGGGCAATGGTTTTAGTAGGGCAGGATGCCATTAAGCAGATTGACAAAGGCGGCAATATGGCGGCACCAATGTTAGCCGAAGCATTAGGCGGAAATGCCCTTTTTGGTTTTATTGCCGCAGTTTCCTTTGCCACTATCTTAGCGGTGGTAGCAGGGTTAACGCTTTCTGGAGCAGCAGCACTATCTCACGACTTGTGGGTAAATGTGGTGCGCAAAGGACGCACTTCAGAGTCAGAAGAACTTAAAGTGGCTCGCGGTGCGAGTATGTTGTTGGGTTTGTTGGCGATCGTTCTGGGGATCGTGTTCAAAGAGCAGAATGTAGCATATATGGTAGGATTAGCGTTTGCGATCGCCGCTTCTGCTAACTTTCCAGCCCTACTGTTGTCAATGCTCTGGCGACGCTTGACAACTAACGGCGCAGTGGCAAGCATTGCCGTGGGTACGCTATCTTCGTTAGTGCTAATTTATCTATCGCCAACTATTCAGGTTGACATCCTCAAAAATGCCGAGGCTATTTTTCCCCTGAAAAACCCAGGGTTAATCACTATCCCGCTTGCCTTTATAGTGGCGATTGTCGTTTCCCTGGCTAGTGCTGAACCCCAGGCAGAGGAAAAATTCGCCGAGGTTGAAGAACGGATACATATCGGGCAATTACTCCGCGATCCCTAGAGAGTCAGTCCAGTAATCCAAAAACCCGGTTTCTTTGGGTTGGGTAAACCAAATATCGTTTTTCTAGCCACAGAAACCGGGTTTATTAGCCTAAATTGTGAATACTGGACTGTAGAATAAATATGGAAGAGCCAGAAAACCTCGTAGTCAATAACTAAAAAAGAATAACTTTTTAGGTTATCCTAAATCCTCGGCATCAGGATCGAGGCCCATTGCCCTGAGTCGCTCTGCTAGTTTGGCGGCTCTTTGTCGCTCAAGTTCGGCTCTGTGGTCTGCAAGTTCGGCTTTTTGTCGCTCAAGTTCGGCTCTGTGGTCTGCCTGTTTGGCTCGTTCATCGCCGATTAGTAACAGATTTCCCTGTAAATCCCACCAGCGTAACCAGAGTTGGTTTTGATTCTGATAGCTTCCCTGCCACAGTCCCAACTCTACACCTAGCAGAGGTATCGGATAGTGACCGCGCTCGTTGGGATTTAACTTGTGATAAGAGAAATCTATCAAGTGATATACTTCTAGCAAGGCATTTTTGATTTCATAAATGCCATAGTAGGGAATCCGTACAATCTTCTCGTAGACCCAAAACTTGCCTGTCACAGGAGTTTTGTCCCGTTCTTCATCTCCGTTTCCAGAAGCAAACTCTAAGGCAATCACAGGTGCCTGATATTCCCGCCACAACACGTAGGAACGACGGATTTGGCCATCTAGCTTCGGCGGAACATTCGGCACATAGAACCAGTCAGACGCTTCGGCTCCTTTTTCCGGTGGGTCGGTTTCCCGCCAATAAATACCGCAATCTTGCCCGATACAATATTGTCCGTCGGGATGCAACTGTTGTAAAACTGGCCCTAGAGAGTCAGTGAGAATCAAACTCTGGGGATGCTCTTGAAAGTTTTTCACAAATGTACCATCTTCTTCTGGCAGTTGGGTATGGTCAGGAAATGGTTTAGGCAGATCGAGGTCTATTTGAGTTGCTGTCTCAGTCATATTAGGATCGAGCTTAAATTGATAAGTTTTACTAATAGAATTCTGTACGGGAGGTCTGCATTTTTTGTGCTATTATACTATACACATTGCTGCCCTCACAGAAAAGATAGGTGCGGGCTACGACCAAAGTAGGAGCCGATTCCCTTCTCTGAAGCAGGAAATTAAAGAGCATTGTCAGCTAATGTCCGGCAATGTGTAGGTTCTATGTAGCAATCAGAGGAACTTAAAGTGGCTTGATGTGCGACGATGTTGTTGGGTATGCTAGCCTAGCTAGTGCTAAACCGCAGCTAGAGGAAAAATTCGCCGAATTTAAAAGAGCTTTGACGAATACATATCAGTTATCAAAATTGAGATTCTGCCTTTATCCCAGTTTATGTGAAAAAAAAACTTATGCCAAGGCTTCATGCGATTGTTACCCTCAGCACAAGTCTCATAGCTCTGGGTTTAAGTCCAGTAATCATCCTGAGCCAAATGGAAGCGGGTTACTCACAAAATAACCCATTCCAAAATCCCCCATCGCCCAGCCCTGGAGTGGGGCAACCGGGGAGTAGGGTTCCAACCCTCAATCCTGAAAACCTTAACCCCAGTGCTAATCCCCTGATATTTCCTACCAACCCCTCAGAAGTCCATATTCAGAGATTACAACCACTTACGCTGCAACAGGCTATAGCTCTGGCACGGCGCAATAATCGGACTCTACAAACTGCAATTCTCAACCTAGAACGCACTCGGGCAGCGTTGCAAGAAGCCCTAGCCGCTGAGTATCCGACTGTGGGTTTGACATCGACTTTTGCTAACAGTGATTCTCCAGGCTCTAAGTTGGGAAATTTGCGACTACCTGCGGGTGTACGTCAGCCAAGTACCACTAGCACAACCTTAGATAGTACACTTGCATTAAACTACAACCTCTACACGGCTGGACAACGATCGGCAACCATCCGATTACAACAGGAACAAGTGCGTTACTATGAGTTAGGCGTGGAAACCCAGTCTGAACAAACACGTCTTGATGTCACTAATGCTTACTACGATTTGCAACAGGCAGATGCGCAAGTAGAAATTGATCAAGCCTCGGTGAGAGAAGCTGATAGAAGTCTGCGCGATGCTCGGTTGTTAGAACAATCTGGGTTGGGAACGCGATTTGATATTTTACAAGCCGAGGTGCAACTGTCCAATGCCAATCAAACTCTGACTAGAGATATAGGTCAACAAAGGATCACTCGTCGGCAGTTAGTGCAGTTGTTAAGTCTGGCACAGAATGTTGAAGTTGAAGCGGCAGATCCCATTCAAGAAGCTGGTACTTGGCAACTTTCACTAGAACAGAGTATAATATTGGCTTTTAGGAATCGGGGTGAACTACAACAGCAGTTGGCTCAGCGAAATATTAGTAAGCAGCAGCAGATAATCGATCTAGCAGCGAACAAACCGCAAGTAAGTTTATTTGCCAATTACAACTTACTAGATGTATATAATGATGGCTTTGGACCTGCTGGTGGTTTGTCACTAGGTGCTCGGTTACAATGGAACTTCTTTGATGCCGGAGCAGCTCGCGCTAGAGCAGCGCAGGCTCAAAGCAACGTTGAAATCGCGGAAAATAATTTTGCCGACTCCCGCAACCAGATCCGCTACCAGGTAGAACAAGCCTATTACAACTTAACTTCTAGTCAGCAGAACATTAACACAGCCAAGGTAGCTTTAAACCAGGCAACCGAAAGCTTAAAACTGGCGCGTTTGCGATTTACTTCAGGCGTAGGCACCCAGACAGATGTAATTAACGCTCAAAGCGCACTCACCACTGCTAGAGGCAACCTGCTGCAAGCAATTATAACCTACAATCGAGGGCTGGCGTCTCTGCAACGCGCAATTAGCAATGTTGCTTCCAGTCCCCGTTAACCTTGCGGTATAACGGGGGAGGATGTCAATACTATTTTAGTGAGGCTAGAGAGGGAATGAGCAACATCAAGTTTGTCAAAGAAAACCAAGAAGCGGTTGTTGCTGATGGAGCCAACTTAAGGGAGAAAATGCTGCAAAATGGCATTGACCTCTATACCTTCAAAGGAAAACTGATGAACTGTGGGGGCTATGGGCAATGTGGCACCTGCATTGTCGAGATTGTCGAAGGTATGGAAAATCTCTCGCCTCGAACTGAGATAGAAGAACGTAAATTTAAAAGAAAGCCCCCAAGCTACAGGTTAGCCTGTCAAACCCTGGTTAATGGACCGGTGAGCGTGAAAACAAAACCTTGACTAGGGCGTCGGGCGTCGTAAAACCCCACTCCGGGAAGCCAAAAATCAACTCGATCGGTCCT
The DNA here is from genome assembly GCA_949127975.1 of Oscillatoriales cyanobacterium PMM_0019. Classification (GTDB taxonomy): domain Bacteria; phylum Cyanobacteriota; class Cyanobacteriia; order Cyanobacteriales; family CASBRB01; genus CASBRB01. Next base: position 12,214 of record CASBRB010000098.1, on the reverse strand, counting down.
GTGGATGATATCCTAGTGGATGTTACTTTGAAATAATTTACACACTGAACCCATGCAAGTTAATAATCTAGGCTTTGTTGCCAGTCTTTTGTTTGTGCTGGTTCCTACGGTATTCCTATTGATTCTGTACATTCAAACCGCTAGCCGGGAAAGCGGCAACAAGTCTTCCCGCTAGTTCCTGTCCTGCAAATATTTCCGATAGCCCAGTTGCTCCAATTGGGCTTGCTTCTCCATCACCGACTGAGCGAGAGTCTGACGATACTGCTGTACTCGCTCTAGTAATTCTGGCTGATGGGATGCTAAAATCTGCACGGCTAACAAACCGGCGTTTTTGGCATTGCCGATCGCTACGGTTGCGACTGGAATCCCGGCTGGCATTTGGACAATTGAGTAGAGGGAATCAACCCCCTGTAAGTGTCGGCTGGGCACGGGCACCCCTATCACGGGTAATGGAGTCAGAGCTGCCACCATACCAGGTAGATGGGCGGCTCCTCCAGCCCCAGCAATCACCACCTTCAAACCACGCTGGTGGGCTGTCTTAGCGTATTCTACCATTCGTTCAGGCGTTCGGTGGGCAGAGACTAGAGCCACTTCACAAGGAATGCCGAACTCTTCACAGACCGCGATCGCCTCCTGCATGGTAGGCAAATCAGAATCGCTACCCATGATAATGCCAATTAGCGGTTGATTCATCTTATATTTAACCAACTAAGGGGAACATAGCACCATCAAATTTCGACATAGTAAACAGAAAGAGGAAAGCAGCTTGGTTCTACACCATAAAAATATACTAACATCTTGGAGGTATTTTAAAATGAAGCGTATTTCAGGTTTTTCATCATTAACCGCTCTTGTCATAGCTTTAGGAATGACAGCAGGTGCAGTTGCCCCCATCATGATATCAGCCCCGCCTGCACTTTCTGCTACAGCTACAACTGCTCAATTTTCAGATATTAAAAATCACTGGACGCGCCCCTTCATTGAAGCTTTGGCATCGGGAAGCAGCCCGATTATTCATGGATATGGGGATGGAACATTTAGACCAGATCAACCAGTAACCCGCGCCGAGTTTGCATCTTTGATTGAGTCTGCTTTTGGTAATAGCGCAATTCAGCCAACTCGCAAGGATCAATTTCCATTTAATGACGTTTCTGCCAAATATTGGGCAAAGTCCTCAATTGCAACAGCCTATCAAACCGGCTTTATGTCAGGCTACTCCAACGGTAAATTCGGACCAGAGCAAAACATTCCTAGAGTACAGGTGTTAGTAGCTTTAGCTAGTGGTCTAGGTCTCGATAGCCCCGCTTCTATAGATCAAACTTTGACAGCCTACAAGGACACTAGCAGTATTCCTGACTACGCTCTTGATAAGGTAGCCGCTGCCACTAGCAACCAGATGGTTGTCAACTATCCTAATGTGAGAAACCTCCGTCCAAATCAGAATGCTACCCGTGGAGAAGTTGCGGCTTTTATCTATCAAGCTTTGGTCAAAAAAGGAGTTTTTACAGGGCTATCTAACACCGATGATGCTTCCCAATACATTGTTGGTAGCAAATGGAGTAGTAATCCCATAAATCAGGCAACCAGACTGAAAGTGGACAAAGGCATTTCAATCCCTGTCATTTACGATCAAAATTATGTGGTGGCAACCCCCAATGACACTGTCAATCTCACCCTGACTGTGCCCTCGAATATTCAAAACTCCCAAGGACAGGTAGTCATACCTCAGAATAGTCAGATTGTAGGTCAGTTGATTCCGCGTTACGCTGGTAACCAGTTCCTGGGCACTCAGTTTGTGGCTCAAAGACTGCTTATAGGTAATCAGGCTTATAACAATATAAACGCGAGTTCAGACTTGATTAGCACTCAGCAGGTGAATCAAGTTAACCCACAAACTGTGCAAAATGCTGCCCTGACTGCGGCCGCCCAGGCAATTATATCGAAGGTTAATGGACAAAAATTTGATCCATCTAGCATTTTGAGCAGCGTATTGAGCGGTCAAGTTGTTAGCACTCCACAACAACAGAACAATGTGATTGTTATTAACCCCCAAAAGGATTTGAAGCTTACTGTGGGTTCTGACTTCTATGTCAAACAAGCTGATGTCACTGCCGCTCAGTAGACACTAAATTCCCTACTAAGAAAAGGTTTGTAGTGAGGGCTTCAGCCCTCAGTAGATCTAACATCTGCGTTATAACTTTGCAATTCTGTAATTGCTGTCTGTAGTTCATTCATCAATCTCTCAACGATCGCACTACAAGGCAAGCTGTAGCTGAGGGTGATGGGGTGTTGAGAGGCGATCGCTTCGATTGGGGTTGGGTTGGTGCGTTAACGAAGCGTAACGCACCCTACAATAGCGGCTGCGTTGAGGAACGGGTTTCTACATCCCGTCCCGTAATAGAAGAATTCAGCTTGCTTCAAGTTCTTCTTCAGACTCTTTTAAATTAGCAAGAGCCTTATTTGCTATTCCAATTACATAAGTGCTTTCATCCTCTAATGCTTGTTCCCAAACTTTCCGCAATCTAGAACGATTTAGTTCCACTAGAGAGTCAGCAGCAAAAATACGCACATACACATCCTCATCTTGAAGTAGCAAAATGCTCAGGGCATCAACCGCTCGTTCATCATTATAGTACTGAAGTTGCTGTGCCACTACTTGTCTTGGTCTTCGTGATTTTTTCTGTCGATAAACTTCATCAAGTAGACATCTCAATATTTCTGGTGATCTATAGTGCTTTAAAGCCTGCATTGCTTCACTACGAACGTTTTCTTCAGGATCAATTCTTGCTAAATCTATCAAATATGGTACGCTTCGGCCATCACAAATTTCTCCTAAGTTGCAAGCTGCTGTTTCACGCACTTCTGAAATAGAGTCAGATAAAAAAGGTACAATAATTTCCCAGGCATTATCAGGTTTAATAGTCCCTATTTTATCGATGGCTAACTCTCTAACATCTGCGTTATAACTTTGCAATTCTGTAATTGCTGTCTGTAGTTCATTCATAAATCTCTCTTGGATAAGTTTTACTTTGCCCAAAATATGAGGTCACCTGGTATTTGCCCCTCCATTATAATTTCTCCATTTTTCTCCATAGCTGTTTTGACATCATTAGCTAGGTTGCGTATTTTTTTCTTAGGATGTTGACTAATTAGTTCGGCCACTTTTTCTGGTGTATATATCATAATTTTACCTTCAGCTTCTAAATTTTGGAGTGCTTCTAAAGCTACTTTTAAAATTTTATTTTTCTTAGTAAATCTTCTTGAACCCCCACCTCCAGGAATTGCTATTGCAGTTGAAAAAGATACATATCTACTTGTCTGTCCTGATTCTTTATCTAGAACATGCTCTTGAAAATCTTGAATTTCAGCTTCTTGTGCGTCAACACTTGCCAGTTCAAATCCGACTGGATCGCCTTTTGTATAATTATCATCTGCACGAAAAAGGTAACTCTTTTCCGGAGTGCTTGCTTTGCCAACTTCCTCTTTCACTAATTATCATAAGGTAAGCCTAAACTACAGGATAACTTACTAGGAATAGATTTGGGTGTAGGGGGCGCAATAGCCGCCGTGCCTCTTCTAACACCCTTGCGCCTCCTACTGGGACACCCCACGATTGCCCTTTCCTTCTTACAAACGATCGCTTCGATTGGGGTTGGGTTGGTGCGTTACGCTTCGTTAACGCACCCTACAAGAGCGGCGATGGTCATACCTTTACAGCGGGGAGCGACATTTGACACCCCCCTACTGCCCAGGAACGCGAATGCCGAGGCTATGCCTCGAAGCAGCATTTTTTCCCCAGTGTTTAGCACTGGGATTTTTTTTGTGCTATAATTGTCTAAGCATCTAAGTAAGAGCGCGACTCGGTTATTTAATATATTGTAACATATCGCCTTACAGATCGGATCTTTTTAAGAATCGCTATAACAGGTACATTCAGACTTTTGGAGGGCTTTGTGTTTATGGCTCGTTTTCCAGGTTGGTTATCTGTCAAGGGTACCTTAATGACTCTAGGCGTCACAGGCAGTGCCGTAGCATCCCTGGTGATGTCTGCCCCGGCTAGTGCCGTTAATTTTCCAGATGTTCAAACTCACTGGGCTCGCCCCTACATTGAAGGTTTGGCAAAAAAAAATATTGTTATTGGATTTGATGATGGCACCTTTAAACCAGAGCAGGCTGTGACACGCGCTGAGTTTGCCGCCCTTGTCCAGAAAGCTTTCAATTCCTCAGAAATTCGGGATGCTCGAAGCTTTAATGATGTTTCTCCTGACTATTGGGCAAAGTCAATGATTGAAGAAGCTTATGCTACCGGCTTCATCACAGGCTATCCCCATCGGACGTTCAATCCCGAAGAGCCAATTTCCAAAGTTCAAGTACTGGTATCCTTAGTTAGCGGTCTGCACATTCCTCCTAAAAATTGGACACAAAATGTTCTTAACACCTATGTGGATGCTGACCAAATTCCTGAATACGCCCTTGATAAGGTAGCTATTGCTACTGAAAAAGCCATAGTTGTCAATTATCCCAATACTAAGTACCTGAATCCAAATCAGGTGGCTACTCGTGGTGATGTTGCTGCTTTGATTTATCAAGCAAAGGTGAGCATGGGAGCTCTACCACAGCTAGATTCTCAGTCGGACGCTTCCAACTACATTGTTCATTCCACATCTGAAAATAATCAAGCTAATAATATCGGTTCCAAGAACCAAAATATTCAGTCAAATCAGCTAAAATTGGCAAAAAGTAGAGAAATAAATGTTATTACCTCTCCTTCCCAGAAAGTGATTGTAACACCAAATGAAAGTGTCAATATGAAGGTGATGGTGGCTTCGGACATCAAAAACTCTCGCGGAGAGGTATTAATTCCTCAAAGTTCTCAAATTTCCGGTCAATTGATACCTCGTTACAGTGGTACTGATTTTCTTGGTCATCAGTTTGTAGCTCAAAAACTTATCATTGGTAATCAGTCTTATAACAATTTCAACGCAACTTCATTTCTGATTACGGGGCAGCAGATCACTACTGTTAACCCAGAAACGCTGCAAGGTGCCGCAGTCAGCCCTAAAGCTCAGGAAGTTATCCAAAAAGTTACCGAAAAAGAGGTTAATGCTGCTGAAAATTCTGTAGCTAACAAGGAACAACCAAACAAGCTGATTGCGATCGATCAGAAACAGGACTGGACGCTGACTCTTGGTTCTGACTTTTATGCCAATAGCGCTGCTGATGCCCGAAAGTAGGCACAGCTCTGGTGATACATATAGCGGTTCGTAGGGGCAATCATAGGGTAAGGGTAAGGGTAAGAGTGAATTCTTACCAATCCCAGTCCCTCTTCCTCTCCCTCTTGTTCAAACCTTTCCCTCTCCCTCTCCCTCTCCCTCTGAGGGGGGTTCTATAAAGGCACCCTAGGCGAGCCTATTGATTACTAAATCGTTTTCTAGCACTGGATTTTTTTTGCTTTGGTCTTATAATTAAGAGGATGGCTTACTGACCAACCCCCCAAAACTCCTATGTCATCAGAATGTCCCATTTGTGGTAGTACACTAGAGCGAATTCACCGTAAACCTCTAGAGCGTATGTTAAGTTCATTCGTATCTATCCGTAGATACCGCTGTCCAAACTCAGAATGCAACTGGAAAGGGCGATTCATTGAACCAAAAAAACGGGCAAAGTCCGGCATAAAAATGGAGTTCAAAGAATGGGCATTAGTATTATTAATAGCAGGTGTAGGACTGTGGTACGGTTTACGCTCTCATTCAAACCCTGCCCCAGAGCCACAACCTCAGTTGGAACAAAGCTCTCAGTGAGATTTAACTAAGATCGCGCAAGTAATGTCCCAAGCAACACAAAACACAATCGCTCTCCCAATCAATATTGTTAATGCTCGGATTTCAGGTTACTCTGGCTGGCAGCAAATTTGGATTCGGCAGGGCATTATTGAAGCAATTATGCCTATGAAAACTGGGTGTAAAGAAGTTTTACCTACGAATTTGCAAGTGCTAGATGTATATGGATGTTGGGTATCTCTCGGTGCTCTAGATCTTCAAATCAATGGGGGGTTAGGCTTGGCTTTTCCAGATCTCACTCCAGCTAATAGCGATAAATTAACCGAAATATGTCAATATCTCTGGGAACAGGGGGTTGATGGATTTTTACCTACCATTGTAACCACATCGGTGGAAAAGATTCAGCTCACACTCTCTGTTTTAGCAGATTTTATCAGTCGTCCCCACCAGCAACCTACTGCCCAGATGCTTGGAGTACATTTAGAGGGACCATTTCTCAATCCCCAAAAACGAGGGGCACACCCAGCGGAACACCTGCTACCGCTGACGATGGACAACGTAAAGCGGGTATTAGGTGACTACGGAGATATTGTCAAGATTATCACCTTAGCACCAGAGTTAGACTCCACTGGTGAGGTAATTCCATACTTGCGTTCCCTAGGTATCATCGTTAGTCTGGGACACTCTCTAGCTACAGAATCCCAAGCAAACCAAGCTTTTCAACTGGGAGCCTCGATGGTGACTCATGCTTTCAATGCCATGCTACCACTACATCATCGGGAACCAGGATTATTAGGAGCCGCCCTGATCCACCCAGATATTTATTGTGGTACGATCGCTGATGGTGAGCACATTTGCCCGACTATGCTTCAGGTACTCTTACGTGCTGGTAAATGCCAAGAGAGCATCTTCCTGGTAAGTGACGCCCTGGCACCGATAGGGCTAACCGATGGCATCTATCCCTGGGATGAAAGACAGATAGAAGTAAAAAATGGTACAGCGCGACTGCTAGATGGCACCTTAGCTGGAACTACACTGCCATTGTTAGTGGGGGTACAGAATCTAGTCCGGTGGGGTATTTGCGATGTGGAAAATGCCATAGCTCTTGCCACAGAAGCACCCCGACGAGCGCTTTTTTCAATCTCTGCTAGAGATTCGTTCAACTCTGCGCCTACCAATGTAAATACATTACCACAAAAGTTAGAAGGTAGTGTAGTTCTCCCTCAAGAAAAGGGCTATAACCTATGTGGAATGCTAGGTAAGCCTGCTGCTCAACTTTTGCGTTGGCAGCAACATCTATTAACAGGCGAACTCATTTGGCAGAGATTGTTTCGCTGAAAGCTTGCCAAAAATTTTCCTAATCCGTTGCCAACCGTTCCCTCACCCACTTACGAAACGCCCTCAAAGCCGCACTCGTCCCTGCCGTGCCTGCGACTTCCAGAAACTGAGCAATCCCTTCAATTACAGGAAATTTCGGAAAAGTAGGGCTAGTCTGAGACTCAACATATTCTCCACCCCGCAGCACATTAATTTGTAATTTTCCCTTTTCATATCGCCACAGTTCTGGTATGCGCAGCCCCTCATACGCGCTCAACTGAGTTTTAGAGGTGAGATCCACTTCAATCGCTAAATCCGGCGCAGGATCGACAGTCAAATCTATCCGCATTTTTCCAATCATCACCTGATGATTTTGAATGTAAAAGCAGTCATCAGGTTCAATTCCCGACTTCATTTCTCGCCTTTTAAAAGTCGTCGAACCAAACGACTCCCAGTTCATCTCTAGCTCATCAAGTAAAATTTTTAACAAATCTCCAATAATAACTTTTGCTTTTTCATGTTCCGCTAAAGGCATCCCGATCTCCAAAATCCCCTGACTATAAGCAACTCTTAACCCACGATGTTCGCCCAACTCATCCACAATCGCTTCAAAATCTTCCCAGCTTACATCGAGAAATTGCACGCGCTGTCCGGGGGGAATGCTTAATTGTTTCAGTTGCAGTGTCACCATCTCAACCGTCCTCTCATCAGAGTCATTATTAGTTTACTTTTATTTAACCCACATTCCGCACCAGGGCCCGCTGGTGCGTGGAATTAGGATGCAGAGCCTCACCAGCGTTCCCAGGCAGAGCCTGGGAACGAGAAACATCAGAGATTTGGAGGAGGAATGCGGGACAGAATTGTTCAATTCTCATCTTTTACACCGAAAAATCTGTGTAAACACTGAGAGTGTTGGCGAGTTTATCAGCAATTCCCTCAATCCAATTTTCATCCTGCTTTGTATAATTGCGGGGGGCATTAGCTCCTAAAATCAAAACACCTTGGTTTCCCAATGGCTGACAAATCACGCCCTGAGTATTTTCTGGCAGATAATCAAATTCTATTCGCCCTGGATAAACTTTCAGGTCTACTAAATAAACTGGCTTCTGCTTGTCTAACACCCGCTGCAAAATTGCCCCTATTTTGACATTAGAGTTGACGCCCAATACGCCACGCCGTAACAGCACTTTTCCTTGATACCACACTACAAGCGATCGAGTTACCGTATTAGTCAGTAACAGATGGGACGCCCAAGCTAGTTCAGTTTTAACCGCTTCTGGCAACGTCGGTAGGAGTTCAAAACCCTCCTCACCAATGAGAACAACAGCATCAGGGCGTCGTGGCTGCACTTGCTGCCACAACAACCCAATCAAAATTAACAATGCACTTAAAATTACACCCAAGGCATCAGAACGAGCTTGAGAATCAGTTAGTTGGGGTGTCAGCAAGCGGTTGATTAGCAACAGCACCCCAGCTAACCCACCAACGACTATTGGCAGACTGCGCAACACCTGATTTCGATCCGACTTAGCCATGCTTTAAGGGGGAGGGTTGAGCCAACTCCTGGCTCCTGACTCCTGACTCCTGTTGACTCAAAATTCATCTGGAAGGATAATCCGCTGGAAGAGATATCCTGTACCTCTGGCGGTGAGAATCAACTCTGGATTGCTGGGATCATCTTCCAACTTAGCCCGCAGGCGTGAGATGTGGACATCCACTACCCGCGTATCGACGTGGCGTTCGGGTGTATAACCCCAGACTTCTTGTAAAATTTCCGATCGGGAAAAAGGTTCTCCAGAGCGGGTGACTAATAACTCCAGCAAGCTGAACTCCATGCCAGTGAGCCGGATGCGTTCATCATCTTTGTAAACTTGCCTCTTATTGGTGTCAATTTTAATATTCGCCACATGGATGACGCCCGAACTGGGAATCCCTGGTGCCCCAGTTTTTTCCACCCGTCGCAGCACTGAGCGAATCCGGGCTTCTAGTTCCTTTGGGGAAAAGGGTTTAACTACATAGTCATCAGCTCCCAACTCCAACCCGGTGATGCGATCGGCAACATCACCCAAAGCAGTTAGCATAATGATGGGGACATCAGATTCTTTTCGCAACTCCTGACAGACGCCATAGCCGTCTAGCTTAGGCATCATTACGTCTAGAACGACTAAGTCAGGGTTAGTAGAGCGAAAAATTTCTAGCGCTTCCTCTCCATCGGCAGCAGTGACGACGTCGTAGCCAATCATTGACAGTCGAGTTTCTAAAATGCGACGGATGCTTGCTTCATCGTCTACCACCAGGATTGTTTCTTTGTGGCTTTCCAAGCTGCTCAACGCTCCTAGCCTCTGGTTCTTCTGAATCATTAATTTTTTTAGTTTATTTTTAACATATCATTACATTTAACAGGTCAATAGAACCTGAAACGCTCATCTGTAATGATTTTTATACTTTCTTTAGATTTCAGTCCTTCTTAACACTACTTAACAATAAAGGCATGGCAAAGCCTCGAACCGAGTACATGTGTAACAAATGCGGGGAAGTCTCCCACCAATGGTTTGGCAAATGCCCTGCCTGCAATAGCTGGGACTCCCTAGAAGAACAGACTACTACAACATCGGCAGGCGGACCTAATCGGGGAAATTGGCAGTCGAATCACCGAGTCAACGGCAAATCAGTACCCAAATCGCCACCGCAACCGAGGGCTTCCCTCAGGTTCGTGGATATAAATGACAAACACCATCAAAGATGGTGTTCTGGCTATGGCGAACTCAATCGCGTACTAGGCGGCGGCATAGTTCCGGGATCTTTAGTACTGATTGGCGGAGATCCCGGGATCGGCAAATCAACGCTCCTCCTTCAGGTTGCCAATGGACTATCTCAAAAGCACCGCATTCTCTATGTATGCGCAGAAGAATCAGGGCAGCAAGTTAAGCTGCGAGCTTCTCGCTTAGGTGTGGTTAATCCGGGAGTGAACGATGGGGAACAGTCAGGGGAGACTACAGTAGAGGTAGAGGTAATCGAGGAAACCCAAATTGAGGCAAAAAACGCTACTCCTGAATTTGAGTCTAATCTCTATGTGTTACCGGAAACAAATTTAGAAGAAATCCTTAAGGAATTGGAATCCCTCAGGCCAAATCTGGCGGTAATTGACAGTATCCAGACAATTTACCTTCCGTCTTTGACATCCGCTCCTGGTTCGGTGGGGCAGGTGCGGGAATGCACCTCGGCACTGATGCAGGTGGCGAAGCGGGAGGATATCACGCTGTTGATTGTGGGGCACGTCACCAAAGAAGGGGCGATCGCTGGTCCAAAAATGCTAGAACACCTAGTAGACACCGTACTATATTTTGAGGGCGATCGCTTTGCCTCCCATCGGCTACTTCGTTCAGTCAAAAACCGCTTTGGCGCTACTCATGAAATCGGCGTCTTTGAAATGATAGACCGAGGGTTGCGGGAAGTGCCCAATCCCTCAGAGCTATTCTTAGGTAACCGCGAAGATGTCGCCCCCGGCACTGCTCTCGTAGTTGCTTGCGAAGGTACTCGCCCGATTGTGGTGGAACTGCAAGCCTTAGTGAGTCCCACTAGCTACGCTTCACCCCGTCGATCAACTACTGGTGTTGACTATAACCGACTGCTGCAAATTCTCGCAGTATTAGAAAAACGAGTTGGTATTCCTCTGTCTAAATTAGATACCTATGTTGCATCTGCCGGAGGGTTGAATGTAGAAGAACCGGCGGTAGATTTAGGGATAGCGATCGCCGTTGTTGCCAGTTTCCGCGATCGGGTTATCGATCCTACTACCGTTCTGATTGGAGAAGTTGGTTTAGGCGGACAAGTCCGAGCAGTTTCCCAGATGGAACTCCGCCTGAAAGAAGCGGCTAAATTAGGGTTTAAACGAGCGATCGTTCCTAAAGGGCAAACTTTTCCTGAATTGGGCTTAGAAATTATCCCTGTAGCCAAAGTAATCGACGCCATTATTGCTGCCATCCCTGCTCCATCCCATTCTATTGATGATGAAGAGGACTCAGAAGACTGATTTAGATTAGGTTCGTAGTGAGGACTTTAGTCCTTACAGGGCTAAAGCCCTTACTACGAACCTTATTTTTGGGTTTGTAGTGAGGACTTTAGTCCTCACAGGGCTAAAGCCCTTACTACGAACCTTATTTTTGTTGTTAAGCAGCGTTCAAAAATTCTAAGTACGAACTGCTCAGTTCCTTCACCGCCAGATCGTAAAACTGCTTGCCATGTTCTGGCGTAGCCAAAGCAGGATTAGAACCCATCCGCCCATCCGGATAACGCTCTCGATAGTCACCTGCACCATAAAATTTGTGTCCCGATGCCACTTCCGGTGAGAGGAAGGCTTGCTTAATCGCTTCTGGATAGACATACTGCGTTACTGCCACCTCGCTAGGCGTAGCATGGGAACCCTCTCGATCTCCATATAACTCTTTTGCTAACTTATAAACAGAACCACACATAAACCAGTTGCCAATTTGACACTGTATCCGCATATTGGGCAGGTTTAAATCTACCAAGTGTTCGTAAGTTTCTGAAAAAGCCGCCTTGAGTGTGGCAATATTCCCACCGTGACCATTGATAAAGAAAAATTTAGTAAACCCAGATTTTGCCAAACAGGTGATATAATCTCGAATCAGCAGAATCATCGTGCTAGGGCGCAGGCTAATCGTACCAGGAAAAGCCGTGTGATGCAGTGCCATGCCCACATTAATGGTGGGACCTACCATTGTAGCTCGCGCGTCCCCAACACCACGAGCGATCGCTTCGGCACAAATAGCGTCAGTCCCAATCAACCCCGTTGGTCCATGTTGCTCTGTCGAGCCAATCGGCACAACGATCCCAGTAGACTTTTCTAGATAAGCTTCTACTTCAGGCCAGGTGCTTAAGTGTAGCAGCATTTTGCCTCAATTTTACTGTGTTAACTATATCTTAAGATTTGATGCCATATAATAAGTTTTCTTTACTAGCACCCGCAAATAGATGAAGTGACGTTCTCCCCCACTAACTCTGACGGTATAGTGGGGGCTTCAAAGATAGAATATCCATTACTAACAGAGTAATCTATCTCTAAATTTTCACAGTTCAACGGGTGAGTATTCTCT
>CASBRB010000097.1 GCA_949127975.1 Oscillatoriales cyanobacterium PMM_0019 | reverse complement strand
TAGCCCTGGCAAGGTTTGTAGTAAGGGCTTTAGCCCTGGCAAGGTTTGTAGTAAGGGCTTTAGCCCTGGATTGGGGATTGCCCCTACGAACCGCTATATAGAATTGTAGCTTGGGTTTCGCTATCGCGTTACCCAACATAAACCCACAGGGGTGATGTTGGGTTTCGTTCCTCAACCCAACCTACAAATATAGCTGTAGCACACTGGGCATATATAGGGGCAACCACAGGGGGATTGCCCTACGAACCGCTATATAGAGGCAGTGCGTAAGTCCTGATACATATTTTGCGGATTTTGTCAAATAATTTTACTCGACCGTTGCTCTAGCACGTCCAGAAACCTGGTTTCTCTGTAAAACTGGGTTTGTAGACCGCAGTCCACTTTTTTGGCCCGATCGCACTTCGACCTAGTTATGCGTTACAATAAATGATTGTAGATTTATGCAAAAACCCTGGGGCTTTTGTGGAGGTGTCATTGTCAAAGTTCATTTTAAAGGTTCTATGGCTAGAAGAGAACGTAGCATTAGCGGTTGACCAAGTAGTGGGCAAAGGAACCAGCCCACTGACATCTTACTTTTTCTGGCCTCGCAACGATGCCTGGGAACAGCTAAAAAATGAGCTAGAAGCCAAGCACTGGATTTCTGAAGCCGATCGGGTTGAGTTGCTCAACAAGGGTACAGAAGTGATTAACTATTGGCAAGAGGAAGGCAGACGCCGTCCCATGTCTGAAGCTCAGGCTAAATTTCCGGAAATTACTTTCACGGGTAGCGCCTAAAGCTCATTCCCTTTGAAGGAGTGCGAATTTGCTGGGACAAAGCTGACGGAGCCTCTCGCTATAACTTGAGCGATTACCCTCTAGCGTACTGCTTTGTTTTTGAGGATTTGGGCAACGGTTGTGGCAACAAAATTTAAAATTCAGCTCCGGACTCCGGGCGGGCACGGGAGTCCGCCCCTAAATTTAGGATTTTGCCACGAATTGCCAAATTTTAATACTATTATCCCTGCTGCCGCTAGCTATGATTTGAGCAATAGAGCTGACAGCAACTGCATTTACTGAATCTAAATGCCCAGAAAGGGTAGCAATTTCTTCCCCTGTACTAACCTTCCAGAGTTTTACTGTTTTGTCCCAACTGCCACTAACTAGATTTTCCCCATCAGAACTAAACGCAAGTGCTACTACTGACCATGAATGACTAGAAAGCTTGTGGATTAATTTGTAGTTTTGTAATTCCCACAATTGGATGGTATTATCATCACTTGCCGTTGCTAAAATTGACCCATTAGGACTGAAGGCAACTGCAAAAACTGACCAGTCATGACCTGTAAATTTATGACATAGTTGGGGTAACAATTCAGGTGATGAGTTAGAGTTTAAGTCCCACAAGCAAACAGTTCTATCACAACTCCCGCTGGCTAGAAGTTTACCATTTGGGCTAAAAGCAACTGAAGTTACCTGTAATTTATGCCCAGTCATTGTGCATAAGGCTTCTAATTTATGCAAATCCCACAATTTGATTGTTTTATCCCAACTTCCACTAGCCAAAAAATTACCACACTGGCTAAATGCAACTGACTTAACCGCGTTTGAATGCCCAGAAAAGGTGTGGATTTCTTGCTTGGTTTTTAAATCCCACAATTTGATGGTGCGATCGTCACTACCAGATGCCAGGATTTTTCCATCCCAACTAAAGGCAACAGATTTAACACAGCGTATATGTCCAGACAGGATACAAATTTCTTGCCCAGTGTTCAAATGCCATAATCGAATAGTTTTGTCATCGCTTGCACCAGCTAGTATTTCACCATCAGGGCTAATGGCAACTGAATTGACACTAGCAAAAAAACCTGTATTCCCAGTCAATGTCTGTCTGCACTGCCACAGAGGATTTGGGATTTTGACTCCCCCCTGAGATTCGGGGGAGCGAATACCTCTAGCTTGCATTACTTCATCAACTGACTGAAAACGTTGATTGACTGCACTTTGCAGAAGCTTATCTAAAATCATAGCGAGGCGCGAAGTAACATCGTTGATTAAATAATGTCGCCAAGCCCAACAATTATTTGCCACATCGAATAAATCAAATGGTGTAATGCCAGTAAGTAAGTAAATGCAGGTAACACCTAAGCTGTAAATATCACTGGCAAAAACGGCTTTTCCTTTGGCTTGTTCAGGAGCTACATATTCTGGACTACCGATGCTAGTTCCTGTTGTCAATGGAGCGATCGCTGTCACCAGTTTTGCAGCCCCAAAATCAACTAATACTAAGTGACTATCCTCATGTCGGCGAATGATATTTTCTGGCTTAATATCCCGGTGAATTATTTTATGCTCGTGGATAAACTTTAGAACAGGCAACAAATCATCTAACAATTGCCAAATCTGAGCTTCGTTAAAAGTCCCCTCTTCCTCTACCACCTGAGCTAGATTGATGCCATCAATATACTCTTGCACCAAGTACAGTTGAGAATCTTCTTCAAAGTATGCCAGTAGAGCCGGAATTTGGGGATGCTTGCCTAATTCCTCTAGGCTCAGTGCCTCTTGCTGAAATAGCTCTTTAGCTTTGTTTATAGCTTCGGGCGATCGATGGTGAGGAAATAACTGCTTGATTACGCAAGGAATTGAAGGGAATTGGGCTTCATCCACACCTAGAAAGGTTTTGCCGAATCCCCCTTGACCAATTAGCTTGACTGTGCGATAACGTTGTTTTAATAGCAAATTTTGTAATTGTAGGTTGGGTTGAGGAACGAAACCCAACTTGTTTGACATGGCTTTCGCGCTCCCGAACTAATGGACGGTGGAAATTGTTCAGTACTGTAGCAGACTGGGCATATATAGGGGGCAACCACAGGGGGATTGCCCCTACGAACCGCTATATGTAGAGGCAGTTGTAGGTTGGGTTGAGGAACGAAACCCAACTTGTTGGTTAACCAATATTAGTTTGTTCTATGGGAAACTCAACAACTACCGAGGAATTTCCGTCTGCCCGCTCAGTCGATTGGATTAAAGATCCTGGAGAAGACTGTGTTAAACCATTCTGCTTGCTGCCGTTGGTTCCATGTCCAGTCTGATTCCACAACAGCATGGTTAACAATCCATCTACTACGCTGTTACCACCGTTGCTCCCGCTAACCAAGACATCGGGAATCAGGCGCACATGTTGATCCCCTATAATCTGCATTAGCTGCATCGCAGTATAACTTTGTCCGCCCAAAGCTTCCACACCAGCACGGTAGGTTTCAGCTTTCGCAGTACCAGTAGCGCGAATACCTTCAGCCTCACCCACCGCTCGCAGTTTCGTGGACTCCGCCTCACCAGTCGCCTGTTGAATCTGCGCGTTCGCTTTAAGCTCAGCAATCTTCACACCCTGCTCCGATTTCACCATTTCTTGCTGAATATCAGCTAACGCTGTCTCCCGGACAAGTTGCTGTCTTTGCGTTTGCGCCATTTGTTGCACTTCATAAGTCTTGCGTTGCTCCTCCGCAATTTTACGCTCCGTCTGCGTCTCCATCAGCGTTGCTGGTGGCTGAATATCTCCGATTAAAGTATCGATCGCCTGCACATCATAACTCCGCAGCGCTGCTTTAATAAAAGAAGCCGCTTCAGCTTGTCGCTCACTGCGAGCATTGAGAAAGTCCAGCACTATGTTATCTTGGGCCGAATTGCGAAAATAATTTCCGATGCTAGGCTCCAGCACATTATCCACCAGATTTTGCATCGAGCCAACGCGGGAAATTACCTTCGGAGCATCCAATGAACCCACATGAATAATTTGCGCTACTTCCAAATCAAAGGCAAAACCATCTTTGGAACGCACAGTCAAAGCTGAAAGATGAGCGTCATACTTGTGCCGTTCAGTACGCCCAGACCAGTTCAATACTATGCTAATGGTCGGCACCAACTCAACTTTCATAATCCTGGTGTTCAGCGGGTGTTTGCCAGGATAAAGCGGTTCAACCCACACTCCCTTTTGTCCATTCTTGACTAAGTTACCGTGGGTGAATGCGGCACCACTGACATCTTCTTGCCCTCGCCCTACAAAAGAAATTACCACGCCGACATAGCCGATCGGAATTTCTGTCATCGGTACTTGCTCAATATATACAAACCAAGGATTCAAATTCCACGAACCGGAAAGGAGAATTTGCTCTTGCAAGCCACGTCGCCCACCCCCCAGGATGAATTTTTGACCATTCTGGAAATTGTCGTGTTCGGGAATTATAGAACCAGCAATTTCGCCTTCTGCAATGGGCATACCATCTAAAGTGGTGACAATACCCACTTTGTCGGGAGCAAGTTGGTATATTTGCAACTGCTCAGGTGGTATACCGTGGTGTTTGGCGGTTGCCAGTGTAATCACTGTGAACAAAGCTGTGTTAAGGCGGTAGGTACCAGCAGTCAGGAAACCGAGTTGACGACCCTTTTCTCCACCTGATGTCAGGAATTTACGGGCATCCTGAAAATTATCACAGTTTACAACTTTTCCTAGGAGACGTTCTGGCGGAATAGAGGTACCATCTGCTGCCACGAGCAAGGCAATTTCACCTTGAGGTACTACAGTAACATTTTCTTTGCGCACTGAGTACAACAATGGCCAATAGCCCCAATGCCATCCAGGTGCAAGGGTATCGGCTTGATAACCAGCTTCTCCTTCTAGGGCAATTAAACGCCCTGGCGGGAGCTTACGACCTTTGGGGTCTATTTTTTTAACTACAATCCCAACTTCACGTTCGCTGATTACTACTAGCCCGCTCAGGGCGCTAAAAAACATGGGGACCAATATCACTAAACCTCCCAGAATTATGACCGGGACTAGCCCCTCCATTGACATCTGTGTTGTCTGTACGGGCAATGTTACCTGGTTGTCTAGCTCTGGCTGAGTTGGTGTGGTAGCTGTCTGACTGGCGTTTTCGTTTAGGAATGTTGGCAGGGGAGCAGCATTGGCATGTTGGACGCTGCTAGCTAGAATAATCGTTGCCACTAGGGAGGCTGCTAACTTCTTTGTTCTAGATTGCTGGAGCGGATTTGGGGTGTTTAAGAAAGTTTTCATTTCAAGTTTATAATTTAGACAGGGTTAACTACAGTAACGAGCAAGACGTTTCCGGAAATATTTTTTTTAACGCAAAGGACGCAAAGGTAAGCGCAAAGGAACGCAGAGTAGGTGCAACAGGACTTATGCACTGCCTCTACATAATTCGGTTCGTAGGGGCAATCCCCCTGTGGTTGCCCCTATATATGCTGTGAAAGAAAATACTCCTCCTGGTAATTTGTTTAGGAGGAGTTTTTAGAAAGGTTTTGTTAGACTTGAACCATGCCGCCTGCGGCTTGAAAGCGGGATCGGGCACGTTTGACGGCTTGAGTAGCTTGAATCTGCTCTTGGCGGTTGCCGCCGTTATCAACTTGATTGAGACGAGTTTCTGCTTCGTTGTAAGCAGCACGAGCTTCTTCCAGTTTAATGGTGTCGCCTCTTTCAGCAGCGTTGACGAGAATGGTTACTTCGTTGTTTTCAACTTCGGCAAATCCACCCATAAGAGCGATCGCTACCCACTCTTTACCAGGACGGACGCGCATTACTCCTGTATCTAATGCTGTCAGTAAAGGAGCGTGTCCTGTAAGGATACCTAGTTGTCCTGTGGTGCTGGGTAGTATTACTTCCTCAGCATTAGAATCCCAAACTGTTTTGTCGGGAGAAATTACACGAACTGTTAATGCCATAAGTTGTCTTTTGTCTTTTGTTTTTTGTCTTTTGTCTTCGATCATTAGTCATTTGCTAATGACTAATGACCAAGTACTAATGACTAGCTTTTCATCTTTTCAGCTTTGGCGATCGCTTCTTCAATGTTGCCAACCATATAGAATGCCTGCTCTGGCAGCGCGTCCAATTCACCAGACAGAATCATTTGGAAGCCTTTGATGGTTTCTGACAGCTTCACATATTTACCAGGAGAGCCGGTGAATATTTCTGCCACAAAGAAGGGTTGCGATAAGAACCGCTCAATCTTACGGGCACGAGCCACTGTCAAACGATCGTCTTCTGACAATTCATCTAAGCCGAGAATGGCGATGATGTCTTGCAGTTCTTTATAGCGTTGCAGGGTTGATTGCACTTGACGAGCTACGCCGTAGTGTTCGTTACCGACGACAATGGGTTGCAACATGGTACTCGTCGAATCCAGGGGGTCAACAGCGGGATAAATACCTTTCGCTGCTAAGCCTCGAGACAACACGGTTGTAGCATCCAAGTGCGCAAATGTGGTCGCTGGTGCGGGGTCAGTTAAGTCGTCTGCTGGCACGTAGACGGCTTGAATTGAGGTAATCGAGCCTTCGGTGGTGGAGGTGATTCGCTCTTGTAACTCACCCATTTCGGTTCCTAGGGTGGGCTGGTATCCCACGGCTGAAGGCATCCGTCCTAGTAGCGCTGATACTTCAGAACCTGCTTGCACGAACCGGAAGATGTTGTCGATAAACAGCAGTACGTCTTGCTTAGTGACATCCCGGAAATACTCTGCCATTGTCAGAGCTGCCAAGCCCACGCGCATCCTGGCTCCTGGTGGCTCGTTCATCTGCCCGTATACCAGTGCCACTTTCGACTCGCTGATGTTTTCTTCGTTAATGACCTTGGATTCTTTCATTTCATTGTACAGGTCATTGCCTTCGCGAGTGCGCTCTCCCACGCCTCCGAACACGGATACTCCACCGTGAGCTTTGGCGATGTTGTTTATCAGTTCCATGATGATCACGGTTTTACCGACACCAGCACCACCAAATAAGCCAATTTTTCCACCGCGTCGGTAAGGAGCCAGCAAATCTACCACCTTAATCCCGGTTTCAAACACAGAAGGCTTGGTTTCTAATTCAGTGAATTTGGGAGCCGGACGGTGGATGGAGAAAGTTGCCTCGGCATTGACTGGTCCTTTATTATCTATGGGTTCGCCCAGAACGTTAAAAATACGACCAAGGGTAGCGGGACCAACTGGCACGCTGATGGGGGCTCCAGTGTTTACCACTTCCATGCCGCGCACCAAGCCATCGGTGGTGCTCATTGCTACGGCGCGGACTTGGTTGTCTCCAAGTAGTTGTTGCACTTCACAGGTAACGGATACTTCCTGTCCTGCTTCGTTCTTGCCTTCGATTTTCAGGGCGTTGTAAATCTGCGGCATCTTGCCGAAAGCAAACTCAACGTCAACTACGGGACCAATAATCTGGGTAATGCGACCTATGTTTGTCTTTTCTGTGGTGGTGACCATGCTTGCGCCTTATTTGGGAAGTTATCCTTTAGTTACAGGAAAACAGTCAAAACATTTAGAAATGCTATATTACAGATTACCACCATAAGGGATCGTGCGATTCGACGCGATCGCGCATTCCGCACTACGATCGCCAAATGGTCAGTCCAAAACTATCATTGTATGATTGAGGCAGGTATCGGAGCGCGATCGCCCTATGGAACTCATCGTTGTTGCATCTGACTAGCAGCAACTACCTGCTCCACAGTTAAATTGAGTTCTGGGAAAGTGGCAGAGATAATGTGGTCCGATCCTGTAAATCGTTGGGCACTATATTGGCTCTCAATCAACTGGTAAACAAAAACAGTGGGAACTTTGGGATTGCCGAGATAACTTCTGGAGGCGATCGTCAAATAGTCCACGATCCAATATTCAGGTATGCCCAAGCGTTGATACTCATCCAGCTTGTCTACATAATCATCTTCCCAGTTAGTTGAGATAACTTCTACAGCCAGTTGGATAGGTTCGGTAACTGCACCATAGTCTAGTACGTTGCTGTTCCATAAAACCGCGCTACACACGCCTACGTCTGGGTTCCTACCTCTTTCTTCTCCTGAAGCTGTTTTAGTTTTAATGATTATATTGTTGTCAACAATATAGTTCAGCTCTTTTCGTTCAATTTCCCTGTCAAAACACTTGATAAGGTATCGTGCTATATTTTTATGCGCCCTGATTGGCTCCACTTTGACAATTTCCCCATTCACCAGTTCATAAATACCATAGCCATCAGGATACTGCGCTAAAAAATCTTCAAAAGTTAGTT
>CASBRB010000096.1 GCA_949127975.1 Oscillatoriales cyanobacterium PMM_0019 | reverse complement strand
AATGGCTTGCACCGTCACGGTTACTTCTAAGTCAGTATCGGTTAACCCTACGGGCACATCTAAATGTAAAATACCATCTTCACCAACACGCGATCGCATCTTGATACTTTGCATAATTAATCCCTCCTGTGGCGTTGTTCAACAGAGAAGTTGGTGGCACTGCGATGATACGATTAGGACTTACGCACTGCCTCTATATATAGCGGCTCGTAGGGACAATCCCCCTGTGGTTGCCCCTACACTCGGCACCGGGGCGGGCTGGAGAAAAGGAAATTGTCGGCAGAGCCGACTGGCGGTGGCGTTACCGAGGGTTGGAGGCAGAGCCTCCAAACAGCATTCCCAGGCAGAGCCTGGGAACGAGAAAAAAAGGAACTATATTTCTTTAATGACTCAGTTCTGGAACTAGCCATCCCAACCGCGTTGACTGCTCATAAACCCGCTTGAGCGTATTAACGTCTCTGTGAGAAATCGGGGGCGGATTACGCACCTGGGAAAAATACATAGTATCTGCTTCTAAGGGGCTATGCCCCCAGATACCTAACCCATGCCCTACTTCGTGACGGGCGGCTGCTTGGATATTTCTGGCTGACAAGTCGGGGCTAAGCAAAATATTACACCTGTGGTATAACTCAGGTGCGGTATTTGTCTGTTGGCGGAGATAAATCTGGTAGCTGGTTTCAGCAGTACGAGCGCGAGGTAACTGCAACTCGCCAGTATCGTGGTTGAAGGAAACTTTTAGGGGAGGGGACTGGTGCAAAATCACGATATCTGCCTTTTCTCGTTCTTCAACCACTAACAGGGGTAAATAGACGCTCCATTCCTGCACAGCTTGTAATACAGCTTCAACCCATTGCTGAAATCGAAGTTGAGCGGCAGATATCCCAATTGGCTCTAATGGTCGCTCTACATAAACCTTAACCGGAAAATCAGACCAAACCAGATAACCAACCTTAGTGGGTTTTACTTGAGAAAAATAATCACCACTGTTGGTGGCGTCTTGCCATTGTACCAGGGTGGGGGGCAGGGGATGAGCGTTTAGGGGTGGTAGCTCATTGTTCCCCAATTCAGTTGCTGAGGACTGAAAAAAAGTAAAAAATAGCAAGTATAAAGGTAAAAGAAATAGTGAAAATAAAAATATTTTTACTTTTACCTTTTTCCTGTTTAATTTTGCCATTCCTAGGTGGTTAACCAACCAGCGCTCAACACTACGGTTAATCCCAGAAAAATAATAAAGAGTGTCCAGGTTACTCGATTGAGAGTAGTTTCTGCACTTTTTGTGCTAGTAAATAACTGAGCTTGTCCGCCAATGCCGCCGATGCCATCTCCCTTGGGGCTATGCAGTAACACTAGAATAATCAGGAACAGGGCAGACAAAGACCAAATGATTTGAACGATGGTAACAATATTCATGGCTTATTGGGGAAACTCCTTACAAAGAAAGTCGAACTGGTGTGCGGTTGGCGCGGACTTCAAACTCAGCGGGGAGCAACATTGATAGCCCAGTCATCTCTGGTGGTTGCGGCAGTTTTAAGATTTCCAGAATCGTGGGTGCAATGTCGGCTAGACGCCCATCACTTCTCAACGCTACTTCAGTGCCGTATCCAGGGATTTTTAATCCCTCTCCTTCCACTAGGATAAATGGTACTGGATTAGTTGTGTGAGCTGTCCAGGGATTACCTTCTTCATCCAGCATATATTCGGCGTTGCCGTGGTCAGCTATGATAATTGCTGTACCGCCTGCTTTGTTAATAATTTCCAGCAGACGCCCTAAACAACGATCGACTGTTTGCAGAGCTATAATGGTGGGTTCTATTTTACCTGTGTGCCCCACCATGTCTGGGTTGGCGTAGTTGATCACGATTAGGGAGTAAATGCGTTTTTCTACAGCAGTACACGCTATATCTGTCAATGGTTCTGCTGACATTTCTGGTGCGCGATCGTAAGTCGCCACCATCGGGCTGGGTACCATTTCCCGATCCTCCCCTGGAAATGGTACCTCAAGACCACCATTAAAAAAATAGGTGACGTGGGCGTATTTCTCTGTTTCAGAGGTACGAAACTGGCGCAAACCGTGCTGGGAAATTACTTCGCCCAGAATATTACTCAAGTTCTGAGGCTCAAAAGCCACTGGCACTGGCAAATTAGCATCGTACTGGGTAAATGTCACCAAGGTGAGTGGCTCTATCTGCTGCCTTTCAAAGCCGTTAAATTTGGGATCGACAAGGGCATAGCTTAGTTCCCTAGCTCTGTCGGGGCGGAAATTAAAGAATATGACTCCATCGTTTGATTCCATAGCCCCAGGAGCGATCCGAGTTGGTACGACAAACTCATCTGTAATCCCCGACTCATAAGAAGCCTGCAATACCTGTAAGGCGGATTGTCCATTTCCGGAACCATCCTGAGTCATGACATCGTAGGCACATTTGACGCGATCCCACCTGCGATCGCGATCCATAGCATAATAACGACCGCTCATGGTCACAATGCGCCCAAAGCCTATCTTATCAATGTGATCTTGTATTTTCTGAATTGCCTGAACCCCTTCAAAGGGGCTGGTATCACGACCATCTGTAATGGCGTGGATGCAGACATCTGAAACTTCTTGTGCCTTAGCTAAATCTAATAAGCCCAATAAATGGTCAAGATGGGAATGTACCCCGCCATCAGAACACAAGCCCACCAAATGCAGCTTACTTCCCCGAATCCTCACATCTTGGCACACTTGCACCAGTGCTGGGTTACTCAGTAGCGAACCGTCTTCCACAGCATCAGAGATGCGGACTAATTCTTGGGGTACAACTCGCCCAGCGCCAATATTCAGATGCCCCACTTCTGAGTTGCCCATTTGACCTTCTGGTAGCCCCACAGCTTTACCAGAAGTGCGGAGCAAAGTATGGGGATAAGCTGCCCAGATGCTATCCATTACCGGAGTTTTAGCTGCGGCGATCGCATTTCCTAGAGTTTCTTCACGGTAGCCCCAGCCGTCTAAGATGACTAGCACCACAGGAGAGACAGGTGCCTGCGTCATAGTGTGCCCTCTGTTTCTTTGATTCCACCGCCATGATATCATTGATCGCGCTGACGGCAATAGCTTTTACCAAATAATAATCACGTCACCCCAAATTAAAATACAGTGACACATCCCACCAAGCCTCCACCATAGATATATCGCCACCCTCTGCGACCCTTT
>CASBRB010000095.1 GCA_949127975.1 Oscillatoriales cyanobacterium PMM_0019 | reverse complement strand
TATAGTGTCAACACTTATATCGATAGCGAAGCGAGAAGAGCGAAGCGCAGATCAGCATTCCTCTCCCGCTAACACTCTTAGGGTATAGCAGGGAGACCCCTGCCGACATTCAGTTGGATAGTTTTTTTTGCCAGCACTTACATCCTAGAACTCGATGCCAGCAAGGATTTTGCTCGGATGGCGAGTGTGTTACCCGATGATCCGCCAAGCCGCAACCTCAAGCAGGGAATGCTGAGTATTGCTCAGGATGAAACCAGCCATGCCGCCTACCTGTTAGAGGTTCTGAAGCGTCGTCTGCCTGCTGCCGATGTGGAAAAAGTAATTGATGAGTGGCGCACGCGAAAAGTAAATGCCATGTTGGCAATGGTTGGCAATTTTATCAGGAAAAATGGTAAGCAGCCTTCTCTGGTTCAAGCCGCCTGACCTAAAAACCACATTCCGCACGCCCGGCGGATAGTGCGTGGAATTAGGAGGCAGAGCCTCACCCACAGCGTTCCCAGGCAGAGCCTGGGAACGAGAATTTTCTGCTATGACCCCCCTTCTCCCTTGATGGGAGAAGGGGTTGGGGGATGAGGGTGATATTGAGAGAATGTCCTAACCATCTTGACTGTTGCTATATAGTCTAATTGCCCGATCGAAAAAAGTTTAATAGTTCTCGATTTACGATTTGGGGAACTTCCTGCTGTATCCAGTGGCCACATTGTGGCACCATTTTGAGTTTAAAAGGAGCTGAGATCAGCTTTTCCACTCCTTCAACCAGCTTTTGGCTCAGGAAGTTATCTTCTTCACCCCACAAAATTAAGGTAGGTACAGTTATTGGTGACGGTTGTTGTCCCCAGTTATATAGCCAATTCTGAGGTGCTAGGAGTTGCCGATAGTAGTTAATCGCTGCTGCCAGTACGCCTGGTCTTTCTAGAGCTTCTTGATAAATCTGGTTATCCTCGGGGGTAAAAGCTCCTTTGCGGACTGCTTGTCCCCGGAAAACTTCATTGACAAAATTCTTTAAATTTTGTTGGATTAACCACTCTGGTAAGCCAGGAATTTGAAACGCTAGAACGTACCATGAGCGGCGCAATTGATCCATGTTTCCGGCTATCTCTTGTATAAACTTCTGCGGGTGAGGTGCGTTTAAAATAGCCAACCGATCGATCATCTGGGGAAACTTCTGCGCCAAATGCCAAGCGATCACTCCACCCCAGTCATGTCCGGCAATATGGGCTCGCACGTACCCTAACTTCTCAATCAAACCTCGGATATCAGCACTCAGAGTATCCAGATCGTAGCCACTTTTTGGCTTGTCAGAATAATTATAGCCCCGCAAATCCGGAACTACCACTTTGAAATGCCGAGCTAAGGCTGGGATTTGATGTCGCCAGGAATACCAAAACTCTGGAAACCCGTGTAGGAGTATGACTAGCTCTCCTTGTCCTTGGGCAACACAGTGTAAGCGGATGTTGTTTGTCTCAATAAACTGATGTTGCCATCCTGATTCTATGGATGTCGTAAACGGTTGCATGCTCTGACGCCCGGAGGGTAAGACTTGTATTTGATTCCCTATTTCCAGATTAGCATGATGGGGATCAAATCGGGCTGTCAAAAACACCAGCAACCGCTACTACCAGTCATGGTAAACATCTATCTGGTTTATGACCTCTGGGATACAGGGGTACGCACTTCTGAGGGTTTCATTTGGTATTTGACCAAATTGGCTAGATCCTGAAGTTGGCTAATCGCCTCTGCCCCCTCTAACTTCATCAATTCGCGGTCATCCCGCATTTCCGTCCAAGTTATCCCGTAATCTGACACCAAAAATCTGATCAGATGGTTATCCCCAAGACTTACCATAAACGAAGCGCTATTCATCTGGCTACCGCAGGTATAGCATGAGGCAAGGTAGCCTCGCTGCTCTAGCACAGTCGCTAAGGCTTGGAGATCCATCACTAGCTCTTGGACAAATTGACGGTGTTGATCTGCAAGTCGTAGAAACACTGTTCTCCTCCAACCACCACACCTAATTGTATAACTTTTATATTTTCTTAAGCTTTTGCTTCTGTCCAGCTTGCCTGGTTGCTTAAAACTGCTACCAAGGCAAGCATCCATCAACTTGACCGACGCCCTAGCTGCCAGGTTGCCGGAACAGAAAAAGGAACCTGCTTGCATCCTAGACACAAGGTAAACGGATCGAGTTCTACCCGACGACTGACTTATGCCTTCACTGAGTGGAAACGAAAGATAGAAATTTCTATCTTTTAGTTGATGTGCCACCAACCGAGCGTCGGTCCAATAAATCGGATTGTCACCCAGTAGACAGCCAGGAAGCCGATACCAATCCAAGTACCCCTAGTAGTCCACTTGATAAATAGGTCTGACTGAGTTTTGGTAATTGGGAGCCACGGCAAGACGTTTGCTTCTTTTCCGTATTTTTCTCCCAGTGCTTCTTTACGACGCTTTGCTTCACCCATAGTATTTGTGTTGAATTTTGGCTCAATCATAACGCTAACACTGGGTTCTTGAAAAAATAAAGAGTCAGGAGTCAGCTGTAGAGAACAAACTGGCATCAGGGTAATTAATCCGTGCTAGGGGGCTAAGAGCCGCCAGTACTTGCTGCCCATAGCTGCGATGGTTCACACGGCTATCCAAAATAGCAACGACGCCCTGGCATTCTCGTACTGGCGCGATCGCTCGTTGCAGTTCTCTCAAAGCCGCTGGCAGCAGGTACAAGCGAAACCAGTCTTTACGCAGTTTCTTGTAGTAAGCTACTGCACCAGCAACCAGAGGATTTTCCAGAGAAGGAATTGGCAAAGTAGCAATAATCAGCAGCCCAGGAGACGGTAAAAAGCCCTGATGCTGTCGCCAAAATTCCCAGCCAGTGACGAGAATGCCATTGTCTTCTAAACTGGTTTTCTCTACCTGTACCCGTGAGCCAAACTCAGCCGCTAAAACTGTGCCCACCTGTGCTTTGAGCGGCACATCCCCAACAAGGAGAACAATTGGTCTATCGATCCCGATGCCGTAGGGCAGGTTAGCCAAAGCTACCAGGGTGCGAACTTGTTGGATTAGGGCGTTCTGAAATTGAGGTGTATTCGGCATCGGCAGCAAAGAAGGCACATAAAGTTGAATTAGTTCGCTTTGCCTGTCTGGGGAGAACTTCAAGCAAATTAGAGACTCGAAATTTCCCGTCGGCGTGTCCTGTAAACCCACTTGCTGCCGATAAACCGACGCCTTGGGATCTAAATCCAACGCTCCTCCAATTAACACCACTGGCTGCTGGGGCCAAACTTTGCTTAAAGCAGTTGCCACTTCTACTGGACCACAGTATAAGGAAAACTGACCTTGCGATCTACCAATTGATGCCCACATCAGTTGCCCATCTGTCAACCACCGCTGCCAGAAATTTCTCCAAGGGCTTGGTAAGTAAAATTGCTCTTTGTCTAGCATCTCGTAAAGATGCCACAAAATATCTTGTTCTGATGCCTCTATGAGGCAGCACTCGTAAGGATTAGGGGGATGCTGAAAGATTGATTTTAATAGTTGCACGCGGGCATTCCTAATCGCATCGGCGGCTTGGGGGCTCTTCCGCATCAGTTCTTCCCAGTCTCCTGGTTGAATGGATGCCGTCAGCACATTACGCGCCCACCCTTCCAGGTCATCGGCACCATCAATTATGGTAGTTATGCCTTTGGGAAAGTTTAGATGCCCGTCAAGTTTGTCTGCTAACCAAGACTCTGGTGAAGTGAGCAGTAGCCCCTGAAAGTCTTCATTAGGCAAGCGATCCCCTGTCTCGATCGCCTTAGGTATCTGAATCCACTGTTGCAGTTGGGGAATTTCTACTTGCAGCAACTGCTGCTGCACCGATGTCGGTGCTACCAAGATCGCAGGACCTGTCCACATCAGTGCTGGTGTTAGGTAACTCAGCCGATACCGCCCGTGGGTGTCACCCGTAGGCACACCAGTCTGAATCAGGGCAGGACGCCCCAACCGCAGCGCTCGTGCTACCAGTCGCGCCATCGTCAAATGATGGGGCCAACTGGAAACAAGTCCTTGCTCCCGCAAAAATCCCCGCAGGGAAGAATGTACTTCTACCTCAATCACAAGCAGTATCTTAACGCCGCCAGAAAATTACGCCCTCTTCATTATGCCAAGGAAGATTTTTTAGTTACTGCCGCTTTTCTGAGAAATTTGTTAAATTAAGCGTATTCGTAATGACTATGACTTATTTTAAGTTAATGTCGGCAGGGGAAGCTGGTTGTGGTTTAATATTATTAAAAATTGGTCAAAACTGATTATGCAGTTAAAAAAACTACTGGTGTACCTGTGTATTATTGCTGTACCTGGATTTACGGTAGTGGGATTAGAAACATCCGCCGAGGCAATTGGGGTTACTTTCTCCAATTCCTTTGGCAGTGCTGGCAGCGGCAACGGAAAGTTTATCAATCCCGAAGGTATTGCCATAGACACCCAGGGGAATGTCTATGTTGCTGATACTGGTAACGATCGAGTAGAAAAATTTGATAGTAATGGTAATTTCCTGGCGGCGATCGGTAGTTCTGGGACTGGCAACGGGCAATTTAGTTCACCATTAGGTATTGCCGTAGACAGTCAGGGAAATGTCTACGTCACTGAGAATAACCAACGGGTACAAAAATTTGCTAATAATGGTAACTTTCTATCGGCGTTCGGTTTTCCTGGCATCGATAACGGTAAGTTTAGTTCGCCAAGCGATATTGCTGTAGACAGTGGGGGAAATATTTCCGTTGCTGATACGGGCAACTCGCGGGTACAGAAATTTGATAATAGTGGTAATTTTCTCACTGCCTTCGGTACCCCAGGCTCAGGCAATGGGCAGTTTAGTTCGCCTACAGGTATTGCTGTAGACAGTAAGGGAAGTGTCTATGTGGCTGACTCAGATAACGCCCGCGTAGAGAAATTTGATAGTAATGGTAATGTTCTTACGACCTTTGGTAGCTTGGGTACAAGCAACGGGCAGTTTCAGAACCCTAACTATGTGGCGGTAGACAGCCAGGGTAATGTCTATATAAGCGATCGCTATAACGATCGAGGAAACTCTAGCGTCCAGGAATTTGATAGTAATGGTAATTTTCTTACTGCCTTCGGTAGCTTTGGCAACGGCAACGGACAGTTTCAGTATCCCTCCGGTATTGCCGTAGGCAGTAATGGTGCTGTGTACGTTGTCGATAGCGGTAATAACCGGGTAGAGATATTGGCAACCAATGCTGTACCTTTTACACCTTCCCCCAGTTTAGGTTTGGTGCTCTTCGGCAGTATAAGTGCAGTTTTTTGGTGGAAAAATCAGCGATAAACAGGAGTCAGGAGTCAGGAGCTTCTCGTTCCCAGGCAGAGCCCTTGTCCTTACCCACATTTTTGAGCAAGTACGCACATGAGTGAGCCCTGCCAACTATAACTTGCCCTCACCCCCAGCCCCTCTCCCAAATTGGGAGAGGGG
>CASBRB010000094.1 GCA_949127975.1 Oscillatoriales cyanobacterium PMM_0019 | reverse complement strand
TCTGTCAGCGAGATTTCTACTGTTTTAAAAATTCCTCCTTTAGAAAATGGCGACAAGCTCACCCGTGCTGAATTTGAGCGTCGCTACCATGCTATGCCTAATCTAAAAAAAGCCGAACTCATCGAAGGAGTTGTTTACGTGGCATCCGCGTTAAGATTTAGAAGTCATGGAAAACCTCATGCTTACATTATGACTTGGCTTGGCGTCTACGAAGCTGCTACACCTGAGGTAGAATTGGGTAACAATACCACTGTGCTACTTGATGCAGATAACGAACCTCAACCAGATGCACTGTTACGAATTGAAGCAGGGGGACAGTCGCGCATTACTGAGGATGACTATGTGGAAGGTGCTACTGAATTAATAGTAGAAATTGCTGCTAGTAGTGCTTCCTACGATTTGCACGAAAAACTCAAAGTTTACCGTCGCAATCAGGTACAAGAATATTTGGTGTGGCGAGTATACGATCGCCAATTGGATTGGTTTAGGTTAAATGAAGGGGAATATATTAAAGTTGAACCATTAGCCGATGGAGTAAGTCGCTCTCAAGCTTTTCCAGGATTGTGGCTTGATAAATCGGCATTATTAGCTGGAAATTTAACCAAGGTATTAGCAGTTTTACAGCAGGGATTAGCTACACCAGAGCATCAAACTTTTGCCGAGCAATAAACAAAAAAAAGTTGCGAACGCAGATACATCCAAATTCATCTGCGTTCATCTGCGTTCATCTGCGTTCGCAAAAAGTGTTAGCTGCGTGATTTCTACAGCCAATTTTCTAGTAAACGAGCATCATATAAACATTCAGCGCATTTTAGGATCGAGAGCATCACGTAAACCATCGCCGATATAGTTAATACTCAGCACAGTGAGGAATATAGCCATTCCGGGGAAAAGAGCCATATAGGGAGCAAACTCCAGAAAATTCTGCGCCTCGTAGAGCATTCGTCCCCAAGTGGGCACGTCTGGTGGAAACCCTAAACCCAAAAAACTCAGGGTAGATTCGCTAATAATTGCTGTACCTATGGATAAAGTAGCAGCAACAATCACTGGACTGATAACATTAGGGAGAATATGAAACCAGATTAGTCGCCAGGGTGGAGCCCCCAGCGCCTTTGCTGCGGTGACAAAATCCATTTCACGCACTGTCAAAAAGCCAGCTCGTACTAATCTCGCCACAGACATCCAGTTTAGTCCACCGATTACCAGGACTACCAGTACAAAGATACCTAACTCTGGTCCTGCGATCGCTTTTATAGCATTACCAAACAAAAACACGATCAATAGCAGCAGCGGCAGTTGCGGCAAAGCCAAAAACAAATCCGTCACCCGCATCAGTATTATATCCACCCAGCCACCATAGAAACCAGACATGGCACCGATTAATGTACCTAGAAATATGGCAACCAACATGGAAAACACGCCAACCGCTATGGATATCCGTCCGCCCGATAATACTCTAGCTAATAAATCCTGCCCTAGGTCATTAGTACCAAACGGATGCTCCCCACTAGGCGGCAGGGTAGCTTTGGCAAAGTCAATTTTGTCGATCGGAATGTGGTATATTAAAGGACCGAAAAGGATGCTTAAGATTACAATCAAAATTATCACAGCACCTAGCATTGCTTGAGGCTGATGACGAAACTTGCGCCAGATATCTCCCCCTGGGGGTGGTGATTGGTTATTGGGCATTGGGATTAAATATTTTTAAGCGCATTGCGGCGCAAAGGGGTGATTAATATTTCACTCGCGGATCTAGGAATCCATAGAGAATATCGGCAATTAGATTGAATAATACAATTAGTATAGCATAAATGAAAGTGATTGACATTACAACAGGTGTATCGCTGTGATAGATGGAGTCGATTAACAGAGCGCCGATACCAGGTACTCGGAAAACTTGTTCGGTGACTAAAGCACCTGTGAAGATATTAGGAATATCCAATGCTACCAGTGTGACTACGGGAATTAGAGCGTTGCGTAAGATGTGACGGGTGACAACTACAGATTTAGGCAATCCCTTAGCATAAGCTGTCCGTACATAGTCTTGGTGGAGGTTTTCTAGAATTTCGGAGCGCACAAAGCGCATCATTACTGCCGTTTGCCAAAGTCCTAAAACACATACGGGCATAATCGATTGTTTTAGTTGAGCTAGGAAACTATCCCAATCTGTTATCTGTAAAGTGCTGTCGTAGATAAAGGGGAGCCAGTGCAACTCGACGCCGAAAATAATGATAAACAGCAGCCCAGTAAAAAATGTCGGTAAGGAGAAGCCCAAAAAAGCTAGGGTTGTCACCATCATGTCAAAAACTGAATGGCGTTTGAGAGCTGAAATTACTCCCAGAGGAACTGCTAGTAACACTCCCAGCAAATAAGCAGAACCAACTACCCACAGCGTTGTCGGTAGGCGTTGCAGAATTAGTGTGCTAACGGGGCTGTGGCTGGTAAAAGAATAGCCCATGTCTCCCCTCATAAAAGCCGTAACCCATTTAATATAGCGAATGGGTATAGGTTGATTTAAACCTAAAGAGTTTCTGATATTCTCGCGCACTTCCGCTGTCATTGAGGGATTAAGTGCAAATTCCCCCATAGGATCGCCTGGTGCTAATGCCAGGATACCAAAAATAATGATACTGATGGCTGTTAGTGTCGGGATAGAAATAAGTAGACGGTTAATTAAGTATTTTGTCATCACTTATTTTCGCTTCCAATCTTTAATGTTCCATGTATCACTATCCCAAGGAGTCAAATCAATACCATCCAGCCGCTTACTAATTGCAATGGTGGTAGCGCGATCGACTAGCGGAATTACCCCTACATCTTTAATCAGCATATCGTTCATTTGGATAAACAACTGCCGACGTTTTTCAGGATTTAGCTCTGTTGTAGATTGTCTCCACAGGGCGTCATATTTGGGATTGCAGTAGCGTGTAGTGTTTGGTTTTGACCAATTATTAGACTTTTGGGGAATCTCATCACAAGTCCACTCTTTCATGTAGGCACCAGGATCTGGACTAAAATTGTTAGTTGCTAACATTACCATATCAGCATAAAAGTGATTATAGGTTTCTGGGTTAGCAGGATCGCTGGCGAAGAAAATACTGCCATCAATACTTTTGATTTCTACCCCAATACCAAGGGTTTCTAGTGATTGTTTGATGATTTGCTGAGTTTTCTGCCGTAATGGGTTAACTGAAGTTATAAAGACAACTTTCATCTCTACGCCTTTTTTGTCTCTCGTACCGTTATGATTGCTGTCTACCCAGCCTGCCGAGTCGAGCAAGGCAGCAGCTTTTTTCAGGTTAAACTCATAGCTGTTGTTTGGTGAATTGTAGATTTTTGGTGACACTAGGAGGTTAGCTGTAGGTTTGCCAGTGGCTCCATATAGCTGTTTGACAATAGTATCTCGATCGATTGCATAATTAATCGCCTGTCGCACCTTGATGTCGCTAAAAAAAGGATGGGGTAATTGCTTGCTGGAGCGCTCACCATCTTTGGTTGCCTGATTTGGATCGGTATAATTAAGGTATAGGCGCTCGACAACCGGACCGAAGAGGGTAATTATCCCCCCTTTGCCTGCTGCTTGCAGTTGTTGCAAAATTGGGGCTTCTACCTGGATGTTCCAGCCATAGTCAGCATCGCCCGTTTGCAGCACAGCTCTAGCAGCCGAAGTGGCATCGCCACCGCCCTTGAGTTCAACTCGTTTAAAGAAGGGCTTGTCTGCCTCCCGGAACTGGGGATTTGGTTGATATACTATAATATCACTAGGTCGGAATTCTGTTACTAGGTAAGGACCAGTACCGACAGGGATAAGATTTGCTGGAGACTCGCGGGCATTAGCGCCGTTGT
The DNA here is from genome assembly GCA_949127975.1 of Oscillatoriales cyanobacterium PMM_0019. Lineage (GTDB taxonomy): Bacteria > Cyanobacteriota > Cyanobacteriia > Cyanobacteriales > CASBRB01 > CASBRB01. The sequence continues at coordinate 829 of CASBRB010000094.1, read as the reverse complement.
AGGGCTCAAAGATGTGGCGCGGTAAGATCATCCCGTACTCACCCACAAAAGGTAGTGACCAAGCGGGATTTACAGTTTTAAAATTGATTTTGACAGTGTAATCATTAATCGCTTCGACACTTTTTACAGCATCATAGCTGGCAGTGGATGTGGCACCTACCTTCGGGTTTGAGACGAATTTGTGGGTAAAAACTACGTCTTGTGCCGTAAATGGCTGCCCGTCGGACCACTTAACTCCCTGCTTAAGTTTCCAGGTAACTGACTTGCCATCCTTAGCGATACCACCATTTTCCAGTGTCGGGATTTCTGCCGCTAGGAAGGGGATTAATTTACCGCTTTTGTCGTAGGTGGCAAGCGGTTCGTAGACAATTCGACTGGCTTCATAATCCTTCAGCCCTACAGCTAGATGGGGATTGAGGATGGTTGGTGCCTGCCAGTAAAGCAGCCGTAAGGTATCTCCAGCACCACGCCCTGAAGGGGCTGTGGTACCAGACTGGGGCGGTTGCGGTTTTGGGGAAGTACAGGCAATCACTCCTAATGCAATTATTAACAATAAAGCCAAAAATCGATGTCTGATGAATTTAGTCAAATCAACCATAATAGGTTTTAAATACAAGTTAAATACACAAAAAGCTTACCATGAAAGAAACCAACAATGACGCAACTCCACTATACTCGATGAATCAGTGTTTGTTAAATTGCCAGCGTTCCCAGGCTGAGCCTGGGAACGAGAAATATATAGCGGGTTCGTAGGGGCAAACCCCCTGTGGTTGCCCCGATATATGCCAGGGTTCGTAGGGGCAAACCCCCTGTGGTTGCCCCGATATAT
>CASBRB010000093.1 GCA_949127975.1 Oscillatoriales cyanobacterium PMM_0019 | reverse complement strand
CCCCTCTCCTACCCACCCCCGCCCCTCCCAGGAGGGGAAGGGGGAGAGGGGAGTAAGAAAATTTTACAATTCATTTAGACGCGCTATATAGCGCTTCGTAGGGGCAATCCCCCTGTGGTTGCCCCTATATATGCTTACCGCCAGTAAACTATTGCCTTACTTAATCCCAGGAACTTTGCGATATATTTCAGCAATATCGCACCTAAAATCTACGCTAGGTAAGTGTACTACATTTCCCTTGTCATAAGTTTGACTCTCCCAAATCCCCGACTCATTTAGGTAAAAATTTTCCACTTTCATCTCAGATTGGCTGACTAGCACATATTCTCGTAAACTCGATAAAGTTTTGTAGTCAGCGAATTTCTCTCCTCTGTTAAAAGCTGCTGTCGAGGGAGATAAAACCTCAATAATTAAAGAAGGGTAGAGAATGAAGTCTTCAGTGGAAGTTATATCCCGTTCATCACAAGTCACTGCAACATCGGGATAGTAATAGCAATTAGCTTCCTCAAGTCTGACTTTAATATCTGAATTTAAAACCAGACATTTAGTATCTACAAGATGGTTTGCCAACAGCGTTGCTAAGTTGACAGAAATTACAATGTGAGGTTTTTTTGCCCCCGTCATTGCATAGACTTGTCCTCGCCTGTACTCATGTTTTATGGGACTTACCCGCTCACCTTCTAGATAAAGTTCTGGAGAGATATAAAACTCATTTTTACTAACAGTCATTTTTCTTTTACTCCCTAATGGTAAAATAGGACTCGTTTCTCCTTCCCAGAACAAGCACAGTACTGTAGCACACTGGCATATATAGGGGCAACCACAGGGGGTTTGCCCCTACGAACCCGCTATATATTTCTCGTTCCCAGGCTCAGCCCATCTCCTGGTTTCTCGTTCCTAGGCTCAGCCTGGGAACGCTGTTTGAGAGGCTCTGCCTCCACCGCTACTGCCACCTCCAAGAGGTTCTGCCTCCAATTTCCACGAAGCGACATGAACAGGAGCGGTAGTTGAAGACTCTCTCATCGCTGTTAGGCGTTCTTGATAAAATTCATGTAATTGGGCAAAAAACTTACCTTCTTGGATTTGAATTCCTAGAGCGTCACTGACTGCCAAAAAATCAATAAAACTGGCATTTTGATAATCTTTTTCTTCGTATTTTTTAATTTCTTCTTCTGGACGATCGCACAAATATGCTAGTTCTACTTGGCTAATCTTCAAGGCGATTCTGGCTTTAATTAAAAGGTCTGATATTTGGTTGATGTCATTAACTTTAAGAACTACAGGCTGATTGGGGTCGTGAGCGATGAGGGCTTCATATTCGGCTATTTCATCCTGAAGACTTTTCATCTGACTTTGATAAGAGTCAAGGAGAAGTTGCCAACCATCCGGATCTTTATTTTTCTTCTCTTCATTTTGACGCAAGGACATTATGGCTGTTGAAAAGTTTTCAGCCCAATATTTTGTTACCTGATACTGGTGTTCGTTCTTAATCATGGTTCCCACCTCAATAAATCGATGGCGATAATGCCCTTGCGGTTTTGCTCTCTGTCTTGTTGGAAGAACTCTATTGATATTGTACTCTCATCTATTGGTTGGTCTGAGGGATAAATTTCGCCTCCATACTTAGCTTTTTGGGCGGCACTGTCGTAAAATTTCAGCAAGGTAGGGGCATTTTTTCTCAGGTAGTCTAGATCGACATCATCTCTATCCCAACAGGCGTCAAAGTCATTTGGATTTGTTTTGTTGGTGACAAAGCTGCCATTTATATAAATGATGCGGCAGCCTGCTGCTTTTAATTGTTCCATTACAGTAGAGAGTCCTTTAATCATTCTTTGGCGTTTGGTTGTGGTGCCAAATCGCTGTTGAAATTCTGACCATTCGCTAAAGTGAATGCCTGGGGGCAGGTTGCCATTTTCATTAAAGGCTGGGAGCACTCTTTTTTGGTTTTAATCAATCGTAAACTTGCCATTAAAATTTTGGATGTAAGGATTGGGAATGCACCTGGAACAAGCACGGTACTGTAGCACACTGGCATATATAGGGGCAACCACAGGGGGTTTGCCCCTACGAACCCGCTATATATAGAGACAGTGCGTAAGTCCTGATCTTGACAAGGCTACCTTACTTAATCCCAGGAACTTTGCGATATATTTCAGCAATATCGCACTTAAAATCTACACTAGGTAAGTGTACTACATTTCCCTTGTCGTAAGTTTGACTTACCCAAACTCCCGATTCGTTTAGGTAAAAACTTTCCACTTTCATTTCAGATTGACTGACTAGCACGTATTCCCGTAAACTCGATAAGGTTTGGTAATCTGTAAATTTTTGCCCTCTGTTGAAAGCTGCTGTCGAGGGGGATAAAACCTCAATAATTAATGATGGATAGAGAATGAAGTCTTCAGTGGAAGTTATATCCCGTTCATCACAAGTCACTGCCGCATCTGGATAGTAATAGCAATTAGCTTCCTCAAGTCTGACTTTAACATCTGAATTGAAAACCAGACATTTAGTATTGAGAAGATGATTGTCCAGCAGTGTTGTTAATTTGACAGAAATTACAGTGTGAGGGTTTTTTGCTCCCGTCATGGCATAGACTTGTCCTTGCCTATACTCATGTTTGATGGGACTTACCTGCTCACCTTCTAGATAATCTTCTGGCGAAATATAAAATGGATTTTTACTAACAGTCATTATTCCTTTTACTCCCTAAATTTTAACTCGATTCACTGCCAGTGAATTTGGGGTTTCTAGATTTGACGTTTATTGAACGATCGAGCTAACAGTGCTAACTGCTACCAGGGAATTAATAACTGGCTGCTTTTTACTGAAGGTGAGAGAATTATTCACACAATCAACACAAATTGTATCCCCCTCGATAAAGGTATTTTCTAAAATCTTAGTGGCGATGGGATTTTGTAGCTCTCGTTGGATGGCTCGTTTCAGGGGACGGGCACCATAATTCGGATCGTAACCCGCAGATGCTAGAAAGTCTTTGGCGGTAGCCGACAATTCAATGGTGATTTTTTGATCGGCTAGTAACTGTTCAATGCGTTTGATTTGAATGGTGACAATTTGACTGAGTTCGCTGCGGTTGAGAGTGTGGAAAATAATTAAGTCGTCCACACGGTTGATAAATTCTGGGCGAAAATGCGATCGCAATGCATCTGTCACCCGCTTTTGCATCTCTTCATAGTCGCTATCATCACCAGCAATATTCAAAATATGCTCGCTGCCGATATTGCTAGTCATCACTATCACCGTATTGCGGAAATCTACAGTTCTCCCTTGAGAATCAGTAATCCGCCCATCGTCAAGTACCTGGAGTAAAATGTTAAAAACGTCTGGATGGGCTTTTTCAACTTCATCCAACAGCACGACAGAATAGGGGCGGCGGCGAATTGCTTCTGAAAGTTGCCCGCCTTCTTCATACCCCACATATCCAGGCGGTGCCCCAACCAGTCTAGAGACTGCGTGTTTTTCCATGTACTCGGACATATCAATCCGCACTATAGCATCATCGCTATCAAATAGAAAGTGGGCTAAAGCTCTGGCTAGCTCGGTTTTACCTATACCAGTTGGTCCCATAAACAAAAACGAACCAATCGGGCGTCCGGGATCTTTCATTCCTGCCCTGGCGCGACGAATGGCAGCGGCAACCGCAGCAACCGCTTCTTGCTGCCCGATAACCCGTTGATGCAGGTGGGATTCTAGTTGTAGCAATTTCTGGCGTTCTGACTCTAGCAGACGATTGAGTGGGATGCCTGTCCACTTGGCAACAATTTCGGCAATATCTGCTTCAGTTACTTGTTCGCGCAATAAAGCAGAGCCACGAGATTGTATTTCTAACAGTAGAGCTTCTTTGGCTTCTCGATCGCGCTGCAAAAGTTCCAAACGTCCATACTTCAATTGAGCCGCCTTATTCAAGTCATAAGCCCGTTCTGCTTGTTCAATCTGTAGCCGCAGTTGTTCTTCTTCCTCCTTCATGGTATTGATAGCGTTTAATAGCTGCTTTTCGCCTTGCCACTGGGAGTTAAATGCTTGCTGTCGTTCCTGTAAATTAGCAATTTCTTTGTTTATCCTATCCAACCGTTCCCGTGTCGGGGAAACCCGTTGATTTTCTCCTTCTAAAGATAGCTTTTCCATCTCTAGCTGCATCAAACGCCGATCGATATCTTCTAATTCCACCGGCTTGGAGGTAATCTCCATTTTCAACTTGGCTGCTGCTTCATCTACCAAGTCTATGGCTTTATCTGGTAAGAATCGCTCGGTAATATAGCGATTAGAAAGAGTTGCCGCAGCTACCAGAGCCGAGTCGGTAATTTTTACACCGTGATGAACTTCATAGCGTTCTTTCAGCCCTCGCAGAATGGAAATCGTATCTTCAACCGAAGGCTGATTAACGTATACTTGTTGAAATCGGCGTTCCAAAGCTGCATCTTTTTCAATGTGCTTGCGGTACTCATCCAGAGTAGTTGCCCCAATACAGCGCAACTCGCCCCGCGCCAGCATTGGTTTGAGCAAGTTACTGGCATCCATCGCGCCCGAGGTAGCACCAGCACCGACGACTGTGTGCATCTCATCAATGAACAAAACTATCTGCCCACTAGACTCGGTTACTTCCCGCAGCACTGCCCGCAGTCTGTCTTCAAATTCTCCTCGGTATTTGGCACCAGCAATCAAGCTTCCCATATCCAGGGAAATCAATTTGCGGTTTTTCAGGGATTCGGGAACGTCGCCTTTAACGATGCGGTGAGCTAATCCTTCGACGATCGCCGTTTTTCCTACTCCTGGCTCCCCAATCAGCACTGGGTTGTTTTTCTGACGCCTGGATAGCACCTGCACCACGCGGCGGATTTCTTCATCTCGCCCAATTACGGGGTCTATTTTACCAGCTTTCGCCTGTTCTGTCAAGTCTCGCCCGTATTTTTCTAGAGCTTCGTAACGCCCCTCTGAATTTTGATCTGAAACCTTTTGGCTACCCCGGACTTGCTTGATGGTAGCTTCTAGTTTGGGTAAGTCGAGGTTAAAGCCTTTGAATAACCGACGACCTATTCGATCGTCCTCCGCTAAGCCAACTAAAAGATGTTCAATAGCAATATAGTCATCTTGCCAGCTAATCCTTGAGGCTTCGGCGCGGTCTAACAAGACATCTAAGGCACGTCCGAGGTAGAGTTGATCCAGCATCGTTACCTTAGGTTGGCGGATGGTAAAGGCTTCTAGTTGCGATATTAAGCGGGGTACGTCCACTTCAGCGCGACTCAAAACTCGGGTGGCGAGGCCCTCTTGTTCCAGGAGTGCAAACCCCAAGTGTTCTACCTCTAGCTGCTGATTTTTGAAGCGACGAGCCACATCTTGAGACTTAACGATCGCGTCCCAGGCTTTTTCGGTAAATTTAGTAGAGTCAGTTGGCTGCATTTTCTAAAAAATAAAAGTTTTAATAGATTCCCTCAGTGGTAAGTATAGCAATATCACTACCCCAAATACCTGAGTTTAGTTCTTAGGGTGGGCACTGCCCAGCATCAGCTATGATTAGAACCCAACCATTATTCCTAAATACTTTAGTTTTTGCTGCACTGATTCTGACTGGATGTGCAGGAAAACCAGGCGTCTCCAACTCCGATGCTAAAAGCTCCGTTACGCCTATGACTCCAATCTCTCCCCCTGCTTCCCAGGCGACACCTTCGTTCGCAGATGTTACTAAAGCTATGAATTACCGCGAACAAGGGTTGAAATATCGAGACGAGGGGCGTTATCAGCAGGCAATTGCCACCCTGCAAAAATCCGTTACCCTAGATCCACGGAACCTATCCGGCTATGTTAACCTGGGCTGGATACAACATTTGGCAGGGCAAGATCCGGAGGCGATTCAAACGTTACAACAGGCGCATCAGCTAGATCCTACCGATGTGTCTGCACTCAATGCCTTGGGGATTGCTTATCTAACGAGTGGTGATTTACAGGCGGCAGTAGCCACCCACCAACAGGCGGCGAAACTCAACCCTGATGATGAAATTGCCTATTATAATTTAAGCCTTGCCTACGAGCGTCTGAAACAGTATGACAAAGCCATAGATACTGCCCTCCAAGCCACTCGCCTCGAACCCAATAATCCCCATCCTTGGGTAGCACTCGCTATTGCTCGCTGGGATAAGGGAGAAAAAACCGCAGCACAAAAAGCTTATCAGCAAGCAAAAGAACTGGACTCTCGATATGGTTCGAGGAGTTTTCTACCTTATTTGAAAAAGGCTGCATTCAGTCCAGAGCAAATCCAGACTGCTGAGCAAATTCTAGAGGTTAGGTCTTGACGCTACGCCACATAATATCTTAAAGTTCTGATTCGCCTAGCTATAGACTATAATAGTATAGTCTCGACTAAAACTAAACGGCAGTACATACCTGGGGTGACTGACAATGGTTTTCATCAATCCTAAAACTGATTTTGCCTTTAAAAAAATTTTCGGTTCTGAACAAAGTAAGAACATTCTGGTCAGTTTTTTGAATGCCCTTCTTTATAACTCTCAACCTAT
>CASBRB010000092.1 GCA_949127975.1 Oscillatoriales cyanobacterium PMM_0019 | reverse complement strand
TCTTGACGTTGGGCAATCACCCGATCGCGTTCTGTAAGGACGCTGTCTTGCTTGCTAATTTCCTCGTCCCGTTGATTAACTTGAGTTTTAAGTTGGTTTATTTCCCCATTCAGGTGATTAACTTGAGCATTCAGTTGATTAACTTGCTGTTTAACTTGATTCCGCTGAGCGAGCAACTCTTGGCGGTTATCCTGTAGTTTCTCAATTTCGCTACCCAGATCTATCTTCTGTTGAGAAACAACCTGCAATTGCTTCTTGGTGCTATTCAACTGTGCTGCTGTAAGGGTTTGTTTACCAGTCGCCGCTTTCAAAGACTGGTCGATCTCATCTAGTAACTTCTGCGCTTGGGCTCGATCGGCTCTAGCTTTGGCTAATTCCCTCTCGGCTTGATTTTTCTGTTCTATAACTTGGTCAAGCTCATGACTCTTCTTGTTCAGTTTTTTCTGAATTTCATCCAGATAAAAAAGACCAGTACGTAATGGTTTACTTGATGCAAAGATAATTCCCAGTGTTGAAGCGGCAACCAAACAGCCGGTAACAATTGTAACTAAGGTGGCAGTTTGCTTGGGGCGCAGATTAAACAGGCTCAGCCGTGCCTTACCCACTTTTGTGCCAATGCGATCGCCTGAGGCAGCTATCACGCCCCCCAACACTAAAATTACCACCACCAGTATGTAACCGCTGGTCATTACCTGCTACCGTTTTACAGTACAGCCTATCTTATTTTCTCATCTGTAGTAGGGAATAGGGAGAAGGGGGAAAGGGCAAAGGTTCCCTATACCAAAATTTTCCCCCTTGATTTTTAAGTAAACTGCTGGCTTAAGGCGACGGGGTTGTGAACCGTAATTTTTTTCTTGTAGATAGAAATCATTTTTTCGTCTCGCAAGTCCCCCAGTAAACGGGTAATGGTAACCCGGGTAGAGCCGATCGCTTCGGCGATCGCCTGATGAGACAGTTTAAGATCGATCGTGATCCCATCAGTGGTAGGTACGCCAAAATCACGGCAGAGAATCAACAGAAAACTGACTAATCTCGAACCCATATCCCGGTGAGCCAAGGTTTCTATCATCATCTCTGTTTGCAAAATGCGAGAAGAAAGCCCCCGCAGCATCAACATTGATAGATCGGGATTGTCCTTTAGGGATTGCTCCACCTGATCTATGGGTGCCGAGAGCAGATCCACAGGCGTAAAAGCTACCGCGTGGTAAAATCTATCAGACCGGTTCCCTGTAAGCAACGACAGCACACCAAAGACGGTGTTTTCTCGCAACAAAGCCACGGTAATTTCTTCCCCAGCCTCGTAAACCCTCGATAGCTTAACCGCACCTTTGAGTAAAAAAAACACCCGTTCGGCCGGATCTCCTGGGAAAAAAATTGTCTTGCCACGGTCAAAGGTTTCCACCACTGGTGGAAAACCCCCACTACCGACTTGACGAAATACAGTTGCTAATGATTTTTCTGGCATCACTACCATATTCATATACTTTAACTAATGCCCTACCGACTGCTTAATTACGCTGCATGGAAAACCACCAACCGACTTTGGGAGGTTTCTGATTATATTAAAAAATGCTTAATATAACTTAAACGATATTTTTGTACTTTGTGATACATAATTTTTTCAGGGTTTGACAATTTACTGAGCCTAGAACCGCAATCCACCTCAAGCAGGTGGGTGAGCCAAGAAACTGCAACAGTCCTTTGACTAAACTCTCAGTTCTCTTTACAATAGAGTATTATGCTCAATTTAACCGGAAAAAACGCCATTGTCACTGGCATTGCCAACAATCGCTCCATCGCCTGGGGCATTGCCCAACAGCTACATCAAGCTGGAGCTAATCTGGGAATCACTTTCCTGCCAGACGACAAGGGAAGATATGAAAGAAAAGTTGCCGAACTGGTAGAATCCTTGCAGCCGAGTATCTTCTTACCTTGTGATGTCCAGAATGATGAGCAAATTGATGCCACATTCGCTGCCATTGGTGAAAAGTGGGGGAAGGTAGACATTCTCATCCATTGCCTTGCCTTCGCCAACAAGGATGATTTATCAGGAGATTTTAGCAACACTTCGCGGCAGGGCTTTATCACGGCCTTAGAAGTGAGTACCTACTCCTTAACCAGGCTGGCGGCTGCGGCGAAACCCTTGATGACTGAGGGTGGCAGTATCGTCACTCTTACTTATCTCGGCGGTGTCAAGGTAATTCCCAACTACAATGTCATGGGCGTTGCCAAGGCGGCGCTGGAAATGAGTGTTCGTTACCTGGCTGGTGAACTTGGTCCCCAAAATATTCGGGTAAATGCCATTTCAGCAGGTCCCATTCGTACTCTAGCATCATCGGCAGTCGGCGGGATTCTCGATATGATTCATCATGTTGAGCAAGTTGCGCCCTTACGACGTACAGTAACTCAACTAGAAGTCGGCAATGCGGCAACTTTCTTGTGTAGTGATTTGGCGAGTGGGATTACAGGCCAAATTTTATACGTGGATGCTGGTTACGAAATAATGGGCATGTAAAATGGAGGGTGGGCTGTGGGACAGTGACAAAAAATTCTGACATAGCTTGACAATACTTGACATGATAAGTTATATTATGGCTATTATGTCAGGTATTAGCGCTTCATAGGCGGCAGAGTTATTGGGAGTATGGACTAGAACCCTACTCAGATGGGAGGAGCAGGGCAAAATAAAACCTGTCCATTCTCTGCTAGACTATATGGTAGTAGAAGTCATAAGAATAAAAAGTTGATAGAACAATTGAGGGAAGTAGCACAAGGAATTTCTTAATGAGTCAAGTAACATACCAAACCAAATGCCCTGAATCACTTACAGAATTTTGTGAGTTGATAAGTATATTATTTGGTAAAGTTGAGCGTGACTTATACAAGGCATTGTCGAGAGGAGAGAAAATCAATGAGCTAAAACGGAACTACCAAAAAATATATGGAATAAATGCGAGACAGTTTAATTCAGTACATACCAGCCCGTAGAGCCTTGAGAAAGAGTGAGAGGATTCCAGCCAAAACTGCCTCATGTTTACAGGTTGAGCGACATAAGCACAGTTGGAGCTTCTGGAATGCTCTTGGTAAAAAGTTGCAAGGTGTACGCCGACACAACTATTACCAATTTAGAGATCCTAACAGGATAGTAGAGGTCATCCGGTTGCGCGAGTTGGAGTTGTCAAAAAACTCTCATAGACGTGGCAGGAAGCCACAAGGCACTTCTACTCGTGGGATGAGAAGCCCTCGCTCGAACCGTAAGTAAAACTGCTCGACTTACGTGCCATGTCAGGTTTTGTCATGGTTTTAAGGAGCGGCAGCAGCCTACCTTCTTACTGTCACAGTAAATCAATCAATGCAGATCAGCGATCGCCAAGCTTCACATTCTCCCAACCTCCAACAACCTTTTCCAGCTAGAACCGCCTCTTTACGTCGTAGCACTAGCGAAACTGATGTCCATGTCACCATCAATTTAGATGGTACAGGTAATTGTACGGCATCCACTGGGATTCCCTTTTTAGACCATATGCTCAATCAAATCTCCTCCCACGGGCTGATTGACTTGGAAGTACAGGCAACGGGAGATTTAGAAATTGATGACCACCATACTAATGAAGACGTCGGGATTACACTGGGGCAAGCCTTAGGAAAAGCATTGGGTTCGCGCCAGGGTATAGTTCGTTTCGGTCATTTTATCGCCCCCCTAGATGAAGCTTTGATTCAGGTGGCGTTAGACTTTTCTGGACGCCCCCACCTCAGCTATGGCTTGCAGATTCCTACCCAGCGAGTTGGTACTTACGATACTCAGCTAGTGCGGGAGTTTTTTGTAGCTTTGGTGAATCATAGTCAGATGACGCTACACATTCGGCAGCTAGACGGAATTAATTCACACCATATTATTGAAGCAACTTTTAAGGCATTTGCGCGATCGCTACGTATGGCAGTAGAAATCGATCCGCGTCGTCATGGTGCGATTCCCAGTTCCAAAGGAGTCTTGTAACTGCTATATTATAAATAATCCTGTGGAATCACGGTACTGGCATATGTAGTCCTTAGTCTCAATCAATTCAACGGCGAATGGTGGCAATCCTCGGACAAAAGCGTCTGTGGGCATTTGCCTGTTCGGTTAAATTCGCCGCGAAATCGTTTGATTGCTGCCCTAACGAAACCGCTCGCTCCATAAATTGGTTAGCACTTGAAGCAGAGTTTGATTGGCTGCAGGCGCTGGCTGATTGTCCCCAAAAGGTAATGTTCTCATTCATACCCTGGGCATTACGAACCACAGAGAACACAGAGAGAGGAGGAAGAAGATAAAGGGGGTATTTAACCGTAGATTTTAATTCAAATCAAAATACTGTCTAAACGGTTCTGCAATCATCCCTAATATTTGACTAATCTCGCTAATAAAATATTCGACTATATCAATTTTTAAAACTTGCTTTTCTAGGATTAAAAATCTCCAGTTAGTACCCGTTGATACAATACCATATACTGTCGATTGTTCTTGTCCCTTTCGGGCATTAAATATTTGAACCGCTACCATTTGAGCTGCACACTGCCCCAACCCTAATCGAAGATCGTTATCTTTAGCTTCCACTACCGTCAGCACTGGAGCCGTAATTAAAGACTGATTAGGCGACGCACTGAGAATAAAGTCACACGCTCCATTTAATCCTTTGGCATTATCGACATTAAATGTATTGCCAGAAAAATAGCCGATTTGATTGTTAAATCTACGTCTTATTTCCAGTAAAATAGGCGTTATAATCAATTCAGAACGGGCTTTTTCTGTACTAATCGTTGCTGCTAAGTTAAGCGTTTCTTCAAGAGTCTCTTTCAGACGTTCTGAAGGTGATATCGGTGCAATATTCCCAAATAAGTTAGGAAAATCTTCAACAGTAAGCTCCAGTTCTGAAACTGCTTGTTCAATAGTTTTGAAGTCACTATAAGCCATATTTTTTGAGTGGGGAGTAGTAAGTTGTTTGATGTTTGAGGCAGAATCACCAAAATGTTACTAAAAAATAAGTCAGATTGCCAGTTAATTACTCTATAGGTATGTTATCACATGAAATCAATGAAATCAAGCGATCGGCCAAAACTCAAGAGCCCTTCGTCTGAAGCCAACGTATGGCTAGAATACTGATTGAGCTATCTGACGGGGCGACAACAATCTTCAAAACCCGCACGAAGTAAGTAAAGCTTAACACCTAAAGAGTCCGGGAGGCTGGTAGCCGTTTCAAAAAATCATGGGGGTGAGGGGTCTCACCCCTGAATGACCACCAGTACCCTTTAGAGCTGGGAGGACGTCACTTTAAAGGATTGCGAACATAACCCCACTTGCCATCAATCTTTACCCGTGCCAGCCCTTTAGAAAAAGAATCTACCCAGTCAAATTGGGGATTAATCACCAGGTTTCCCCTCTTGTCGATAAAGCCCCACTTGTTGCCAATTTTTACTGCCGCCAGCCCTTTGCAAAAAGTATCAGCGTCATCAAATTGAAACTTAATAACGACGTTTCCCGTCCTGTCGATATAGCCCCACTTTTTACCAAGTTTTACTGCCGCCAGCACTTTTGAAAAAGAATCAGCATCATCAAATTGAGATTTAATAACTAACTTTCCTGTCTTGTCTATATAGCCCCATTTGTCGCCAATTTTTACTGCGGCTAAACCTTGTGTAAAAGAATAAGCGTCATCAAATTGCACCTGAATAACAATTTTTCCAGTCTTGTCAATATAGCCCCACCTGTTGCCAACTCTTACTGCCGCTAGCTCTTCTGAAAAAGCATCAGCGTCATCAAAGTGAGGCTTAATCACTATGTTTCCACTATTGTCGATAGTTGCTTTAGAATTATTTTGATGGTGCAAGCCAAATTTAAACTCATTTACATATCCAGAAAATTGAATTACTGCTAAAGCCAACAGTAGGATGGCAGCCGCCAGAATAAATCTTTTATTAGACTTGATAATATGACCCATAAATTTGCTTAAAAATAAGACTAGCATACTTAATTTATACAGTGATTAAGCTGGGCAATACCCTACTAAAGGTAGAAAACAAAAACCAGCTACTGGTGGCAGCTGGTTGTAAAACTTGTGTTGGGAGGAGGAAAACCTGATGCTAAAACAAATTGAGCTATGGCAGCTAACCGAGCCAATAAGCCCAGTAACGTCTAGTGGTATCTGACCTCTGTAAAGAAATGTAACAAATAACAGCCAAAATTGCAACTTTTCTTTACACTTGGTCAAAAGTAGATGTAGACTCTTAATCATTAAGTTTGCTAATTCAGCATCTGTCTAGAGGAGTAAGATTACCAAACTGGTGCTAGACCGCAAGCACCGGAGCGATCGCATTCAACTTCAATTCTGGGTGATCTCCTTGTACCTGGCTAACATTCCATTCATTCTTAAATAACAGCACCGGACGCCCCCAGTTGTCTTTTACCGTCACAGTGTTGAAAAGACGCCCCACCTTTTGTAAAGCTTCCCACCCATCGGCAACCCAACGGGCAACCGAGTAGGGTAAAGGTTCCAGTTGGGTTTCGACGCCGTATTCATTCAGCAAACGGAACTGCACCACCTCAAATTGCAACTGCCCAACTGCTGCCAAAATCGGATCGCGCTTAGCCTCATCCACTGAGTACATAATTTGCACCGCTCCCTCTTCTCGCAACTCGGTAACGCCTTTATGGAATTGCTTAAACTTCGAGGGGTTCGGGTTCCTCAGATAAGCAAATAGTTCCGGCGAGAAGCAGGGTATCCCCTCATACTCCAGTTTCTGACCTGTGTAAATCGTATCCCCAATGGCAAACGCCCCTGGATTATTCAAACCAATGACATCGCCTGGATACGCTTCTGTTACCGATTCCCGCTCTTGGGCAAATAGTTTCTGAGGTCTTGACAAACGCACACTTTTACCAGTGCGGGCATGATTCACCATCATGTCTTTTTCAAACTTACCGGAGCAGACGCGCACAAAGGCTATTCTGTCTCGGTGTTTGGGGTCCATATTCGCCTGAAGTTTGAAGACAAAACCAGAGAATTCTGGGTAAGTAGGCGCAACTTCACCAACTGATGAATTGCGGCAACCAGGTTTTACTCCGAGTTCGAGGAAGGAATTCAAAAATAACTCGACGCCAAAATTCGTCATCGCACTACCAAAAAACACTGGCGTCATTTTGCCTGTGTGTACCTGCTCTAGATTTAGTTCTGGTCCTATGCCTTCGATTAGTTCTATATCTTCTTTAAGCTGGTAGTATAGGTCTTGTTCTAATAACTGTTCAATCCGGGCATCGCCCAAATTGACAACTGTATCGATAGCTTCGCGACTGCCGTGGGCTGTGCGTTCAAATAGGTGTATCTGCCTCAATTGGCGATCGAAAACGCCTTTGAAGTTCGAGCCCATTCCTATCGGCCAATTAACAGCATAAGTCTGTAAGCCTAATTCCTGCTCAATTTCATCGAGCAATTCCAAAGGTTCTTGCCCTGGACGATCGAGTTTGTTAATAAATGTGAAGATAGGCAGTTCGCGCATCCGGCAGACTTCAAACAACTTTCGCGTCTGCGGCTCTAGCCCCTTAGCGGCATCAATCAGCATCACCGCATTATCTGCCGCTGCCAGAGTACGGTAAGTATCTTCGCTAAAATCTTGGTGTCCAGGAGTATCTAACAAGTTAATATAACAGCCCTGGTATTCAAACTGCAACACTGTCGAGGTAATCGAGATACCCCGCTGTTGCTCCATCTCCATCCAGTCAGAGGTTGCCTTCCGCTGGGCACGTCGCGCTTTTACTGCGCCTGCTTCGTGAATGGCACCCCCATAAAGTAAGAGTTTTTCTGTGAGCGTAGTCTTCCCCGCGTCGGGGTGGGAAATAATCGCAAAATTGCGTCGGTGTTCAACTGCTGCCTGCAATGCAATCTCAATTTCTGTGGACATCATGGAGCCTGTTGGGGGTGTTCCAACAACCATTATAGCTAGCCTTTCTTACGGAATCCCAGGTAATGTGGAAATTTGCGGGAGACAGGTAGTATAATATTTCCGATTTTATGATTGAATAGGTAAGTCGAGGTACCGCCATCAATGGTTATAATATCTCCTTTTACACCTAATTCACGTAATAAATTGGCGGCTGAGTCCAGTGTGGCTTTATCCACTGTCATAATCAACAACAGTTCGTCGCCGCTAATACCATCGGCGTTCATGGTACCGATGACATGATACCTATTTCCTCGATCTCGGACTAATATTTTAGCCGGATGGTCTCCGTACTGGTAACTTACGATAGCGTTTTTAACGTCGGGTTTATTCAGAGGCGCACCAGTAACCGGGTCGTAATCCGTAATATAACCCTCCTTGTCATCCCAGATCAACGCTTTCAGGCGGATGGTACTATAAAACGGATTTTTTGGTTGGGCGATCGGTCCGTATGGACTACTTCCGCCAGTGAGAACTTTGCCATTAACTTTAATAGGGAAGGAAAGCTGCGTGCTAGGTTTATGTTCCTCAAAAAAAGCACAGTTAATCAGGGAAAAAAATCCTTCGCCGTGTAGTTTTTGGTATTCTTCGGTAACTTCCTCAAAAGGCTTTGTTTTAAAGAAAGGGCTGTAATACCCAGCTTCTCCCTTATAGTATTTTCCCCCATGCCACCCCATATCATCTACCTCTCCAATCAATTGGTCTATTTGCATTTTTTGCAAATTGATGACTTGCAAATAAGCTGAATTGTCGTTATCTAGCTTTTTCTCATACAACCCTGCGCCATCTATGACCGCAAGAGGCTGATAAGACGATGTGGGATTAAAGGTAATGGTAAGGAAAAGTATGCTGATAATGGCAATAAACAAAGATAGCAGTTTATTCTTGGCAAAAAATGTATTGATTTTCATGAGCTATAAAATTTTCATGTTTCCAGAAAGTTTTTTGGAAACCCTAGACAAAATGTTTTTTTGTGATACAATAATTCTGATGAGGAAGAACTAACCACATTATATGCGATCGGCATCCCAGTCCGATCTTGCGGGTAAAGGCGATCGCGATCTTGGGGTCATTAAAGCATTTGACATAGATAAAGACGCTGTTGCTACTCATAGAGCAAATCGGCTCTCCCGTACAAGCGTGTGATAAATTTTACTAATCAATTGCCTGAAAGCTTGAAGAGATGGGAGCTTGAGGTTTCACACCTTTTTGTTGGGTTTCGTTCCTCAACCCAACCTACAATCCTTACCCTTAAAGGCATCCGGGTCATATATAATATTTTTTTATCACAAAAAGTACGGGAGAGCCAGTCAAAGCTAATCAAATTCTGGTGACCACAGATCCTCAACCTTCACCTCCCAACCAGGAAGCAGGTCAGGAACCGTCAGCACTTCACCATCGCGTAGAGTAAGCGGTTCCCCATCCGCTCGCCGCACTTCTACCCACTCCTGCTCTGGATGAATGAGAATCCCAACCCGTGTACCCAAGCTCAAAAACTCGTCAATCTTTTCTCTTAGCTTGGTGAGGCTATCGGTTGGTGACTTAACTTCTACCATCAGATCGGGAGTTAGTTCAGCAAAACTTCTAGGAGCGCGTCTCAGTCGCCCTGCCTGGACAAAGGATACGTCAGGAGCACGAGTATCTGAATTAGGCAGAACAAAGCCAGCACTCGAACCTGTCACCCGTCCTAAATTGCGGGGCATCACCCAGATGTTGATGAAGGTAGAAAGTCGGGTAGCAACCTCATCCGACTCGTAACCCGATGGACTCATAACAATAATTTCTCCATTAACTAACTCCATCCGGTAGTTAGGAAGTTGCTGTTGCACTTTCTCTAAATCTTTAACGGTGAGAGACATATTGCCTCCATACAACTTGGGTTACCTCGCTTATTATATATACGTTTCAGCCTTTTGAGCTACTCTGACTGAATTAATTGATAAGTAAAAATTATCACGCCTTTGTACGGGAGAGCCGCCTTTAATGATTCAAAATAAGCATGGTCAATCAATGCCTTTTAGGACAATATTTAGGGGTTGCCCAGCCGACACATGAGTGTACGGAATCCCCACCCATCTTACCCTACACAGCAAGCCCATCGCGTGTTAGAGTCGAGACATGAGTAAAGATTGGACTGGTTGAAGAGGTTTAGATGTACGATACTTACGATAAAGACAAACGGAAGATATTATCGGCACTGTGTCACGGCTCGGTTTTTTTTAGCGCTACCCTGGTATCCATCGGCATACCGATTGCAGTTTTGTTCGTCTCTGACGATCCCGTGGTCAAGGAAAATGCCAAAGAAGCCCTTAACTTCCATTTGAACCTGTGGCTCTACGGCGTTATCTTTGGGGTGCTGACTATAATTTTAATTGGTTGGTTATTCCTGGGTATATTAGGGTTCGTTAATTTAATTCTGCCCATTTTCGCAATTTTATCAGTTCTTAGCAATCCTGAAGAACGCTACCACTATCCCTTTATTTTTCGCATTCTCTAGAGTTCAGGTGGTTGCCACAACATCCCGCAGTGTGCGAACAGCTAGAGGCTCGGTGCTTCTAGCTAACTATCTCCCCATTTTCATGTTTCCAGAAATTTTATTCTGAGACCCTAGACAAAATCGGTTTTTTTGTGATACACTATGTTTGATGAGGAAGAACTAACCTTTTATCTTTAAAAAAGAAAATATTTCCATTATCTAGATTATAACCTAAAAAGTGGATTGGTGGACCAGTTCAGCCCAGATCGGCAATATTGGTCATTGCTTTATCAGGTACTCGTGTGCAAAACTTCTCGATCGGTGTATTCCCGGTCGGTGGAGGCAGAGCCTCCTGCAAGGCATTCCCAGGCAGAGCCTGGGAACGAGAAAAAGTCTAAACTCCAGTTGAGAGGAGGAGTCAGCAGGGGCAAGAATCCCCGCCTATGAGAGAGCGGGGAGTGTTAAATTCCGGCGTTGGCTCGCTCACGATCGCCCCCTTAGCTGCACGACAAACCAAGAAGGCTTAATATAAAAGTTTGACCCATTTAAACTCCCCCATTAACCTCCGATGGCAGAAACCTTTTTCTTTAACGCACTGCGGGAAGCCATTGATGAAGAAATGGCTCGCGATGCCACCGTCTTTGTACTGGGTGAAGACGTCGGGCACTACGGCGGCTCCTACAAAGTAACCAAAGACCTATACAAAAAATACGGCGATCTGAGGGTTCTCGACACCCCGATCGCGGAAAACAGCTTCACAGGCATGGCGATAGGAGCCGCGATGACTGGGCTGCGTCCGATAATCGAAGGCATGAACATGGGCTTTTTGCTCCTTGCCTTCAACCAAATCTCCAACAACGCCGGGATGCTACGGTATACATCAGGCGGCAACTTTAAAATTCCGATCGTGATTCGCGGACCTGGTGGCGTCGGGCGTCAATTGGGTGCTGAACACTCCCAACGTCTAGAAGCTTACTTTCAGGCAGTACCCGGACTTAAAATAGTCGCTTGCTCGACACCGTACAACGCCAAAGGGCTACTCAAATCAGCTATCCGCGACAATAACCCGGTGCTGTTCTTTGAACACGTACTCCTATACAACTTAAAAGAAAACTTGCCAGAAGAAGAATATCTGCTGCCCCTAGATAAAGCAGACGTGGTGCGACAAGGCGAAGACGTCACCATCCTTACCTACGCCAGAATGCGTCACCATGTCATGCAAGCCGTCAAAGAGTTGGAAAAAGACGGTTTCGACCCCGAAGTGATCGATCTGATTTCCCTCAAGCCACTAGATTTGGAAACCATAGGCGCTTCCATTAGCAAAACCCATCGGGTGATTATTGTTGAGGAGTGTATGAAAACAGGCGGCATTGCGGCAGAATTGATCGCCTTAATCAACGATCGCTTCTTTGATGAACTAGACGCGCCAGTGCTAAGGCTGTCTTCCCAAGACATCCCCACACCTTACAACGGACAACTGGAGCGACTCACTATTGTGCAACCCCCACAAATTGTGGAAGCAGTGCAGAAGATGGTGGCGGGGAAAATTTAAAGTTGGTGATGGGTGGTTGTTCACCAATGACTAATCACTTCAAAAAAGATATCATAACATTTGTTGCGGTAAGTCGTAGTATGCAAAGACAGCGTTCTTTATTAGCTCTGATTCTGGTTCTGGTGATTGGTGCTCTCACGGTGATTGCCACCATGCACCTACATCTGGGGTTAGATCTCCAGGGCGGGTCACAACTGACACTACAGGTAAAACCCACACAGGAAGTTAAGCAAATCACGGCGCAGGATTTAGAAGCGGTTAAAAAGGTACTAGAAAATCGGATTAATGGTCTGGGTGTTTCGGAAGCAGTAGTGCAAACCGTTGGTAACAACCAGATGTTGGTGCAGTTACCTGGTGTTAGCGATCCCGAACAAGCAGAACGGGTACTGGGTGGCACAGCACAACTGGATTTTCGCGAACAGAAGCCAGGTACAGAAACACAATTGCGGATTGAAGCACAGGTGCGACAGGATCTTATAACCAAGCAGGCGCAGTTGGTTAAAAGCGGTGACAAGAAGGCAATCGCTGATAATAAGGAATCACTCGATCGCAGTAACGAAGCGAGAGCTAAACTTTTTGGGCCTCCTGTTTTAACCGGTAAAAACCTCAAAGGGGCCTATGCCGGAACCCTTCCTAACGATGTTGGATGGGAGGTTTCTCTTCAATTCGATCCCAAGGGAGGTGAAGCGTTTGCCAAGCTGACAAAAGACTTAGCAGGAACCGGGCGTTCGATCGGCATTTTCCTTGATAACGTCCTCATCAGCTATCCCACTGTTGATGTTCAGTATGCAAAAACTGGCATCACGGGCGCTAGAGCCAGTATTTCAGGTAACTTTACAGCACAAGCGGCTAACGACTTGGCGGTTCAACTACGGGGTGGTGCCCTACCATTCCCAGTCGAAGTGGTGGAAAACCGTACAGTAGGAGCTACTTTAGGGCGAGATAGCATCCAGAGAAGCATCTACGCTGGGATTGGGGGGCTGCTGTTGGTGTTAATCTTCATGGCTGTCTATTATCGGCTACCGGGTCTCATCGCTGATGTCGCTCTGATGATTTACGCACTGCTGACTTTAGCTGCTTTCATTATAGTTGGTGTTACTTTGACTCTACCTGGAATTGCTGGTTTTATTCTCAGTATCGGGATGGCGGTTGATGCCAACGTGCTGATTTTTGAGCGGACGCGGGAAGAGTTACGAAGTGGTAAAACTCTCTATCGTTCAGTCGAGGCTGGTTTCCACCGAGCTTGGTCTAGCATTTTAGATAGCCACGTCACTACCCTAATTTCCTGCGCTGCCCTATTTTGGCTGGGGTCTGGTTTGGTTAAGGGTTTTGCCCTCACTCTAGCACTGGGGATTGTGGTGAATTTGTTTACAGCCATTAGTTGTAGCCGCACCTTTCTACTTTTAGCAATAGGAATTCCAGAGTTGCGTAAGCCAGAACTGTTTTGTCCAAATCTGCCAACTTCAAGAAAATCTCAGGGGGCAGCGTAATGAAATTCAGTGTAATTAAACAACGGGGTTTTTGGTGGACGGTTTCTAGTGCCATCATCCTCAGTGGCATAATTGCAATGCTGATTTCTTGGCAACAGTTTAATGCGCCTCTGCGTCCCAGTCTAGATTTTATTGGTGGTACGCGGTTGCAGTTTGAACTTGACTGTACTAAACCTCAAAATTGCGATCGGCCGATCGATATTAACAAAGTTCGGGAAGTGCTGGATGCTGAAGGGCTAAATAACAGTAGCATCCAGGTAGTAGGTAAAGAACAGCACGGGCTATCGGTTCGGACAAAAACTTTAGATGTCGATCGACGCAGCAAGTTGCAAACAGCCTTGAGTGAAAAGATAGGCATCTCTGACCCGAAAAAAACTCAGATTGATACGGTTGGGCCTACCATTGGTAAGCAATTATTTACTTCTGGAATGTTGGCTCTGATTGTTTCCTTTTTTGGCATTGTCATCTACCTGAGCTTCCGGTTCCAGTTTGACTATGCTTTATTTGCTATCGTTGCTCTGTTCCACGATCTTTTAATCACCGTAGGTATTTTCTCAATTTTTGGTTTAGTATATGGCACTGAAGTTGATACCTTATTCATAGTTGCCCTGTTGACGATTACAGGTTTTTCTGTAACTGATACGGTGGTGATTTATGACCGGATTCGGGAAGTGGTTCACCTGAATCCAGATGAAAACTTCAACCAAGTTGTGGATGACGCCGTTAATCAAACTTTGACGCGATCGATTAACACTACCGTTACCGTGCTGCTGACGTTGGTTTCTCTATTTCTGTTTGGGGGAGAAACTTTGAGAGATTTTGCCCTAACTCTAATTATTGGATTTAGTGCAGGAGCTTATTCGAGCATTTTCATTGCCAGTACGCTTTTAGCTTTATGGAGAGAGCGCACTGATAAATCCCCCCCGACGCTTAGAGAATCTAAAATATCCGATCCGGTTTAACTTTTCGCCTCGTAAATTGTAGCTTGGGTGTCGCTATCGCGAAACCCAACATAAACAGGACTTACGCACTGCCTCTATATATAGCGGGTTCGTAGGGGCAAACCCCCTGTGGTTGCCCCTGCCCCTAT
>CASBRB010000091.1 GCA_949127975.1 Oscillatoriales cyanobacterium PMM_0019 | reverse complement strand
GTCCAATTCAACCACAAAGACTCAGGCGCGTGGGATGTCCTCGCCAAATCCCTCATCGATGCCGGATTCGAGATTACTGCATCTTGGGCAGTCAGCACCGAAAACCCCCAAAACCTCCACCAAGCACAGAAAAACGCTGTATCCAGCACCGTTCTTTTAGTCTGCCGCAAGCGCGAACCCAATGCCATACAAGCTTGGTGGGATGATGTGCGCGTTGACATCAGAAATATTGTCTTTGAAAAAGCCCCAGACATCGAAAAATCTTTAACAGCAGATACCCGCCCCGCAGCCGATCGAGTTGCAGACCCCCGTCGCCACATTAAACCCCCTGGTATCGACCTCTGCTTGACTGCTTTTGGTTGTGCTTTAAGCGTATTCACTAAATATAGTTCCGTCCTAGACAGTTCCGGTAATACCGTAGAACCGAAAGCCGCATTTGAAGAAGTTCGTCAAGCGATTGTTGAATACCGACTGCAAAGTTTATTAGAAGGTAAAGACTTCAACGGTATCGATCCACTAACCCAATGGTATATCCTGGCTTGGGACACCTTTGAAGCCCGTGAATTTCCTTTTGATGAAGCTAGACAACTAGCATTAGCCGTTGGCGGTTTTGATGTTTCCGACTTAGTAAAAAAACACAAGTTACTCGATTCCGGTAGCGGTTTTTGCAAACTACTCACGCCCGAACAGCGACTAAAAAAACGTGCTTTTTCTGTTATCGATACAGAATTTTCTGCCCGCTACTTAGTTGACGCACTCCACGCCGTTATTGTACTTTATGAAGAAGGAACAGAACCAGTGCGTCGCTTTATGAACGCCACAGGATTATCTAGTAATGATATGTTTATGCGGACATTTGAAATCGCTTTGAAAACTATTCCCCGCATTCAAGACGATCGCAAACGCATTCCCGAAGAGAAAGCTTTATTAGATTTATGGCTAGCAATGGACGAAATCAAAGCTAAAGTCTCTTACGTGCAGCCAGAGTTACCATTAACTTACGGACAAACTAGCTTAGATTTCAGCAGTATTAACGATGAAGACGAACAAACAGAATAGAATCAACTTACCAGAGAAAAGATATGATATCAGAACAACCAAATTTATCAGAATTACAACAAAAACAGGACTTACGCACACTGGGCACATATAGGGGCAACCACAGGGGGATTGCCCCTACGAACCCTATATATAGAGGCAGTGCGTAAGTCCTGAAAAAATTGATGCAGGAGTTAAACAGGCAATTGCCCAAGCGATCGAGAGACATCGAAAGCTCGGCGAATCTATTAGTATTTGGGACGATGGAAAAGTTGTCACCCTTACTCCTGACAAAATTCCACACCAAAAAAGTTAACGAATTGAGCTAATAAACATCGTCATGAGTACCAATGTCTAGTAAAAGAACAACTTGTTCCCCACTCTCGTCATCGGTTTTCAGTGAGAAAACAATACGACAATCATATCCACAAGAACATGAGAGCAACCCTGATAACTTTCCCTCTAGCTTGTGAGTACCTAAGTTATCGGCAAATATATCATTCTCTATAGCAGCAATAGTTTTCTCTATTCTGGCTTGCAAGTCAGCATTACGACGAGCAAATTTTCGGAAAGCTCTTTTAAATTTGTTACTGATAACCAATCTATACATCTGCTGCACTTGGGTTATTGAGATATTCCCGTAATTCTTGAATTGCTTCGGCAGCAGTCTGGACTTTGAACCTACCTGTTTGGAATTCAGCAATGGAAGTTGCTGCATCTAACGCAATTTCATCTCGCCGACTTTCAATAATTCGGTTTTTGAGAATTTGTACCAGCATTTCTTGCTGCTCTAAAGTCAGCTCCATTGCCGCATCTAAAACTCTATCTAGGTTACTCAATTGCTTCATCCTCTTAATTATTTGTGATTTTCTCAAACTTCATAGCAATTTGTATTATACTATCGTCTGTTTTATCTCGCAGTAGGATAATCCGAGCTTCGAGGGAAAATCGGAAGCCGTTATATCCATAACGAACATTTTGTCGATAACCTCGTACCGACTGACCCCCACCAATGATAAACTATTGCCTAGCGTAGCCCCTACGAACCGCTATATTTAGAGGCAGTGCGTAAGTCCTGACAACATTGAAACTCCCTAGCCTACGCTCAAGCCACTGGCGGATTAGTTACTCTAGCAACGAAAATAACCCCGTTGCTGATTTTTACATTCCCGCCTTAGAATGCGCCGTCCAATACGATCGCAAAGCTGGATTTTTCAACAGTAGCATTCTCAGCAAAGTTGCACGGGGTTTGGGCGCAATGCTGCACAATCAGGGAAAGATGCGCTTAATTATGGGCTGTCAGTTCAGTCCAGAAGACCTCAAAGCCATCCAGCAGGGCTACGATTTAAGAGAAGCACTTGCCACTCGCTTAGACTTAGATCTCAAACCGCCGGAAAACTTCGCCCAACTCAAGCACTTTGAGATTCTCAGTTGGTTGATTCAGAACAGCTACCTCGATATTAAAATTGCCGTACCCCTCAAAGCAGATGGTATCCCAGAAGAAAGCGCTCGCCAACTCGACCCCAACCGGATTTTCCACGAAAAAGTCGGCATCTTCACCGACGCGGCGGGCAACCAACTGGCTTTTAACGGCTCGAACAACGAATCCCTTGGCGGTTGGGAAAGCAATATCGAATCGTTCCACGTATTCTGCGGCTGGGAAGGCGGGCGAGATTTAGAACGAGTTCAAGAAGAAAATTATCGTTTTGAACAGCTTTGGCTCAATTTCACCCCCAACGTGCGCGTATTTGAAGTTCCAGAAGCAGTCCAGAAAAAGCTGCTGCGCTATGTCCCCTCTACCAAACCGACTTGGAACCACCAAGCTGAAGAAGATACCAGCCCCCTACCGCAGGAAGAGGGAGAAATTATAGCCATTCTCGACGAACAATCGGAAGAAGAAAAAGCCGTTTTTCACCAACTAGCTAACCTGCACCAACATCCAGGCTGCCTCGACTTCTGCCTTAAATCAATTCCGATTTCTCCTTGGCCCCACCAAATAAAAATCCTCCGCCGCGTCGCCAAAAAATTCCCGTGCAGTTTCCTAATTGCCGACGAGGTTGGACTCGGTAAAACCATCGAAACGGGATTGATTCTGCGTTACCTGCTGCTATCTCAAAAAGCCAGACGCATACTCATCCTGGCACCAGCTTCCGTCCTACCACAATGGCAAGAGGAACTGCGAGAAAAATTCAATCTGCATTTCTGGAGTTATAACCAAGGTGTATTTAAAGATGCTTACGGTTCCCAGCCAACCGTTAACCATCAACAGTTAATAAACCCCTGGAACACGCAAAATTTAATCTTGGCTTCCAGCCACCTAGTACGTCGTAAAGAACGGATGCAGGAACTGCTAGAAGCAGAACCTTGGGATTTAATTGTTGTCGATGAAGCCCACCACGCCCGCCGTTCCAGCCCTCAATCTCGTAAAGAGACACCTAATCGCCTACTGCAACTATTGCAACAGCTAAAAGACAGAACCAGATCGCTTTTCCTCCTCTCAGCTACTCCCATGCAGATCGATCCGATCGAAATCTTTGACTTGCTAAACTTATTAGGACTTCAAGGACATTGGGCTTACGGCGATAATTTCTGTAATTACTTTGCTTCTATGGGGGAAAAACCAGACCGCTACATTTTAGACTTCTGGCAGCAGATGTCTACAGACTATTTTCGTCGCAACGGGCAACCTTGCTCTAGATTACAACGATATTTAGATAAAACAGATCGCCTTTTAGCTTATCGCATTCGAGATATTTGGCAAGAAGGTCAAAAGATTGTTAACCCGAAACAGTATATAGAAAATTCCACTTTTATTACCACCTCGCGGCAGTACCTTACCGTTAATACTCCCTTAAAAGATTTAATGTTCCGGCATACCCGCGACACCTTACGCCAATACTACCAGCGGGGACTGTTAGAGCGGGATATTCCTACTAGAGTTGTTCACGACAATGCGATTACCCTGGAACTTAGCCGAGAGATTCCCCTTTATGTGGCTGTTAGCGATTATGTTCGTCACTTCTATAGATTAGCCCAAAAAGAAAATCGCAAAGCCCTAGGATTTTTAATGACCCTCTACCGCAAGCGCTTAACCAGTTCTTTTTATGCTATCAAAGAATCCTTGCAGCGGCGTTTGGATTCTCTCATCGCGGGAATGGGTTCTAGTATTACCCAAGACGATTTAAGCGATATCGACGATGCCGAAGACCCGATTATAGAAGGGTTGGAATCGTATTTAGAACCAGTAGACCCCAAAGAAATTCAGTATTTAGAGAATCTACTGCATCAATTTGAGACGACGGGGGAAGACACGAAATTATCCCATTTCATCACAATTCTACGTCGAGAATTGATCGAACGGGAAAGCGCGATCGCATTTACCCAATACACCGACACGATGGACTATCTGCGAGATGCGTTGCGTCAGATGTATGGCTCTCAAGTGGCTTGTTACTCAGGGAGAGGCGGCGAACTTTACCAGGATGGTAGCTGGTGCTGTATCCCCAAAGAAGACATCAAACGTCGGTTTCGAGATGGCGAAATTAAAATTCTCCTGTGTACCGAATCTGCTAGCGAAGGCTTGAACTTGCAAACCTGCGGGGTACTGATCAATTATGATATGCCTTGGAACCCCATGCGCGTAGAACAACGCATTGGCAGAATCGATCGCATTGGGCAAGTTTATCCAACGGTGAGAATCCACAATTTTTACTATGACGGCACGGTAGAAGCTAAAGTTTATAAGAAATTGCGCGATCGCATCAATGCCTTTACCACTGTTGTTGGTAATCTCCAACCGATTCTAGCCAAAGTACCCACTTTCATCGAACAAGCAGTAATGAGCGCAGATCCAGAAGAAGAAGGCGTGTTACTGGCTGATTTTGAACAAATACTGGAAACGCCACCCTTGCGACCTGCTTTGGATGAAATGGTAGCAATGGATGTAGAAGCAGATCTAGAGGAAATCCGGCAACCAATTCCTCTAACAGATATTTTACCAGAAAACATTGAACAGATGTTCGCGACTTCATCTCGCTTAAAATCTTGCGGAGTTAAATTTGAGGAAGCTGGTAATAATATTTGGCAGCTAACTTATAAACAACAGACTTATCGCGTTACTTTTTCTCCAGCAGTTTTTAATGAAATGCCTTCACTGCGGTTGATGAGTTTTGGAGAGCCATTGTTTGAGGAGTTGTTAAAAGCATATATAGCAGGAGTCAGGAGTCAGGAGTCAGGAGTCAGGAGTCAGGAGTCAGGAGTAAAGCCCTTACTGTGACTGGATTTCTCGTTCCCAGGCTCTGC
>CASBRB010000090.1 GCA_949127975.1 Oscillatoriales cyanobacterium PMM_0019 | reverse complement strand
TGGAACCCTTATCTCCTAGGCTGTTCGCGCTTTTTTTTAGTAGACTCGCACCGTAACTTAAATTTAAGGTAGCATCTAAATTAATGAGTGTCAAGTGTTTTGTGCCAGAAATCAGAAAATTTATGTCATTAGGGACTTCCAGAGAATAAAATATCCAACTAGGGAGTCGGTCAAGTAATCAAGGTTGACAAATGAGGCAGATTATGCATATCTGTAGAGCAGTCATGGTCATCAGTTTTCGTTGGCACTCGATTTCTACCACCACGATCGAACGAGCCGATATTTACACGAGCTTTCGCAGTCAACTCGTTGAATTGGGAATAGGTGAAAGCCTAGAATCCCACACTATACCGCAAGGTTAGTGTGGGAGTATGTCAATCCTGCAAGATAGTTTTAGAAACAATCCGGGTTTTCTTCTTATCTGCTTCAGAAAGTTCCTGCCCCTCTTGCAGGCGGGTGGCACTGGTTTGCAACACGGTGGCAGCTCCCTTGTCACCCATTTGCAGTGCAGTTTTGGCGGCAGTTTGTAACATGGTAGCAGCACCAACGCGATCGCCTTGCTGTAATTTAGTCTCAGCTAGCTGAGTTTGCCGATACTTTGCCAAAGCCAGAATATGCTGCTGCACCTGAGGATCGAGGGATGGTTGGTAAGAACGAAGGATAGTCGCTTCCACTGACACTATCTCTGAGAGTAAGCCTTCTTTACTAAGGGCGGGATCGTCGTAACGCACTTGCACTTGGGCAATCTTCTGATTCCCTTCTGGTAATTGCCCAATGTACAGGTTCGCCAAAATTACCCGCGAGACATCTTTCATCAAATCTCCCAGTCGCACCACGAACAATTCACCTTGTTGTTGCACTGGCAGTTCAATGGTTTCTGGGGCTACTTGGGCGATCGGTTTGAGTTCTGCCAGTCGCACTTTGGGCATTACAGACAGTTGTAAGTAGGCATTGGTGAGTCCTACCAACTGAATGCGACTGAACAGGCGACTGAATACTGCCACCGCTTGGTCTGGCTGCTCAATATAAGCCAAAGTGCCGCCACCGACATCGGCAATTTTTTCCAAAATGTCCTGGTTCCAGTTTTCGCCGAATCCTAGGGTGTTCAAAGTCAATTTATACTCGGTAGCCAGTTCGGCTAATTTGATGCAGCGGTTGTTGTCACCGTGTTCGTTTTCGCCATCTGTCAAGAGGAATGCTTGGGAAACGCTATCTTGTTTGCCCTTAGCCAATTCTTCAATTCCCAGTTTTAACCCTTCATCGATCGATGTACCGCCATCAGCCTTTAGTTTGTCGATCTGGCTGGCAATTTTAGCCGGATTGTCAACAACTTGATGGGGGACGATGACTTTGGCTCTATGATCGAAGGCGACAACTGAAATGCGATCGCCAGGGGAAAGCCGCTCTATCAGGCGTTGTGCAGCCTTTTTGACTGTTTCTAGTGGACGCCCGCTCATCGAGCCGCTGTGATCCAAAATCAGGCACAAGTTAACCGGCAGATTGCGCTCTAACTCACTGCCAATTGCCGAAATAGAGATTGCCATCTGACGCTGACTACTCGATTGAGAGGCGTCAATATGGGCATCATTCAAGGCAGCCTGTAAACCAACTTTCATAACATATAAATCCTGGGAAGTCAAGAGAACATAACAGCAAACTTACCGAGATGCCAGTGCTAAACGTTTGTTGACGCCTACATCCCATCATCACCATAGCTTGCCATGACCTAATCTGACCTGTGCTATTACCATAGCGATTCCGGCAGCCAAGCCCCAGAGCAAGCTAGTATGTTTTAAAGATACCGCCTTTATTGCAGCAAGAGAAAGCCATGAACATACCCATTCAGGCAGTCCAATCTCCATATTACGGTGATGCCTACTTCCGGACACCGCCTCCCGACTTACCCTCGCTGTTGTTAAAGGAGCGGATTGTCTATCTGGGCATGCCCCTAGTGCCAGCGGTAACTGAATTGATTATCGCGGAACTGCTTTATTTACAGTACGAAGACCCAGAAAAACCGATTAAAATTTACATCAACTCCACTGGTACTTCGCGTTACGATGGCGAACCGATTGGTTTTGAAACAGAAGCTTTTGCCATCTGTGACACCATGAACTACATCAAGCCACCCGTACATACGATTTGCCTTGGCACAGCGTTGGGCATGGCGGCAATGCTGCTTTCAGCCGGAACAAAAGGTTTTCGTGCGAGTTTGCCTAATGCCTCGATAGTTCTGCACCAAACTAAAAGCTATGCTCGGGGGCAAGCCACTGATATTCAAATCCGGGCTAAGGAAGTGTTTGCTAACAAGGCAACAATGCTTGATATTTTGTCTCGTAACACTGGTCAAACCCCGGAAAAAATTGCTAAGGATATGGATCGAGTTTTCTATCTGACTCCTGAACAAGCGAAGGAGTATGGCTTGATTGACCGGATTCTGGAGTCTCAAGCAGATCTACCCAAGCCTTTACCCGCTGGCATTCTCTAACGAACGGCAACTTTATTGACAATCGGAGCAAATTATGCCAATTGGTGTCCCTCAGGTTCCTTATCGTCTACCAGGACAACAGTACACCCAGTGGATTAGTATCTACAATCGCCTGTTCCTGGAGCGGATTATTTTATTAGGTCAGGAAGTTGATGACGAGATTGCCAACAAT
Source organism: Oscillatoriales cyanobacterium PMM_0019 (assembly GCA_949127975.1). Taxonomy (GTDB): domain Bacteria; phylum Cyanobacteriota; class Cyanobacteriia; order Cyanobacteriales; family CASBRB01; genus CASBRB01. Next base: position 12,486 of record CASBRB010000090.1, on the reverse strand, counting down.
CTGATCGCCCAGATGCTTTATTTGGATTCTGAGGATCAAAACAAGGATATTTTTCTTTACCTCAACTCACCGGGCGGTTCAGTGACGGCAGGCATGGCTATCTATGACACCATGCAGCACATCAAGTCAGACGTCGTGACCATTTGTGTAGGTCTGGCTGCATCTATGGGTTCTTTCCTGCTTGCCGCTGGTGCCAAAGGAAAACGGGTAGCTTTGCCTCACGCACGGATTATGCTCCACCAACCCTCTGGTGGCGCTCGTGGACAAGCCACAGATATTCAAATTGAAGCTAAGGAGATTCTGCGGATTCGCCATCTACTCAATCAAATCTATGCCAAAAACACCGGCCAGACTTTGGAAAAGATTGAGAAGGATATGGATCGCGACTTCTTCATGTCTGCTCATGAGGCCCTGGAATATGGCTTGATCGATCGCGTCATTGAAGACACGTCGAGCATAAAATAAAGTCAGGGGATTTTGGATAAGGTCAACAAGGGTTCGTAGGGGCAATCCCCCTGTGGTTGCCCCTGTAGATATAGGGATTCGTAGGGGCAATCCCCCTGTGGTTGCCCGTGTAGATATAGGGGTTCGTAGGGGCAATCCCCCTGTGGTTGCCCCTATATATGCCCAGGCTGTTACAGTCCTGTTCGATCCCAAATTTATCGGTGATAGGTGTTTTGAGTATTGTAGGCAACCTGCCTCCGGGCTTTTCAATTCAACATTCAAAACTGTACCTTCCTTCAATTACCGATCGCCCATCACCAATCCCCAATCATTATCAGTGTATCCAGCGGCTAGGCTATTTAAGATGAATCTGGCGGATTGCTATCGCTTGTTAGGCTTAAGTTCTGAAGCATCCACGGCTGAAATTAAAGCTTCGTATCGCCGTTTGGCGCGGCAGTATCATCCCGATGTTAATCCTGGAGACCAGTTAGCCGCAGAAAAGTTTATTATAGTAACTCAGGCTTACCAATTGCTGCTTACTGTTGTGAATAAGTCTGTCGCACCTGAAGAGTTTAAACAACAGCCTGAAGAAGATATTATATCTCATCAACCACCGACTGTCAAGGTTACTCGCACTCAAAAAGCGCAGGAGCAGAAAGCGGAACTGTCGTTACTGGAGCAACAACTTAAGTCTAATTCCTATAAACAGTTACAAGAGCTACTAAAATCTCGCAAATTTCCCCGTGCGATCGCCCTGGTAGAAGGGTTAGCCTCGCGCATACCTCAAGATCAAGAAGTGCGCCAGTGGCAGGCGATCGCTTACCAACGGTGGGGACGTCAATTAGTCAAGGAAAAACAACTGGACAAAGCCAGAATATACCTGAAAAAAGCTCTGCGCACCGATCCCCACAATCGTTCTCTCTGGCTAGAAATAGAGCAAGATTTTCGCCGCATTGAGCAAATATTGTGATTATAATTGGCTCTCCCGTACATAGAATGATAAAAAAATCTTATCTATACATTACTGTAGCACTGCCTCTATATATAGCAGGTTCGTAGGGGCAAACCCCCTGTGGTTGCCCCTATATATGCCAGTTGTAGGTTGGGTTGAGGAACGAAACCCAACATATTAGGTTTGAAAGCCTTGAGTTTCCCTCTGTTCAAGCTCTGAGCCAATTGATTAATAAAATTTATCATACTAAATAAGGAAGAGCCGTTTTTATGCCTGAAGCATCAATCACCATCACCATCAAACTCTTCGCAGCCTATCAAGAAGCCTATGGCGTGTCAGAACTGCTGCGGGAATTTCCCCCCCAAACGCCCGTAGTGGCGGTGCTAGATAACATAATTGCTCAACATCCAGAACTCAACCGCTGGCGTAACCTCACCCGCTTTGGTATCAATCTCCAATTCGTAGAACCAGACACTTTGCTCCAAAATGGAGATGAAGTAGTGCTGATTCCACCCGTAAGCGGCGGCTAACCCAATAAATTTCGATAAAACTGAACTTCTTTTTCCACCTCGTGAGTCATACCCTGACGCAGTTCCCAAGGTAGAAGAACTTCACCGTGAGGTCGCCATGAACGCAAGCGCATCCTTACATTAGTATCACCGTCACGGTATAGTACTTGGTAGTAAGCATCGAGACGGGAACGGGAGTTGAGAACAGTTAACAAGACTTGTTGCTGTTCTGGTTGTGGGACGTTCTGTCTAATCAGTTGTTTGGCTCGATCGAAGCTACAAATTTTAAACGTGTCGTGGCGAAACGTGCCTTCGATATAGAGATCGTGGAACTTTCTGTCAAATCGCAGCAGCATTAGTTGGGGTTCCTGGTAGAAATCAAAGCCCCAAACTTCCTCCATGCGCTCCCGGATAGAATCTGGGTGGGGTAGATTTTGCGGGTAATATTTGAGAAGCAGTTGAGGAATATCTTCGTCCTTCCACTCTAGTGAATGCATTTGTTGAATGCGATCTAAGCGGTAATTGTACCACTCTCCTTGCCTGTTGGGAGTTTGCCCGCAAGCACACAAGTAAATTGCCCGCTGCATGTAGTAAAGGCAAACTGGATAAACGATACATTTGACTGCCGCTCCTTGTCTGGCACTGTTATAAGTAATTCGGATGGGCGGAACCGGATTTTGCTGCCAGAGTCGTTTTAATTGTTCATGCCAGTCGTCTACCCGATCCTGGTTAGCTTGATGAATGATATAGTCTACTTCCAAAAAAAATCGCTTCACCCCTGCGATCGGCTCCCTAAGATTTTGGACAATAGTTGCTAGATCGATATTGGGAAGTTCTGAGTCGTAGGTGTTGGGTTTACCATCACTTGGCTGGGAACTACTAGCCAGCGGGCGCGTTGGCCAGTTTTTGACCCGACAATAGGATTTACCTTGACGTTCCAGCCAGCCCAACTCAGCGAGAATTTCTAGATCCTTATACAAAGAACGGCGAGTGAGTGCGAATAGTTGGCGCTGTAATAAATCGTTGAGGGCAGCATCGGCAATATCGTCGTGCTGCTCGATCGCTTGTCGCCACTCCCGTTCATTAACTCCACTTTTGCCGCTAAAAATCCAGTCGGCTGTAGTTTTGGCACAGGCGCAGCCAGAGTCGTGTAGCTGGGGAATAGAATCTCCTTTGGGGTGAGTAGCGCTGAAGAAAGCATCCCGCCAGTTGCTAAAGCTAAAGGGTTCCTTAATTTTTTGCTCTCCATAAAGAAACTGCAAGCAAGCCCACAGCCGGATGGAGCGCAATAAATTTTGTTTGAGGGAACCGCGAGCTAACCATTGAAGAAGTTCAACGCGGGGAGGATCGCTAAAGATTTGCTCTGACATAACAAAGTCTCCTGAGTATCGCCGATTGTGAAGACCCCTCTACCAGGTAGGTGCTAGAGTAGCATCATCCCTCAAGAGGCATGTGTATGAATGCAATTCAACTTGAAGTAATTCCCCATCGAACGCGAGATGGTCTTCCCTATCAGCATTTACGCTTCCAAATTCTTACAGATGACGGGGTGATTGCTCCAGCAGATATCAAAGGACTGAAACTGCCAGCAAATATTAAGTTCGATCTCGGAATTGCGATCGAAGGTAAAGGACCTATTTGGCTGTATGGCTATCTAGTACACGAATGTCACCCTGCAACTTGGGTGGGATGTTACGATCCCCGCTTAGGAGCAGTGGTGGTAGCGAGTCACACCCACGACGTATCAGTGGCTCAGGTTTTACCACTGGATTTACCAGATGTTACAGCGAAACAGAATTAGGAGTAGGCTTGTGAGTAATGAAGTACAGCTAGAACGGGAAGTAGAGTTGCAAGTGATCGCCCTCAGAGCTAAGGAGCGAGATTGCCAAACTTTAACAATTAACTTGCTCAAACCTGAGAGTTTGATTAAGCCAGAGGAAATGAGCAGGTTGGCAATGCCCTTAGAATTAGATTGGCAGAAAGGTATTATTTTATATGGTCGGGCACCAATTTGGCTTTATGGTCATTTGGTTGATCGCTTCCAGGACTTTCCTTGGGTTGGTTGCTACGACATTCGCTCCAAAACTGCGATCGTAGTTAAAAGTAACGTTCCTGAACTAGAACCGGGCGATACTATTCCTATCTTCTCCAACAACGTTCCTGGTGCTGCCATCCTTGTCGGGGGTCCGCCTAATAGCGGTAAAAGCGTTTTGTGTAATGCCCTGGGTTTTAGGGTGTTAGCTAAAACCCAGGGTGTGCAAGTTTACCTGCACCGCGCCAATTGGGACGGTGAAGGCAATCATACCTACGAAACGAGCGATCGAGACTTGGCGGAGAAACTACGGCAGAAAAACAAGTTCAAACCACATCAGCATCCGCAAGCAGAGGAATTAATAAAGAAATATTTCAATTACCATGCCCAAGCAACTTCTAACATTCGTGAAATGGTAGATTTAGCTTTAGTCGATGTAGGTGGAGTTCCCGATCCAGTGAAAAGTTCTGTGGTAGAGCAGTGCAGTCATTATATCGTCATCAGTAACGATCCAGATAAAGTGCAAGCATGGCACGACTTGTGTGGCAAGAGTTTGAAGCCGATCGCAGTGATTCACAGCGTTTTAGAAGAGCGACTGGAAGTTATCAGGACTGAGCCATTTTTGGAAATTTTAGCAGGGCCTTGGTTAAGGGATGAAGTTCGACCCGTACCAGAAGAATTGCTTAAAGAGGTATTGAAGTTGCTGTCGTAGGTAGTAAGAAGGTACGCTCTCAAGCTTAGGCAAGTTTTGGATAACAAATAAATTACTCTTTAGATTGGGGTTATCTATGCCATCAGTCACATTTGATTTAGAAACGATTACACCACTTTTTCTGGGTGGTGCTGACCAAACAATTGCTGAGTTACGCCCGCCTGCTTTTAGAGGTGCATTGCGCTATTGGTTTAGGGCAATTGCTGCTAGCATCACAAGTTTTGATGAAGTAAAAAAATGGGAAAATAAAGTTTTTGGTAGTACTGATGCAGGTGGGGCAATTATTATCCGAATCCATAGTCCAAAGACAGTTAGTAGTTATACACTTAAGCGAAATAATGATTTTCTTGGATTAGCTTATCTTTTTTTCTCAACATATGAGACTAGAGGTGAGGCTAGAGGGTGTTTTACACCTGGCAGTGAATTCAAACTAACTCTGCAAACTAGGTTATCTAGATCTGAGGATTTGCAATATCTTCATTTAGCTATTGGTGCTATGTGGATGCTTGTAAAGTTGGGGGGACTTGGTTCGAGAAGTAATAGGGGTGGCGGTAGCTTAGGTATAAAAAAAGAACCGGAAACAATTGGAAATTTTAAAATAGATAAAATTAAATTTTTATCTCATTCAGTTAATGTTGATCAATTAGCATCGGCAATTAAAGATGGGATTAGTATAATCAAGCAATTATACACAGAAGTCCTTAATGGCAATAAAGTGACATTAACAGTACCTACTTCTTTTGACATAATAAATCCGCAAACAGCTATGGTTTATCTATGGCAATCACAAAATGCAGAAGAAAATTATTACTGGGATTTTATTTTAAATAGCTTTGGTAGAGAGTATAAAGGCTTTAGGATACGATACAAAAATGCTACATATGACGATTATAAAGAAGTAAAATATTGGTTAAAGAGCGGCGGAAAAACTACAGTGACAACAATCAAGCGTGCTGCTTTTGGATTACCCATTCAGTTTTACTTCAAATCACTGCCTGGTAAAAAAGCATCCTTAGAAGCTACAGGTAATATTAAAAGAAGTTCCTCACCTCTGCATATTAGAGTTGTACGTTTGGCTCAGGGTGGACTAGCTGTACTAATAATTCATTTTAAGACTCAACTATTGCCTAATGGACGAAAACTATTATTGCAAAGTAAATCGATAAATAAGCGATTAGAATGTTCTGTACCAAATCAAGATATTATTGATCAAGAATTTATTCCATCTTTGAGTAACATTACCCCAGTAATAATTCCATGAATAATTCAGATTTTTGGTTACTTAAAATTAATGCATTACTACACGATCCGCCAGAGAAGCCACTGGAAATAAAACTTCACGATCAACAGGCTGCAAGTTGGGCAAAAATTTTAGGTATAAATTTAAGTAAACAAGAATTTAAGGAAGCTGACTGGATTGCTTCTGCTGCCGATCGCTTAAATTTCCCTAGTTATAAAAGCATTGGGAGCGCAGACTTTCATGTGAAACCTTATTTGAGCCACCCTTTATCAGGAGTAAGATTAAATTTAGGAGCGGGTCGATTTTTGCCTAGCCAGATTAATGGCGAACGATTACAACTAGCAATCCAAGAATCCCTACAATCCGTTAATCCAGAAATTAAAGCAGACTACAAAAAACTTTTTTTATGGCTGTGGCGCAACTGGTCTCTACAAATTCAACAAACTGAAGGTAATCAGTTAGGTGCTTTGTGGGATTTACTTCCTGCTGACACGCGCATTCCCGATCATTCTATCTGGGCGCATCAAGCGCTAACCAGTGCGATCGCTGGCACAAAATCTAATCCAGCCTTCCTGCTATTTACTATCGGTCCAGTCCAAGCGTTCATCAGTTCAGCGCGGAGAACTCAAGATTTGTGGGCGGGTAGCTACCTGTTATCCTATCTAAACTGGGCAGCTATCAAAGTTATCGCCGAAGAAATTGGTCCTGATGCCGTAATTTTTCCTAACTTACTAGGACAACCTCTGTGCGATCGCTGGCTGTATCACAAGCAAATTTTACCTAAACCACCTAATCAAAAAGACTTACTTTTACCCAGTTTGCCCAATCGCTTTTTAGCAATTGTACCTTCTAACCAAGGTGCAGAGTTGGCAAAACAAGCATCTGAGAAGGTGCATTCTCAATGGCAGGAAATTTCCGAATTAGTGCGTGAAAACATAGAAAAATATTTTCATTATACTCCCAAGTGGTCAAAAAATTGGCAGCAACAAACAGAAAATTTATTTGAAAGCTACTGGCAAGTCTATCCTTGGCGACCTACAGGTGAAGAGCCAATTCAAAGCAATGATTTTCATTTATTTCTCAATCCGCACAAAGCATACTTAGGATGTCGCGCTAAAACTACAGAAGAAATTTTGACTGTTTATCGCGACGATCCTAATACTTATCAACCTAATCTCGGCGCTATATATAGCGACTTGTATTTTATTACAGAGAAAGCTTTAGGCAGCCGCAAAGGCTTGCGGGATTTTGTACAAGTTGACGAAACAGGGGAAAAGTCTACTCTAGGAGGCGAACGTGCCGCAATTTATGACGGAGTTGACGATCAAACTAACGTAACTGCTGATTGCGATAATGTGGGACGAAAAAATATTCGCTCTTTTTGGCAAGAACTTTCACAAAAACTTGGTAGCAATCAAATTCAGCCGAATGGTAAAGAGCGATTAGATGCAGTAGAGCTTACCAAACGCTGTGCTTGGCAGTTCTATTTTCAGAAGGAACTAGGGTACGAACAGCAAGAATTTCGTTTTCCTTCCACTCATACTATTGCTAGCGCCAGCTTCAAAGCTGATGTTTTAGAACGTTTAAAAAAATCAGAGAGTGAATCTTTGCGCCAAGCATTAGTAAATTGGATAACAGCAGTCGATCCCAGCAATGTTAATTTAGGTAATCAAGTTACCCGCAATTTAGGTAATCAAGTTAGCCGCGATGTAATTCCCTATCTTTCAGCTAAATCATTAGATCGGTTAACTGACAAGTTTTTAAAACTAGATGGTAGGTTGCTATTTCGAGAAACTTATCATAAGCGAGAAGAATTCGATCCACAGGTAAGTGAAGACCAAATAAAAGCAGCACTAAAAGCACTTGAAGCTTTCTTAAAAGTTGCTAATCAAAATTACAAGATTGCTCGGCCGAGAAAGTATTTTGCTATCTTGATGATGGATGGGGACAATATGGGTAAATGGTTGAATGGAGAAGGAATGCCTAAATATGAAGAGTTGTTACATCCAGATATCAGACAAGCATTATCAAAACAGGAAGATTGGCAACAAATTTTAACAACTCCTCGGCTGATGACTCCGGCAATTCACGGATTTATTAGTAAAGCTTTAGGAGATTTTTCTTTAAAGTTAGTAAGGTATATTGTGGAATATCTCCATCCTGGGAAACTTGTTTATGCTGGTGGTGATGACGTTTTAGCGCTACTCCCTTTAGATTGTGCATTAGGCGTAGCCAGAGAATTAAGAGCTGCTTTTTCTGGAGAAATAAAAACTAATGATGCAGGGGAAGATTTTGAGGTAAGTTTTGGCGATGCTAAAACTGGTTATGTATGGCTCAAGTTACCTGAAGAAGAAAAACCTAGATTATTAGCTACAATGGGACATAAAGCTACAGCAAGTACAGGGATTGCCATCGCCCATACTCTTTCAGCTCTCGATCTGACTTTGCAGGAAGTGAGGAAAGCGGAAAAACAAGCAAAAAGTTCAGGTCGCAATGCTTTTGCTGTGACTTTTATCAAACGGTCTGGAGAAGTAATGACTGCTGATGCAAAGTGGACTTACAACGAAAAATCTACTGATACTGTAAGCATTTTGCTAGATTGGCAAGCAAAGTTTACCGGAGGAGAAGTTTCTAGTACATTTCCTTACACTCTGAAAGTCGAAGCAGAAACATTAGCACCTTTGGACAACGAAGAATTATTTACAGCCGAGATGAAGCGATTACTAAATCGTCAGCAAGGAAAACCAAAAGTTACCAAAGAAGAAATTGAAAAAATGGCGAAACAGTTAGCTCATTTAGCAAAAGAAGCCAATCTAAACAAAGTTGCTGACTTATTATTATTAACCAGATTTATAGCTACTGGAGAAGGAGAAGATGATTGATGCAGATTTTAATTGAACCATCAGATGTGCTGCTATTCCGAGATGGTCGTCCCTTTTCTGCTGAAGATGGGCATCGCGCCCGTAGTATTTTTCCACCAACGCCCAATACCATACAAGGTGTTATCCGTTCTAAAGTGCTGGCAGACCGCTGTGGACGCTATCAAGAATATAAAAATGGCTGTTGGGGATGTCCAGAACAAAACAACTGCACAATCCCTAATGAAATTGGTAGACCTGCGGCGAACGGGAAGGGTAACTATGGGGAAATGTACCTTAAGGGAGCGTTGATTGCCAAATATCAGCCACCAGATGTGACAGCTTATTTTCCTGTACCTGCTGATGTAGTACAGGTTAAAGAAAAAAATAATTCTGCTACTAGCCCGCAACTTCAATCTTTGAAACCTTTACAACAACAGCTACCGGGACAAAATGATTTACCCTTCTCTTTATTACCACTTTGGACACCTGAAACACGACCTGTTGAAGCAATTGAAGGTTACTGGACTCATAAGGAAATGAGCGACTACCTGCTTGGTAAATGTCCTAATGATTTTACTAAAGTTAAAGAACTTTACGATAAAGAAGCGCGGTTGGGAATTGAGGTCGATAACAGTAAGCAAACTGTGCGGGAGGGTAGACTTTATCAAGCAGAGTTCGTTCGCTGCCAAGATAAAGTTGGTTTATACCTTGAGATTGAAGGGATTAAACAGTTAAGTGCTACTCCCGATTCAGATAGAGGAATTATGGCAATAGGTGGTGAAAATCGTGCTGCTAGTTATCTGAAAACACCTAAATTAGATTGGGGCAACTTAAATAACCAACTTAAAGATAGTTTTAAAGATTCCTGTGGCTTTAAAATTTATTTAGCAACACCTGGAATTTTTGAAAATAATAACTTTGACTCTCAAAAAGGTCAAGGATGGTTGCCTAGCTGGTTGAAAACGGAAATTATAAATGGTACGGTTTATATAAAAGGTGAGTATAACGGCATTTTTGTAGAGTTAGTTGCCGCAGCAATAGGGCGTTATCAAACAATTGGTGGATGGGATATCGCCTATAACCGCCAAAAGCCTACTCACCGTGCTGTTCCTGCTGGCTCAGTTTACTACTTTACAACTACAGCTAGTCCAGAAAAGGTATTAAAAGCTTTTCACTGGCAAAATTTGGCTGAAGATGAACAAGAAAGACAAATTGGATATGGACTGAGTTTAGTCGGAATTTGGAATTATTGCCAACTTACGTGAAATGTGTGGTTGAAACATTATGACAACTATCCTGACGACTACTGGTACTTCTCTGCTTTCAAATGCAGTCAAGGCACTTAGTAAACCTTCTAAAGATCTAACAGATGAAGCCCTTCACGAATACACAGTTACTAACTTACCTGAAGAAGTGAGTGCTGAAACTAACTCTCTGTTAAAAATTGCCCAAAAGTCAGACGAAATTGTGTTGCTACACACAGATACACCTGAGGGAAAGCGATGTGCAAATGTACTTGATAAATATTTAAGAAATCGCGATTGGTTAGTGCGTCTGCGAGAAATTCCGATTAAGCACGACGAAGCACACTTTGAGCGACAGGGACTGCGATCGCTAGTCAACATTTTAATTGAAGAGATTAACAATGCTGAACGTCAAGGGCAAAAAGTTCTCATCAATGCTACAGGTGGATTCAAGGCAGAAATTGCCTACACCACAATGGTAGGTATGATTTTCCAGATCCCAGTAAAGTACATTTACCAAGGTTTTAGTCAAGCAATCACTTTTCCAGCTTTACCTGTAACTTGGGATACCGAGCTGCTGCTAACTTACGAAAACTTTTTTGATTGGATAGATGTAGAACCGCGCCATCAAATTGCAGTGGATAACAGGCTAAAGTCTATCTTTGATGCAGAGAGAATTCGAGCTTTTTTACTTCCACCCGATACTGATGGATGTATTTTTCTTTCTCCCGCAGGCAATATTCTTTGGCAGCGGGTGAGACAGCAGCGTCGAGAAGCGGAAGAAGCAGTAGATCCACCAGCTTCAGAAACTCCAATCTCCCAAAAAATCAGCAGTTCGCTTAAAAGTGTTAAGCACCATTACCCCAAAGGCACCTTAGAGTTAGCAGAAAAATTGGCTACTTTAGCTACTGTAGAAGAAATAACGGGCGGCTTTTTTGAAAATACTGTGACTCCCCGACTCAAGGGAGTTGCAGAAGATGGCTCTGTACATATTTTGTGGGCAGATGGAGAAAAAGCTACCAATTTGACAATTCGCACCACAGCGCGGGGTCAAACTCAAACTTTACGAGTGCGCGATCGCATAATTCGTCCAGTATTTGATGACTTCTGTAAAAAAAAGTAGGATCTAAATCATGTTCAAACAAGTTAAACTATTGTTTCTCTACACTGAAACTCCACTACACGTTGGTAGCGGTAGCAGCTTAGGAACTGTAGATCTACCTATTCAACGGGAAAGACATACAGCTTTACCGATGATTCAATCTTCTGGTATCAAGGGTAAACTCCGCAGTGCGTTCGATAATGGCAGTAATAAAGACTCCATCAAAGTCATATTCGGGTCTGAATCAAGCGAACACGCTGGAGCATTAGCCCCTGGTGATGCCAGAATTATACTATTCCCCGTCCGATCGCTGGCTGGCGTGTTCGCTTGGATTACTTGTCCATTGGTAATCAACCGCCTCAAGCGAGACTTAGATATAGTCAAGCAACAGGTAACGTGGTCGATTCCTGAACCCGAGGAGGGGCAGGCACTTGTAGTACCAGATAACAGCAATATTGTGATTGATAATGCAGTTGTCTTGGAAGAGTTTTCATTTACTGCAACGAAAAATGATCAAGTGCAAGATTTTGCAAGCTGGTTAGCTAATAATTCTTTACCTGTTCGTCCTGAAAATGACGAGTATAAATATTGGAGAAATAAGTTGAAGAAAGATCTAGTTATAATCAGTGACAGTGCTTTCACAGATTTCTGCAAATTCAGCACCGATGTAGTGTCTCGCACCAATATTGACCAGGCAACTAAAACAGTTAAAAATGGGATGCTTTGGACTGAGGAAAATCTTCCTGCTGATACCTTACTTTACACACCTCTATTTGCTTGCGACCCGCGAAGTGGCAATCAAAATACTGTTCCTGCTGAAGTCATTAATGCTAAAGCAATTTTGGATTTTGTCCAGACTCACCTTACTAACGGTCATTCACGCTTACAATTAGGCGGTAACGAAACTGTTGGTCGGGGAATTGTTGCTACTCGTATTCTTTAGCTGAGATTGAATTTGTAAGGAATTACTTTTATGCCAGAAGAGCTAAAACCTAAACCTACACGACCAGTTTTAAAAAAACCAGAACCCTTAGTTGAACTTTCACTCTCCACTACCCCGCCATCCCCATCAACAACGCTACCTAAAACAACAAATCCCAAAGATTTAGATCGTAGCCGCGCTATGCACGCTTGGAATAGCATTCAAAGCGTTAAATGTCAAACCTACAAAACAGAGTACGGTCGTCTTGCGCGTAAGATTCCTACCCTCATTCAAGTTAATGGATTAGCTCAAACTCTAGCATTCTTTAAAGCTAAAGGAAAAGAAAACGATCCTAAAAGTCGTAAAGAGCAGTTTGTTCAAGTTTTTAATCATTTATCAGAATGGATTTGTAACAACCGACTTGAGCCAGGTACAGGAGACTTACTCGATCGCGTTTTGCAGATGGAT
>CASBRB010000089.1 GCA_949127975.1 Oscillatoriales cyanobacterium PMM_0019 | reverse complement strand
GATTTACGATGTGCTGCCTGTTTTCGCTCCATTTCACGTTTTTTAGCAGCAACCCGTCTGTAGTGGTTAGAATTATTCCAAAACTTCTTACCTTTTTTGATAGTGCCTTTCTTCTTCTTTCTCTTGGCATCTTTGAAGTTGGGATTATAATTATTAGGATTATTGGCTCTGCGAGAGCGTTCCATCCTACGTTGTAGGCGACGTATTTCTTGCTGTTGGTTATTAAGTTCCTCTGCAAAGGGTTCCCATAAAGTTTCTGAGTCTCCTACTATGGCAACTGTGCTAACTCCTAGATCCAACCCTAAAACTCCTTGCCCTATTTGATTCTTGGGTTTTTGATATGGCTTTCCTGGACTACGTCCCGCTTCGCTAACACATACTAACTGAGCAAACCAGTAAGTTTTTTTATTTAATTCCCGCTTGATTAATCTCACATACTTAATCCGGCTATTCAATCCATATAAAATAACTGGATCGTGTTTATTTATAATGGCTGGTAGCTTCAGTTTATGTAGTTCGCTATTCCACTCAACTCTATCGTGTCTCCACCTAATCCCAGTGGCATTTGATTTTCCTTCTACACTCTTAAACTGCCCCTTCCCTTTAAACCTTACTTTCTTCGCCTTTCCAAAGATTATCCTCTCGGTTGCTTTAAATGCTCTTGTAGCAATCTTCTGGATAACGTGAACGTCCAAATGCTGCTTTATCCAAATGCTGGAAATGGCTACATTATTAGCGTAGGTGTGGAGTGCATATTCAGTATAGCGATAATGCGATCTGGCTTGATTAAAAGCTTCTGTTCTTGCTGATTTATTTTCTTTTGGTATTTTTCTGGCAGCTTGGTATAATTCTGAATCCCGCATGACTGTTAAGCGAGTTAAAGCTTCCCCTAAAACTGCGTTATAGAGTTGTCTAGCAGCCTGAAGACGAGCATCGAGAACAGAAGACTGTTGAGATCGTACCTTCAGGGATATCTCAACTACGAAGCTAGGAGTCTTTTTGGGGTTCGTGCTATCAGATGCTGCCATAAGTTTTAAATTTAACTAATATAATGGTAGCACAAAAAACTTTTTTTGTAATGTGCTGCGCCGTTGTTTATTTGAGAGGGTGGTACTTATCCCCATGAATAAATTACAGGGGCTTGCGTACCACCCCCTCAAAATCACACAATTTCCGGTCAGGGGGAAATCTCCTTTGCCTAAAGAAGAATGAAGCATTAACTTTAGCAGGACTTACGCACTGTCTCTACATATAGCGGTTCGTAGGGGCAATCCACCCCCTAGGGGTGGGTTGCCCCTATATATGCCCAGTCTGCGTAAGTCCTGCACTAATTACGCGCCGACAGCTTCCTTAGCTGCGTACATTACCTCAACGGTAATTTCGCTGAAGCCGCGATCGCGAGCAAATTTCTCGGTATTACGCTTTACTTTGCCTCTGACAAAACCAGGAACCTTATTAAGTTCTGCCTGAGCTTCTTTGTTCCAGCCCAGGTCAGAATCAGCCGAAATCCCCTTAGTAATCACTTCCTTAGTATCGTGTCCACCAAAGATTTCTAACAGGTGGTCTTCCATTCCCAAAGTAAAGGAATTATAGACCAAATCTGCAACCTGATTTGTGCCTTCATAACCCAAGAAAGGCTTATAACCAATCGGGAAATTCTGGATGTGAACTGGTGCTGCAATCACGCCGCAGGGGATATTTAACCGCTTGCCGACGTGCCGCTCCATTTGGGTGCCAAAGATGGCAGATGGCTCGACGCGAGCGATCGCATCCCCAATCTGAGCATGATCTTCTGTGATAATCACTTCATCACAGTATTCACTCACCTGCTCCCGGAACCACTCAGCATCATATTTACAGTAAGTTCCAGCAAAACAAACGTGAATCCCCATTTCCCGCGCCAAAACCTTAGTCATGGCAGCAGCATGGGTATTATCACCAAACACCACTGCCTTCTTGCCCGTCAAGTTCTGACAGTCAATTGAGCGGGAAAACCACGCAGCCTGAGAAACGTACAGGGTTTGGTTGTTGATATAGTCTTCATAGTCAACATTGGCACCCTGCTGATTAAGGAGCTGTTGAATCTTGCGGATACAACGAGCCGTTTCCACCACGCCCATCGGGGTGATGTCTATGTATGGCATTCCGAATTCTTCAGCCAGGTACTTAGCCGCCATTACCCCGATTTCTCGATAAGGCACTAAGTTAAACCAAGCGCGGGGCAGAGTCTTAAGATTCTGAACCGAGGCTCCTTCTGGGATTACTTCGTTGACTTCGATGCCCAAGTCAGCCATCAGGCGCTTCAACTCGGTGCAGTCGTGGTGATTGTGGAATCCTAGGCTGGAAATCCCTAAAATATTCACCGAGGGCTTTTCAGTCTTAGATAAAGGGATTTCACCTTTTTTACGCGCTTTTTCCAGGTAAAACTGGACGATTTGCTTGAGGGTGCTGTCGGCGGCTTGTAGTTCGTTTACCCGATAGTGGTTGACATCGGCTAACATTACGTCTGCTTTGGCATCGATTGATGCCCGCTCTACAAAGTTTTGTAGGTCTTCTTGAAGAATACTGGAAGTACAGGTGGGTGTCAGAACAATGAGATCTGGATGTTCTTCTGCATCTTTGCGGGTGATGTTGTCCACCACTTTTTCCTGGGAACCACGGGCTAAAACGTTACGGTCAACTACACTAATCGTAACTGGCGTGAAGTTCCGATCGCGCTCTAACATCGATCGCATGACGTTAAAGTAGTCATCCCCCAGGGGAGCGTGCATGATTGCCTGGACATTCTTGAAGGAACTCGAAACCCGCAATGTGCCAATGTGGGCGGGACCTGCATACATCCAGTAAGCCAATTTCATAAATTTCTCCTTTATTTTCTACCGATTTTTACTTTTTAGGGTGGGCACTGCCCACCATTCTGGCGACTATCCACCCTACTTACCTTGTAGCGTCGGTATAAATCACGACTGATGTATCTACATAGATAATACCAGGTGAGGGTAGTATTAGCTGTCCCATGCCTCTCTTTCCCCTTGAAGTTGTTTATCGATATCTTCAGGGGTTCTAAAGGGGTGCTTACTACGGATACTTTCTATTAAATCTAGAACAGAATCCCGGTTCGATCGCTTTTGCTCTGGTAAAATGACAAATACATCCACAGGCTCACCTTCTGAAAGTTCTGGTGAATGGATTTCCACTTTGTTTCCGGGCAAGACTTGGGCTTTGAAATGTAAGGCTGTTTGCATGTTTTTTTTAAATTTAGTGGCTAGTTATCGCTAATCGCACTCCCAAGCACTTGGCGCTGTGCTTGTAATAAATCCTGAATCCCAATTCGGGCCAAATCCAGGATCTGATTTAACTGGCTGTTGGTAAAACTGCCTTTCTCAGCGGTTCCCTGGATTTCGATTATCCCCATATTTTCGTTCATCACCACGTTGACATCCGCTTCAGCCTCGACGTCCTCAAGGTAGTTCAAATCTAAAACTGGCTCACCCTGTAATATTCCTACCGAAACAGCAGCTATTTGGTGTATAATAGGCGATCGATCTAACGCTCCCTGCCGCACCAGTTTTTCTATCGCGTCGGCAAGCGCCACAAAGGAGCCAGTAATTGCCGTAGTTCGGGTGCCAGCATCCGCTTGTAGTACATCCGCATCTACAACTATGGTACGTTCTCCCAATGCCTGCATATCTAGGGCTGCTCGCAAACTCCGCCCAATTAGTCTTTGAATTTCCTGGGTACGCCCACTAAGTTTTAGTAATTCCCGTTCTTGACGCTGTGGGGTTGCCCCTGGTAACATTCGGTATTCAGCGGTTAGCCATCCTTTGCCCGTGCCTTCTAAAAATTTAGGTACGCTATCATTAATTGTCACATTACAGAGAACTTTGGTTTCGCCACAGTGAGTGAGAACTGAGCCAGCGGCAAATCGCGTGAATTCTCGTTCAAAACGAATGGGGCGCAGTTGGTTTAGTTGCCGAGAGTCAGGACGTTGCCAAGACATGGTAATTGGTGATGGGTGATGGGTGATGGCGTGCGATCGCTTGTAGCAATATATCACCTGTGGCAATCCCAGGGATACCTAGCTTACTGCATAGGCGTTGAGCTTGTGTTCCCTTACCTGCGCCTGCACCTCCTAATATCACCAGTCTCACTAAATTTGCTCCTACGGCAGATATATCTTATATTAACCCGCAGGTAAGAGATCCACACTATACCCGTCAGGGTTGGTGTGGGAAAATGTGAAACAAGTAATAAAGGAACCGCAAAATGAGCCTGAACGGGAAAACTACCATCCCAGAGATTCTGAAAAAGTACCAAGCAGAGCTGTTAACAGACTGGCTCAAAGAGCAAGCTGCCGCTGGCATCCGACGAGACAACTTCATTAAAGAGACAGAACTTCGCCAACAGTGTTCAGAATTCCTCAGCTTGCTCACTAATGCTACCCAGAGTGGGAACCTCAGTGACATTTTTGCACCTGAGTGGAGTCAGGTGCGGGAAATGCTCACTAGCATTTCCAACTCTCGGACGCGGCAGGGTTTCACACCGCGAGATATTGCCCTGTTTGTCTTTTCTTTCAAACGACCGCTTTTTGACCACTTGCGCAAGGAATTTGCTCACAATGGGGAAGTGCTTGCTGATGAAATTTGGTCAGCCACCGACCTTTTAGACAAGCTAGGGCTATTGACTACCGAGATTTATCAAAAAAACCGCGAGGAACTGATTGCTCGCCAACAGGAGGAAATGCTAGAACTTTCCACCCCGGTTGTCAAACTTTGGGAAGGCATTCTCGCACTACCACTCATCGGCACACTGGATAGCGCTCGCACTCAAATTGTCATGGAAAGCCTATTGCAGATGATTGTAGAAACCAGTTCCCAAGTTGTCATCATCGACATTACAGGAGTGCCAACGGTGGATACTCTGGTAGCTCAACACCTGCTCAAGACAGTTGCCGCAGCCCGACTCATGGGCACCGACTGCATTATCAGTGGCATTCGTCCGCAGATTGCTCAAACTATAGTTCACTTAGGTGTAGATCTCAGTGATGTTACCACCAAAGCTAAGTTAGGTGATGCTTTTCTAGTAGCGCTGTCTCGCAGCGGGTTCAAAATTAGCCGCTCAGAAGGTGAATTTTAGTAAGCTATATGGAACGAATTCCAATCCTTCAAATGGGTGAATTCCTGTTGGTAACTATCCAAGTAGATATGCACGATCGCCTAGCGATGGCATTGCAGGACGATCTGACAAACCGGATTTCCAAAACCAGCGCTCGCGGTGTTCTGATTGATATCTCTTCACTTGAAATTGTAGACTCCTTCATTGGGCGAATTTTGGGAACTATTGCCACGATGTCACAGATACTTGATGCCCAAACCGTTGTTGTGGGAATGCAGCCAGCGGTAGCCATAACTTTAGTAGAGTTAGGTCTATCCCTGCCAAAAATTCGCACAGCATTGAATGTGGAAAAGGGCATGGAGTTGCTCCGGGCATCAGTAGGGCGGCGTTCCAAGGAGAGCGGCAATGGCCGTGCAAAAAGATGAAGTTATGTCCGTTACCTCTTCAGCCGATATTGTATTAGTACGGCAGATTGTGCGGAAATGGTCAGTAGAACTCGGCTTCAGCTTGATAGACCAAACTAAGATCGTAACGGCAGCTAGTGAGTTGGCACGTAATATGGTGGACTATGGTGGGGGTGGCAAGTTACGCCTGGAAGCTTTGAGCGAGGGCATCCGGCGGGGCTTACGGCTGACGTTTGAAGACACTGGCCCAGGTATTCCTGACATCGATCTGGCACTAAAGGACGGCTACACTACAGGAAACGGACTGGGACTAGGACTCAGTGGTAGCAAGCGCCTCATGAATGAATTTGAGATTTATTCCCGCGTGGGCGAGGGCACGCGGATCGCAATTACAAAATGGAGGTGATTTTATCATGAAAGATCCCATTTCTCTTGCCATAAGCGAAGAGAGCCAAGTTGGGGAAGCACGGCGAATTGCTACTACCCTCGCTACCCAACTTGGCTTCAACGAGACGGAGTGCGGCAAGGTGGCAATTGTTGTTACCGAGGCGGCAAAAAACCTAGTTAAGCACGCCAAAGAAGGGAAATTGCTGCTGCGCTCTTTGAAATCTAGGGATAATTGGGGGATGGAAATTTTAGCCTTGGACAAAAGCCCAGGTATGGCTAACGTCCAACAGTGTCTCCAAGATGGCTTTTCCACCGCCGGATCGCCTGGAAATGGCTTGGGTGCGATCGAGCGTCTCTCTAGTTTTTTCGATATTTATTCTACTCCCAATCTAGGCACAGCATTATTAGCTCAACTTTGGTCTGAACCTTTGTCTGTAGAACCATCAGCAGGTAAGTTAGATTGGGGGTTAGTGTGTCTGCCTATAATGGGAGAGGAAGTTTGCGGCGATGCTTGGTGGGTATACCAGAATGCTGGTAGGAGCCTGGTTTTAGTAGCAGATGGACTAGGGCACGGGCCTGCCGCCGCCGAGGCATCCTTGAGTTCGGTGAGAATTTTTCAAGAAAATCCTAGGCTCAGCCCAAAGGAAATTATTGAAGCTGCTCACGCTGCCTTGCGCGGTACGCGGGGGGCGGCGATGGCTGTAGCTGAGATAGACTTTGAGCAGCAAATTGTTCGTTTTGCTGGGATAGGCAACATTTCTGGTGTTGTTGTTACAGCTAATGAAAGCCGGAGTATGGTTTCCTACAATGGTATTGTTGGTCATCAAATTTTCAAAATCCAGGAATTTACCTATCCCTGGTGCGAAGAAGCTCTTTTGGTGATGCACTCTGACGGGTTAGCAACACAATGGGGGCTCGATCGCTATATTGGTCTTAGATCTAGACATCCTAGTCTGATTGCCGGAGTTTTATACCGCGATTTCCAACGAGGGCGTGATGATGTGACAGTGCTAGTCGCCAGACAAAATTTCCTTAATTCCTAAAAATGGCAAATATTCTCACACTAGAGTTGCGCTTGGAATCAGATGTTGTGCTAACACGCCAACGGACGCGCCAACTTGCAGAACTGTTGGGGTTGAAGTCTTACGAGCAGACAAGCCTTGCTACTGCTGTCTCTGAAATTGCTCGTAACGCCATTCAATACGCCGGGGGAGGAAAAGCAGAATTTCTAGTAGAAGAAGAAACAGCCATCAAGTCGATTTTCCTGATTCGCATTCGAGATAAGGGATCGGGAATTGCTAATTTAGAAGCAATCCTAGATGGGCGCTACACATCTTCAACCGGAATAGGTTTGGGTATCATTGGCGCGAAGCGGCTAGTAGACAAGTTCCATATTGAATCTTCAAAAGAAACAGGCACCTTAGTTTTGTTAGGAAAACGGCTGCCGAAGCAGACACCGAAAGTTACAGGGAATTATTTAGCGAAGATTACCGAAGAGTTAGTCCAGCGAAAACCTGAAAATTTCTACGAGGAGGTGCAGCGTCAAAATCAGGAACTTCTGCGTACTCTGGAAGAATTACGAGCGCGACAAGCAGAGATAGAACAACTAAATCGAGAGTTAGAAGACACTAATCGCGGGGTGGTAGCTCTTTATGCTGAATTGGACGATAAGGCAGAGTATTTGCAGCGGGCTTCCAAGCTGAAATCTCACTTTTTGGTAGATATGAGCCACGAATTCCGCACTCCCCTCAACTCTATTCTCAGCCTTTCTCGACTGCTTTTAGAAAAAACCGACGGTGAGTTAAATCCAGAGCAGGAAAAGCAGGTAAATTTTATTCATAAGTCAGCCGAAGTTCTCTCGGAATTGGTTAATAACTTGTTGGATTTGGCTAAAATTGAAGCTGGAAAAATTATTGTTCAAGTGACCGAGTTTACTATTGCTGATATTTTCAGCACTTTGAGAGGAATGTTCAGACCCCTTGCCAGTAGGAATGATGTAGCTTTAATTTTTGAAGAACCAATTGAAACTATAATTCTGAATACTGATGAAGGCAAAGTTTCCCAAATTTTGAGAAACTTAATTTCTAATGCCTTAAAATTTACCACAAATGGGGAGGTTTGTGTTTCTGCCGAGCTAGGATCTGGAAATACAGTGATGTTTTCGGTAACTGATACAGGAATTGGAATTGCTGCCGAGGATCGGGAACGCATTTTTGAGGAATATATTCAGATAGAGGGACTAGCACAAAAGCGGGTTAAAGGTACGGGGTTGGGACTGCCACTCTGCCGGAAACTAAGTCAGTTGCTCGGGGGAAATGTTTTTGTAAAAAGTGAGCTAGGATTTGGCTCGACGTTTTTTGCGACTATTCCACTACATTATAAGCCACCCGTGGAGAAGGTAGTTTTACCGGAAGTTGGTTGGATTGTCGATTCTAACCGCACTCCTATACTTGTGGTGGAGGATAATCTGCAAACTCTTTTTATTTATGAAAAATATTTAGAAAAGTCAGCTTTCCAGGTGATTCCCGCACGTATCCTTGAAGAAGCACGACGGGCATTATGGGAGGTAAGACCGAGGGCTGTGGTTTTAGATTTGTTATTGGACGGTGAAAGTACATGGGGTTTTATCACCGAAATGAAGGAAAATAAATTTACTAGACATATTCCGATTATTGTGGTAACCGTAATTGACAATCGACAAAAGGCGATCGCATTAGGGGCAGACGAATTCTACATCAAGCCAGTGGACAAAGACTGGCTGCTGAACACACTGACAACCCTCATCAAGCAGGAACCCCTAGAGAAGATTTTGCTGATAGATGACGACGCAGCAGCCCGGTATCTACTTAAGGGACTGCTCACTGATAGGAATTATACAATTATTGAAGCTGTAACTGGGCAAGAAGGCTGCCGCAAAGCGCGTGAGGAAAATCCGCAGCTAATCTTTTTGGACTTGGGAATGCCCGATAAAAGCGGATTTGAAGTTTTACAGGAGCTAAAATCAGATCCTGCCATGCGAGAGATACCCGTGATTGTCAATACATCGAAAGACTTAGATTTAGAGGAACGCAGGTATCTCGAACAACTTACGGTAGCAATTATTCCCAAAGAAAGTCCCTCTAGGGAAATAATGCTAAGTTTAATCCAAGAAGCACTAGCAAAAATCAAAAGTTAATAAAGGTTAATCTTCTATTATAACTGTTTTTTTGCGTTTTCTCAGATGTTAGGGAGAAACAGCATGGCGGAACAGCGGTCAATCACCATCTTGAATGTGGACGATAGCACAGTAGGTCGCTACGCCATCAGCCGGACACTACAGCAGGCAGGGTTTGCCGTGAAGGAGGCTGCTACAGGTGCGGACGCTTTGCGATTCGCCAAGGAACAGCCCGACTTGATTATTCTCGATGTCAAGCTTCCGGATATGAGTGGGTTCGAGGTGTGCCACAAAATTAAGGCAAATCCTGAAACCTCATCTATTCCGATACTTCACCTATCGGGAAAGTACATCAGCAGCGAGGATAGGGTACATGGGTTAGATAGTGGCGCAGATGCCTACCTGATTCAGCCTGTAGAGTCTCTAGAGTTGATCGCTACCGTCAGGGCGCTGCTGCGGATTGGGCAAGCTGAGGAGATGGCACGGGCGAAAGCGCGGGAGTGGCAGACAACGTTTGATGCTATTAGTGACGCTGTGGGCTTGCTTGACAATGAAGGCAGGATTCGGCGATGTAACAAAGCTATGGCAGAGCTTTTCAATAAACCGTGCTCCCAGATTCAAGGTCAATTTTTCCACGAAATGGCAAAAAAAAGTTTGGGTTTCAGTGAAATAGATAATTTGCACTCATCTAAAAGCAGGCAGATTCTAGAAGTTCAAAGCTATAACTACTGGTTTCGCCTCACGGTAGATCCAGTTTTCAATGAACACCAAGTTGTTACAGGAACAGTCTATATACTGGCTGACATTACTGAACGTAAGCGGCTGGAGTCAGCATTGCAGAAAAGGGCAGAGGAGTTAGCAGAAGCTAATCGGATGAAGGATGAGTTTTTAGCAACACTTTCTCACGAATTGCGTACACCTCTAAATTCTATGCTGGGGTGGGCTAAGCTGCTGCGTACCCGAACATTTGATAAAAACACTACGGCTCGCGCCCTGGAAACCATTGAGCGCAACGCCAAGGCACAGTCACAACTGATTGAGGATATTCTAGATGTGTCTCGAATGATTACGGGCAAGCATCGCTTGAATATCCGCTCGGTGGAACTAACAACAGTTATAGATGCTGTTCTTAATGCTGTACGCCCAGCGGCGGATGCTAAAGGGTTGGAACTGCAAACGGTAATTACTTGTTCAGAAAATTTAATTTTAGGCGATCCCGATCGCTTACAACAGGTTTTATGGAATCTGCTCTCCAATGCAATTAAGTTTACCAATAATGGGGGACTGGTAGATCTCAGAATGGAGAAAATAGGTTCTTGTGTTCAAATTCAGGTGAGGGATACGGGTATTGGGATTAGTCCGGAATTTTTACCCTATGTTTTCGAGCGGTTCCGTCAAGCAGATGGTACGACTACTAGAATACATACTGGGTTAGGATTGGGATTAGCGATCGTGCGCCATTTAGTAGAATTACATGGTGGAACCGTTCATGCCGAAAGTCCAGGAGAGGGGCTGGGCTCGACGTTTACAGTCAAGCTTCCACTGGTAGTTAATCCTGTTGTCTCAATCAGCAATTTAGGGCTAGTATCCCCGGCAATTTTAGATAGCGTAGCTGTGGAAAATCTGCCTCAACTCACTGGTTTACAGATACTGATAGTTGATGACGATAAAGACACTCTGGAATTTATGGCCCTAGCACTTGAAGAGTATGGGGTTGTGGTGAAGGCGGTGCAGTCGGTGAGCGAGGCGATGCAGGTACTCCAACAGTGGCAGCCAGATATTTTAATTAGTGACATCGGGATGCCGCAAGAAGACGGTTACGAGTTTATCCGCAAAGTGAGAGCTTTAGAGGCAGGGCATGGAACAAAAATTCCTGCTGTGGCAATGACAGCCTATGCTAGGCTAGAGGATCGGAACCGAGCTATTTCAGAAGGTTTTCAGGAGCATATGCCCAAGCCAATACAACTAGCTGAGTTGATAAAGTTGCTGGCGAGTCTGGCTGAAAGAACACAAAAAGTTGAGACGATAGCATGATGCCTGAAGCCTGACTGCGCGTAGAGAAAAAAGGCAACGATCAAGACGTTATTAAACATTATTATTATGCATACCGATTTTTTGCTTGAATTTGAACAAACACAGAACTGGCTGGATATACTTTTTAAGGTTAATTGGTATAAGTTGTTTGTTCCTAGTACCTCGCTAGCAGAAGTATTAATCCGTGGCTCATTGGTTTACTTGATGCTTTTTACTATTATGCGATTTCTCCCTAATCGCCACATAGGAGCTGTTGGAATTGCCGATATTCTGGTAGTGGTACTGTTTGTCAACGCAGCTCAAAATGCTCTGGCAAGCAATTATACATCTCTTACTGAGGGATTTGTTCTCGTTAGCACGATTATCTTCTGGAGCTACATTGTCAACTGGTTAGGCTATAAATTTCCACGCTTAGGGCGCTTCCTCAACCCACCTCCGAAGGCACTGGTGCGTAATGGGCGCATAGTTCGCGAGAGCATGGAACAAGAATTGCTTACCCAGGAGGAGTTGATGAGCTTGCTGCGCAAACAAGGTGTGCAAAAGCTTGATGAGGTGAAGGTGGCATTTATGGAAAGTGATGGCACTATCAGTGTAATGAAGCGCAGCCCAAAATCTCGAAAAGCGCTGGCGGACGAACCAAGGTGATTTATACCAAATCCGGATTGGTTAGCCCCTTTTTCTCGTTACCAGGCTCCTGCCTGGTAACGCCTTCACGAGGCTCTGCCTCCCGATTCAAAGCACTAACCTCGGTAGTGAGTACATACCTCTGACTGTCGGCAGAGCCGACAATAGTCCGTTCCCAGGCTCTGCCTGGGAACGAGCAAAAACGAGCAAAGGATAAGGGGGGTATTTAACCCGGATTTGGTATTACTCAGTACTGTAGCACTGCCTCAACTGTAGTGTAGCCCAAACTGGTGATGTTGGGTTTCGTTCCTCAACCCAACCTACAACTGCCTGAACCCACATTGGTGATGTTGGGTTTCGTTCCTCAACCCAACCTACAATTATAGCAACTGGCATATATATAGGGGCAGTGCGTAAGTCCTAATAATCTTAGAGCACCGACTTATGCCGTTTGGATCTTGACGCGAGTACATATATAGTGTTTTAATGGGAGAAATATTAGAGAAACACACTAGATATTGATTGCTGGCTCGAAATGTGGCAGCAGCAGTTCTACATTTTTTTCTTAGTCGCTCACTGGATATTGCCCTATGATTGCCCAGCTAGAAACCCCCACTGTCAATTCTTCTTCACCCCTACCCTACAAGGTTGAAGGGCTAGTACAGGTTTTCACCTCCTCTTGCCGCAGCTTTTTTACTAGCGTGATGGCGCAAGCGCTGAGAATTGCAGCACAGGGGACACCAGTCCTAGTGGTACAGTTCCTTAAAGGAGGAATCAACCAAGGGCGCGAGCATCCCGTTAAACTAGGGCAGCACTTAGATTGGATACGCTGCGACTTGCCCCGCTGTATTGATACTCCCCATCTCGACCAAGCTGAGGCTGAATCTTTGCTACAGTTGTGGCAACATACTCAAAAGGTGGTTTTTGAGGGTAGATATTCCCTAGTGGTTTTGGATGAACTCAGTTTAGCGATTAATTTTGGTTTGATTCCAGAAAAGGAAGTGCTAGCTTTTCTAGAAGAACGCCCCCATCATGTAGATATTATTTTGACAGGGCCAGAAATGCCGCCAGCAATTTTGGAAGTAGCGGATCAAATTACCCAGATTCGTCGGAGTCACCGTACTTAGAATAGAACATGATAAAAAATGATATTTGGATTGCTAAGATGGCTGAATCAGGAATGATTCAGCCATTCGATCCGAAACTTGTTAGGAGTATGGAATTTGAGGCAAATATCATACCCGTGTTGTCATTTGGATGCTCGAGTTACGGGTACGATATCAGACTTTCACCAAAAGAATTTAGGATTTTTAGACATATCCCAGGTACAATTGTTAATCCCAAGCGGTTTAATCCAGAAAATTTGGAGGTTGGAGAACTTCAGCGCGATCGCGATGGAGAATTTTTTATCTTGCCGGGAAGATCCTACGGGCTTGGGGTGGCGCTAGAGCATCTAAATATACCGGAGAATATTACTGTAATTTGTCTGGGTAAATCTACTTATGCTCGCTGCTTTCGAGGGGATACTCGTGTAGCCTTAGTTGATGGCAGTTCTCCCACCTTAGAGGAGATGGCCCAGCGGGCCCAGCAAGGGGAGAATTTTTGGGGATACAGCATAGATAAAAATGGACTGGTAATTATAACACTTTTGTCAAACCCTCGTTATATTGGTCGAGATTCCTTGGTGAAAGTGACTTTGGATAATGAGGAATCGATTTTTTGTACCCCAGACCATCTTTTTATGAAAAGGCATGGTAGCATGGTACCTGCGGATGATTTAAGACCAAATGATTCTTTGATGCCGCTATATCGGGAAAATACACGGGGTTATGAAACAGTATATCAGCCGCTAACAGGGGTCAAAAACCATAAAGTTGCGTCAGTCCAGGATATTCCTGGCATTCATGATGTTTATTGCTTAACGGTTCCTGAAGCGGGAAATTTTGCGATCGCTGCCGGAGTTTTTGTCCACAATTGCGGCATTATTGCTAACATAACTCCTGCCGAAGCGGGATGGCGGGGACACTTAACGCTAGAATTTTCTAATTCTTCTCCTGCTGATGCTAGAATATACGCTTCGGAGGGAGTTTGTCAATTGCTTTTCTTAGAAGGAGAATCTTGTCAGACTACTTACGAGCAACGAAAGGGCAAGTATCAAGATCAAGCGGAAAAAGTTATTTTGCCAAAAATTTAGCCTGTCTCTAGATTTAGCGACTATGATTGGCGTATAATCTATGCTGTCAGTTTAAATCGCGAACCGAATGCAATCTACGTGTGACAATTTAACTGCTCCTCCACAAGAAGAAGTTTCTGATGTTGGGGCAGAACTTCCCTTCACTCTTGCTCAATTAAAATCCGCCATTCCTTCCTATTGCTTTAACCCACAAAATAGGAAATCACTTTTTTACTTTTTCCTGGATATAACTGTAATCGGTATCCTCTATGGAGGGGCTTACTTCCTAGATTACTGGTGGTTATGGCCAATATTTTGGCTGATGCAGGGTACCATGTTTTGGGCACTGTTTGTCGTGGGGCATGATTGCGGGCACGGTTCCTTTTCCCGCCAGAAATGGCTGAATAATTTGATTGGTCATCTAGCTCATACTCCCATACTTGTTCCCTTTCATGGCTGGCGCATCAGCCACAGAACTCATCACCAAAACACCGCAAATATCGACACTGATGAAAGTTGGTATCCCGTTACAGAAAGCAAGTATCGGAGTATGCCCTGGTATGAAAAGCTGTTTCGGTTCCATCTTTTGCTGATTGCCTATCCCTTGTATTTGTTTAAACGTTCGCCCGGTAAGAAAGGCTCTCACTTTATGCCAGAGAGTCCACTTTTTAAGCCTTCAGAGAAATGGGATATCATCACCAGCACAACGTGCTGCATTTTGATGGTTGGGTTATTAAGCTGGCTCACCTATGAATATGGCTGGATATTTCTCCTGAAGTATTATCTCGGCCCCTATGTAGTTTTTGTGGTATTGCTCGATTTAGTAACATTTCTGCATCACACAACCCCTGAGATTCCCTGGTATCGAGGCAAAGATTGGTATTTTCTAAAGGGTGCCCTTTCTACTATAGACCAAGATTATGGGTTGCTGAATCGCATTCACCACAATATTGGTACTCATGTAGTTCACCACATCTTCCTGAGCATTCCTCACTATCATTTGTTAGCGGCTAATGAGGCAATAAAACCCATTTTGGGAGACTACTACCGAATATCTAGCCAGCCAATTTGGCAAGGCTTTTGGAATGCTTACATCAGTTGCCATTTTGTTCCGGATGCAGGAGGAAAAGTTTACTACAAATCGAAAAAAGAACTTTAGTCCTTACAGGCTCGTAGTGAGGACTTTAGTCCTTACAGGCTCGTAGTGAGGACTAAAGTCCTTACAGGTTCGTAGTGAGGACTTTAGTCCTTACAGGTTCGTAGTGAGGACTAAAGTCCTTACAGGCTCGTAGTGAGGACTAAAGTCCTTACAGGTTCGTAGTGAGGACTAAAGTCCTTACAGGTTCGTAGTGAGGACTTTAGTCCTTCAGTACTGTAGCAGACTGCGCATATATAAGGTAGCCCTGTCAAGGTGCTAAAGTACTGAAGATGTTGGGTTTCGTTCCTCAACCCAACCTACAACTACAACTTTAGTCCTTCAGTACTGTAGCAGACTGGGCATATATAGGGGCAACCACGGGGGGATTGCCCCTACCAACCGCTGTCTCTACCTGAGTAATCTAAAGCATTTCTATATACCTTAAGAGTTTCTGGAACTTCTCCGGTTCTTTTTGTGACGCCAGCACCAGAAAATGCATTGCACTAATAGCTAAATCAGCGGCAAATGAACATTTTCGCGGATCGCTGCTGCGCCAGTCACCATTAATCAGGATATCTTCAAGTACTTTATAATTCTTGCTCAGGGCAGCAAAGCAATCGCCGTAGTTAGAAATCTGCTCCCACTCCCCAGAATTGTCATATCTCCTAATCAGGATTTTCACTACAGACTCAAATCCTTGATTATCCCAGTAATGTTCAATTGGCTCCACTGAAGGATATTGCCCGATAAACTCCTTAAAGATAGTTTGGTAATGTTCTGCTAGATAGGTCATATACTTAGTTAAATAAACAGCCATATCTGCTACAGTATCCAGTAGAGATTCATCAGAAGTTGGCTTAACTTTATCCTTCATGATTACTTCTATCCGATCGTACTTTCGTGCAATATTGCCAAAAACTCCCAGCAACTCGCCGTGCTTCTTCCAACTGTCTTTATAGACGAGGCTTTTCTTATAGTGGAGTATGCTTAATTTAGCAAAAATAAATGAAAAGGTGACGACGGATTTACCGGGTACTGTAACAGATAAATTATCAGCTACATCCGCTCCCCAGAAATACTGGAAATATTCTCTCTCTTTATCCTGGAGTTTTACCAACTCTCTATTTTTTAACTTACGAGAAAAATACTCGATCGCCCCAATCTTAAAATCATTAGGCGGCAACTCTTCTATAAGCTGGGCAATCTCTTCCCCCTCAGCTCCCAGCAGATAGCGATTATAGATATACAACATCTCTAGGCTGTTTCTGAGAAAGCTATCATCAAAATTATTGATTTCCTGCCTCAGGTTTGTCTCACCCTGACGCATTTTATCTTCTATGGCAAACCATCGCACCATTGCTTCGTCAAACTCTTCAAATGGGATGCTAAATGGCGGGTTAGTAAATCCGAAGTCATATAAGGTTTTATCCTGAGAGGTAGCAATTATTTTTTCAGCAGGCTGGTAATGGCGTTCGTATAAGTGGAAAGAACTAGCAAAGTGACTATACTCTCCTACTTTAGATCGCGTCCAATAAGCCATCATCTCATGCAGCACGCTCCATTCAAAAGTATTAATCCCTGAAAATCCCCACCAGATATCGTTAGAGCGAATAGATACATTCAGGTGCAAGCGCCCATCGCGAATCAGAAAATGTAGCCAATTGTTGCAAGGGATGTCTTTACTGTCTAGATAATCTTGTGCCGGATCGAAAATCACCATTACAGCACGACGGCTGTTAGGATCTTGACGGAGAAGCCGCGCTACTTCTTCAATTTGATCTATACCTTGCCAGTTTCTCAGCCTACTACCATAAGCACCTCTCCACACTTTGCCATCATCGGAAAAATCAACGGCACGGGGCAGGTAATGTGATAAAAAAGCCATGTCACTGCGTCCGGCAATCATCCACAGCGTTTCGGCAATTTGAGCGAAAATGTTGTTATTTCGGTGAGGAATAAGATAAACCCGCTCTAGGGGAGAGGAAATTTTAATTAGATGTGATCGCACTTCCTTGGTTTCATGCGATCGCACTGCAATTACCTCTCCTTCTTGCAAGATTTTTCTTAGCCCTTCTCTAAACGCATAAGTAACATTTTTAAACATTTTACCCTGCCTAAAGCTAGTCATTTTATATTATACAGGACTTACGCACGCTGGGCACATATAGAGGCAACCGCAGGGGGATTGCCCTACGAACCCTATATATGGAGGCAGTGCGTAAGTCCTGTTATACTAACATTAGGTGTTTCTGACAACTCCCCTGTTAACGGTATGTTTCAGAATAGCAAATACTATTAAAAACAACAACCTCTATCTTGGATATATGTACCCCCATTTTGTATGCAAGCTACAGCCGTCTGTAGCTCAATGCCTAAGTAGCCAGCGTGTTCCGCCTGTAATGCTGGAGAAGTATCACAAATTTTCTTAAGTAATTTCAGTGGATCTTTCCCAGCATAAGACGCTACAACCTCGCCGCTACCAGAGGTAGTCTGTTTAACTACAATATTTTCCCCGTCAACCTCAATTAAAAAATTTCCACAAGGATCGTTATAGTCTTTACTTTTGCAATTTTTAAAATA
Source organism: Oscillatoriales cyanobacterium PMM_0019 (assembly GCA_949127975.1). GTDB lineage: Bacteria > Cyanobacteriota > Cyanobacteriia > Cyanobacteriales > CASBRB01 > CASBRB01. Next base: position 37,180 of record CASBRB010000089.1, on the reverse strand, counting down.
CTGCTGCTCGATAATCCGATCGGCACTTTCCCATGTATCATCATAAATATGCGCCGACTGGCTTATGGTAATCATCGGTCCTAACCGCAGGGCGCGATTGGAACGATTAGAGATCTCGTCCCGGATGTGCTGCTGCAAAGCTCGGAGCCCCATTGCGTTAGCTGGCCAAGCCGAGAACATATCGTTACTGCGAAAAGTGGCGGTTAATGACATTTCGCCATCGACTATTCTGATCCAAATATGGTTCAGACAGGGGCTGCCCCCATCCCAATCATGGTCTTTGGCATCCCAGAGTGACATAACTGCACTAGCTGAATCAATGTCACCAGTCAATTTTTTAATAACCTGTTCTATTTGATCGCACCCAAACCACGATCGCAAACGCTGGGCGTAAGTATACTTGACCCCTTCTTTATAGGGAGTATCTACCAAGATCTGATCGAGATACTGCTCGATGAATGAGCGCTCGATCGGCAAATAATTAGGTTGTGGGAAAAAGAAACCATCTGGTTCATCCGTGACTACCGCCATAAGGTCAATTAGCTCTTGCCACCGCCCATCATAGGTAGTCGGTCTAATTGTGCCAGTCGTTTTAATGCGATGAATGATTTTTACCCAAGTCTCCGCGATCGTTTTACCTTCTATTCTATGCCCATATCTAGTTCCTGGTAAGATTGTTGGAGTTATTTCAGGGATGGCAAATTCAAGCGGTTCCCCCCAAGGTGGCATTGCTTCTCCTCGAGCAAAAAGTTTTGTTATCTTTACTGCCTCAGCAACTGATGTAGTTTCTTCACATAGGATATGAGTCCTCAAGGTTTCTAATACGTCTATTGGAATTTCCAAGTCTATATAGCCTGGGACTTCCGACAGGATTATCCAGCATTTTCGCCCAGAATCCGTTGTTCCCTCTTTGAATCCATAGCGAAAAAAATCCAATAAACATTTACACCCACCAGCATTGCGATCTTCTTTAGTAGCGATTAAAGCCACTAGAAAGCGAACGTGAGGGTTAGCGATTAAATTCCTAATTAAAAAACTAATTCCTCTGGTTGGGCTATAGAGATGCCCGATCGCTGCAAATTCTTCTGGCTGGAGGTGTTTAGATACTGCCTCTTTTAAAGTCCAGCCAGTAACGAGCGCTGTTTGTCCTTGCCCGCAAATTAATTGATTTGGTTTACACTTGGGCGCATAAACATATTGCAGGTTTCTTCTTGGGATAGGTCTAAACAAGGTTTCAGTCATGGTAAAAATCTAAGGATTCGATATTGAACATTTTCCATCTGCCAAAAAGTCGTTATTTTGGATTATACTAATATTCATTGTTTCTGACAACTCCCCCTATTAACTTATTATATGACCTTCAGGCTTAAACTGATTAATATTGTTGGTGTTCCCGGTGTGGGCAAATCTACTCTGGCGGCAGAGATTTATGCTCTCACTTCTCGCCTGGGTATCAGATCTCATCTCATTACTGAGTTTATCAAAGACTGGGCAATGCGAAAAATTCCGATATCAGCTATCCATCAATTGGCAGTTTTGGGAAATCAAAGCCACTATATCACAGCTTTACTTACCAATAGATACGAGTTAGCTATATCAGACACCTCTCCTCTTTTATGTGGATTTTACGCTAACTACTATTCTAACAATGCATTTCCCCACATGATAGCAGCGATCGCAGAATGGGAAGACTACTTAGCCAAAACCCACAATATCAAAATATACAACTTTTTTATCCAACTCACCGAAGCTGAATATCGCACTCGTTACCAACCGGAGGGCAGATATGAAACCCTGGAACAGTGTTTGTCAATGCAAGCTATAATGAAAGAATGGTTTGAACGCTACACCGAGATAACTGTACTTAATTCTGCTGCGGAATGTCAGCCAGCATATATTTTGAAACTAGCAGGGGTTAATTTATCTTGAAGAACTCTATGTGCTATAATTAATTTAACTGTCGCAAATTTTTGAGAGGGAGCAATTGGATGACACGTTTATCGGATAATCAAACGCCACGTCGTCGAGGTAGACTATTTCCAGAACGTCAGATAAGTCCTGAAGAAAAAGAAAGACGGAGATTAGAAGATGAAAATTTCAGTAAGCGATGTCGAGTAATATTCGATCTAATTAAGCCAGAGCTAATTGAAGAACATTATAACTGGTTTATTGCGATTGAGCCAGTAAGTGGTGAATATTTCATCGATAAAAATCAAGAAATAGCGATCGTAAAGGCTAAAGAAAAATATCCAGATAGACGAAGGCTCATCTTACGACTTAATGAAACTGGAGCTTGTGGAAGAATATGATAGTAGGAGAGGTTGATGATAAAGCACAGCTTTATTTTGAGATTGGCTTAATTGGTGCTGATGGAGATATTATCTGTGTTAATGCACTCTTAGATACTGGATTTACTGGATGGTTAGCAATAGATAAGCAAGATGCAGAAAGCTTAGATTGGTCATTTACTGAGAATACCTTCGCGATGATAACAGCAAATGGCACAACTGACTTCAATGTATATGCAGGAAAAGTAATCTTTGATGGTCAAGAAGTAAATATTTATGCTTTAGGAGGAGAGGAAATTCATGAAATTATTATAGGTGTCCAATGGCTAAAAACAAATCGTTTAGTAGTTGATTTACCAGCAGGAGTACTGACATTAGGTTAATGGAAAAAAGTGATTATTTACGTCAACTACTACGAGTGTAAATTTATCAACATTTTTGAACCAAGCTTATTATTAATAAATGAGGTGGGTATTCTGCTGGTTTTGTGATAAGTCGGATGGTAGAGTGGAAAAGAGTTTGCATCTTCAATCCTTTTCAAAGGTATAAGATTCCCATTCCCTTGGTACGTATCTTTAACGCGATCTCCACCCTAATTTTGGGAGTAAGTATTTTGAGCTAAAGTTTCTTTAACTTTATCATTTATCCCCCATTTCGGAGGATAGAAATATTCGATCGGTTGCAGATTTGCCTTAAACCTCGCTTTGATTCTAGTGCGATTACTTTTCAAGCCGGGAAACGCTACGCGGCAGTATTTATCTACTTCACAAAATAAATTTTGACAGTCTATAGCTTTTAAGGGACGTCCCCAAAGAGATTGAAAATTTATTCCTAAACGGTGAAACTCTTCTTGTTGTTTATCTACCATCCACTTGATAACATACTCATCACTTTTACCTTTGGTATTAGTGAAACATTTGCTAATGCCACGTTCAGCACCAGGTCCCGCCGCAGTAAAATCATTTTCTTCACACTCGATAATCTCACTATAGTTGATATCTGTGGCTAGCTGATAAGCCATAAATTTGCCTATTAGGGGATAATCAAGCAGAGCTAGAAAAACTTTTCTCAGACTGGTAGCGTTATCTATCTTTTGAATTAGCTCATCTGATTGTACCATTTTGCGGATCAACGCTAGATGATTCTGGTGCTTTCTTGGATAGCCAAAGGCTCTAGTGGGACATGAGGTATATGCACTGGTGTATATAGCCAGCCCAGAATCAGTCGCAGATGCCAATAAAGCGGAGTATTCATCAAAATTGAAGCTTTTTAGTTCTACTGTTCCCAGCTTGCTTTCTAAATATTGCCAGGTTTCTATTTTGTTAAATATCTTAAATAGCAATATCCTAAAAAGAACTTCCTCTTTATTCTGGCTACCTTGATAAATGACGTTTTTTATGAGATACTGGGAAACGCGATCGCTCGCTCGATAAGCGTTACAAAACTTATATTTATCGATAATCGGATCGATACTCCAAGGCTGAGGCTCATTTTTAATTCTGTTAAAAAATATTTCTTGCCGTTGTGCGGCAAATTTCCAGTATGTGTCAAAAATTTCCTCTCGCGGCTGCATAACTTCAGCAAGTACTAAAAGAACTACGATCGCTATATTAACCTAATATCCCAAAATTTAATTCTAGCTGTAGGGGCGGTAATTCAAAAGAAACTGGGGTTGTTTTATAGTCAACATACAGAGGGTGGCGTGGGTGCCCATGCTCTGTCAGCCCCAAGCAGTAGAGAGATGATTTCTCACCAATCAATTTTAGCACATGTTTGGATCGATTTCGATAGCGCCAGGGGCGCTTACTGCCCTCATCGCCCCATGCGAGAATAACTTTCTCGGCATTTTCTATCGTCTTTAAAAGATAGGAGTCATTATCTGAACCTACAGGATCTTCTACTTGACGCAGGTTATCAGGTTCGGTGGCAATGTAGGCAAACAAATTAACCAACTCTAGGGAACCGTAACCCCAAGACTTGGCAAAACCAATACATTTGCGTAATGTGGGATCGTCTATATCGGCATCGGCGACACTTGGGTTGAGCATCACAAAAACCACTCGTGGAGCATTAGGGTTCCATTCCCGCAAGAGCCAATAGCGGTAAAGTTTATTTGAGTCTGTCTTGGCATCTTTTTTCATTTCTATTTCTGGCTCCTCAAGAGTTTTATCCACAATTGGCAATCTTGGCGTTGAAGTTTTCTTAACCTTATTTTTTCTTTCCACTTGTGGAGCAAAAGAAAAGTCAGTTAGTTGAGCAAACAACTCCAACTCCTGAATGGTTTCATGCCCTATTTTCTTTTTACTTTGTATCTCTATAGGTTGCTGTTGAGGGAGTACCTGTGTTGACAATCGTTCAGCTAAAGTTTCCCTAACTTTATCGTTTATATTCCATTTGGGCGGATAAAAATATTCAATTGGTTGAGTAGTGGCACTAAATCTCGATCTTAATCTCTTGCGATTACTTTTTAATTCTGGCACCGCCACGCGGCAGTATTTATCTACTTCACAAAATAGATTTTGACAGTCTATAGCTTTAAGTGGATGCCCCCACAGGGATTGAAAATTTATCCCTAAACGCTGAAACTCTTGCTCTTGGTTTTCCGTCATCCAATATATAATTTCGGCGTTACTTTTAGCGCCTGTATCTAGGAAACATTTACCGATACCGCGTTCCGCACCAGGCCCCGCCATAGTAAAACTATTTTCATCAAAGTCTATTACTTCACTGTAGTTGATATCAGTGGCTAACTGATATGCTAGAAAATTGCCTATTAAGGGATAAGATACCAGAATTACAAAAACTTCTTGTAGACTCTTGGCTGCGCTTAGTTTATTTAATATCCGGTCTTTTAATACCATTTTGCTAATCAAAGCTAGATGATTCTGGTGTTTCTTGTTATAGCCAAATTCTTTTGTTACCCCAGTCATCATATAGGCGCTGGTATAAATTACCTGCTCATTGTCCATTGCCTCTTGCAAAAAGCTGGAATAAAGCTCCAAATCAAAATTAGACAGTTCGATCGGCGCTCCTAGCCGACTTTCTAAGTATGCCCAAGTCTCTATTTTGTTAAAAATCTTAAATAGTAAGATTCTGAAAATAACTTCTTCTTCATTCTGGCTGCGTCTAGCGTCGTAGATGATATGTTTTATTAGGTATTGGGAAACGCGATCGCTCGCTCGATAAGCATTGCAGAATTTATACTCGTTGAGAATCGGGTCACTTGTCCAGGGCGGGGGTAAGTTTTTAATTCTGTTAAAAAATACCTCTTGGCGACGAGCGGCAAATTTCCAATAAGTATCAAATATTTCTTGCCTTAATTCCATAGGTGAGAATATATGAGGGATGAACTTAAGAACGCCACGAGCGGCGCAGGTTGAAAAAGCTTTCCAGTAAATCTTTGAGTAGGGTATTGCTGCTGAGGCGTTGCCGATGCCACTCGGCAGCGGTTTGGTAGATAATTTCTGATAAACTGGGAGAGATGGTAGGTTGCGCGATCGCACTCACCTTCAACCTCTGGTGCATGGCTAGAGCTAGAATGTGAATTAACTCTCCACCTTCCGGTCCCACTATAGAAGCTCCTAAAATTTCCCCGTTACGACGCACCACAATTTTACATAAACCAGTTGTTTCCCCCATCAACACAGCTCTGTTAACCGTCTTGAAATATTGCCGCAACACCAAAACTTCTTTACCATAACGGCGCATGGCTTCAGCTTCCGTCAGTCCCACCCGTGCCAGCATCGGATCGGAAAATATCGCCCAAGGAATGCTGCGATAATCTACTTTAAATATCGGTAAAAACAAAGCATTCTTTAGAGCAATTCTAGCTTCATAATCGGCAATATGGGCAAACTGATAACCACCGAAAACATCTCCACAGGCATAGATACGGGGGTTAGTGGTTTGCAGTTTTTCGTTTAGCTGAATGCCTGCTCGGTTCAACTTCACCCCGACTGCTTCTAAGTTTAAATTTTCGATGTTCGGCTGCCCGAAAGTTGCTAAGATTACTTCATCGGCTTCGATGGCTTTATTGCCAACTAAAACCCACTTTTTGTTCTCAATTCGTTTTACTTGCTTCACCTCAGCTTGAGTACACACGCGGACGCCCTCAGCTTCCAGTTGTGCTTGTAGCAAAAGAGACACATCTGGATCTTCTTTAGGTAGGATATGGGAATCGCTCACTACCAGCGTCACATTGACACCCAGCCGCACTAATGTCTGAGCTAGTTCAATACCAACACAACCACCGCCAATTATTACCCAGGAAGGGTGGGAATACTCTAGACTTACAGGCTGCTGCCAAATATCTGCTGGTTCCAAATAACCTATATCTGCCAGCCCTTCTATCTCTGGAATAACTAAACGTGAGCCAGTGGCTATCAGGTAGGCACGCGCTCTGAGATGTCGGCTATTGACAACAAAGGCAAAGTGTGGTAAGCGGCAAAATTCACCGTTCCCAGCAATGAAATCAATGCCCAAAGATGCCAAAATAGCTGGGGAATGCACATCTTCTAGGGTAGAGACAACGCTATTAGCCCACTCGCAAGCTTGGGTAAATCGCGGCTGAGCATCTGACTCTGTTTCCCAGAAAACTCCAAATTGATGTGCTTCACCCAGGTGGTGGGCAACTCGCGCTACCTGATTTAAAGCTTTGCTGTGGATAAACCCAGTCCCCAACCAATTTTTCATGACTTGGTGGGGTTCTACTAGGGCGACACGGGCTTGGAGGTGAGCGGCGGCAACTGCGGCATACACAGCAGCAGTGCTGCCTCCGATGACGACGAGATCGTATTCAACTGCCATGATTCTTTAGTTTATTATAAACAGGACTTACGCAGACTGGGCATATATAGGGGCAACCACAGGGGGATTGCCCCTACAGACCGCTATATTTAGAGTCAGTGCGTAAGTCCTGATAAAATTATAGTATTTCAGCTAAAGCTTCCCATAAGCGCTGGTTATCTGCTTGAGTACGTACAGCAACCCGGAAATAACGATCGCCCAACTCTGGAAAGCTCAGGCAGTCCCGGATCAAAATTTTACTATGTTTGAGTAGTTCGAGTTGCAGTTTTGAACTAGCTGGTTCCGACTGCACCAATAAAAAGTTAGCTGCACTAGGGTAAGGTTGTAAGCCTGGAAGAAGCGCCAACTGCTCAAACAGCCGTTTGCGAGTCGGTTCTAACCAATTCCAAGAAAGTTGTTGAAAGTTGGTATCTTGCACGGCGGCAATCCCACAGGCAGCGGCTAAGATGTTTACCGGCCAAGGATCGCGCCACATTTGCCAGCGTCGCAGTCTGTCTGGGTGAGAGATGGCATAACCTAGTCGCAGCCCTGGTAAGCTGTAGAATTTGGTGAGCGATCGCAGTATGACTAAATTTTCATAACTTTGTATCACTGGGATGAGACTTTGCTGCCTGGATGGGGGCAGAAAATCCATAAAAGCTTCATCTACGACTACCAGAGCAAATTGGTCCAGGTAAGGTATAATCTCCTCCCGCCGGAATATACGACCGCTGGGATTGTGAGGATTATTGATTAGTAGGCCCTGGTTTTTTATCCTGGGTTTTTTGTCAATTACCAAAGACTCTTCCCTATTGGGTTCTAAATTAAGAGGGCACTCCAAGACGCAGGTGTTAAAAGTCCTGAGTGCCCTCAAGTAGTCACCAAAGGCTGGGGTAACTAAGAGCGTCACCTCTAGTTGCGACAACTCGCGCCCAGCCCAAGTTAGTAACTCGGCAGAGCCGTTTCCGGGCAGAATCCAATCAGGCGGGATTTGGTGTGCCTGACTGAGTGCTGCCCGTAGCGGGTAATAATCTGGGTTGGGGTAGGCGGCAAGAGCCCCTAGATTAGCCTCAATAGCGGCGAGTGCCGATGGGGGAGGTCCCAACGGGTTGATACTCGCAGAAAAGTCGAGGATAAGGGAAGGGGGACAGCCTACTTGGGCTGCGGCCCAGGCTAAATTCCCCCCGTGTAAAGGTCTCAACGATTGGCTATGCCCAAACTACAACCTTATTATTCGTCTGAGTCTTCTGGTTCTTCTAATTCGTCAGCAGGTGCGACTACTTCGTCAGCAGGTGCGACTTTATCTTTGAACAATTTACCAGCAGAGAAGGCAGGAACTTTGGTTGCTGGAATTTCCATCTTGTCACCAGTTTTAGGATTGCGACCTTCACGAGCTTTGCGATCGCGCGATTCAAACGAGCCGAAGCCTACCAGGGTGACTTTGTCGTTGTTGGAAACAGCTTCCATGATGGTTTCCAAAGCCGCAGTCAACACCGCATCAGCCTGCTTTTTCGTCACGCTAGCCTTTTCAGCCACCTTATCGACTAATTCGCCTTTGTTCATTAAAAATCACCTTTTCCTTTGCAAAACAGGTTAAGCATTAACTGCTCGATCGAGCGCAATAGAGATCCAGATGTTACCCGGTGAGCGTCATTTTAACTCTTAATCCCTGAAACTCTCGCGGGATCGAGCTTTCACTCGATTATTCTAATGTCTGTTTGCATTATATAGATCGCTGAAAGCTTTAATTTGTGTAGATTTCAGTCTTTTTGAGTATTTATGCCAAGGTACTAGGGTAGGATTGGGCGATCGAATGATGCCTAGAAATGGTTTTGTAGGGGCAATCCCCCCGTGGTTGCCCCACTGGATATGGGCAATCTCACCCTAGTACTCTCTCAATATCACCCTCATCCCCCAACCCCTTCTCCCATCAAGGGAGAAGGGGAGAAAGAGAAAAAAATCCGACTCTTACTCCCCTCTCCCAATTTGGGAGAGGGGCCCTTGGTGAGGGCTTTTTAGAGTTGGCAGGGCTAGCAATCCCACCCTAGTACTGCTACCGTTGTAACATTTGACGCGCATCCGATCCGGGCGAATAGTTGTAGCCAAACGAGGCGCGAGATGAGTCATCTAGAACGTTAGGCGTCAGTAACACAATCACTTCGTTGCGCTGGTTGCCTCGGCTAGTGGTTCTAAATAGCGCACCCAGTAGAGGAATATCACCCAAAACAGGAACCTTGGTTACTGTTGTGGTGTCTGATTGTTGGATGATGCCTGAGATAATTAGCGTTTGACCATCTCGGAGGCGAATTTGACCAGATTGCGCTTGCCGTACTTGCAAAAGGGTGATAGTACCTTGGGTAGTTGCTTGACTGCCCCCAATTGAAGAAACAGTAGGATTAACAGCCAGTGTGATAAAGCCGTTGTCGTCAATCCGCGATACCTGGACTTCTAGGACTACGCCTGCGTTTTTGATGATCGGTGTTTGAATCGGTTGCACCGTAGTGCCAATTTGAGTATATGTTGTAGTGAATCCTGCAAACACCTCCTGCGTTAGGTTGATAATGGCTTTTTCACCCTCTTGGATGACTAAAGTCGGGTCAGTTAAAACTTTGGCATTGCTATTGGTAATCTGAGTGTTCAAAAAAGCGAGGAACCTGCTGGGGTATTGGAAATAGCTAGGGAGGCTATAGGTGACTTTAGCAGGAGTCACAGAAGTACTAGTAATAGTAGGAGGAGTATATGATGTCACCCCAGGCTGGAAGGGATTTGAGTTAGTCCCAAAGCTGGGTCGGGCATACAGCTGGCTAGGATCGCCAGTAGTAAGACCGTTGGAGCCAGTTGTAGTGCCAAATGGAGCATTACCTTGAACATCAAGGAATGGTTGCCCAGTAGAACCCGACGGGAATGGAGCGGCGGTAATTGTGGGAAATATCGTACTGGCTTGTACTTGTCCATTAGTGGGTGGTCTGACACCGCCAAAGTTATAGGTTGCTGCGCCGTTGTCAACGCTAAAGAAACTTTTACCCACTCCAAACGAGAAACTAGCATTAGCCGCATCAGTGCCCGACAAGTTGACATCAACAACCTTGACATTCACTGCCACTTGACGGCGGCGCAGGTCTAACTGAGTCAATAAAGCTGTGGCAAGCTCAATCTTGCGGGGTTCGCCAATTAACGTGATGGTGTTGAGGCGCTCATCAGGCACCACAGCTAAACCCCGGAGTAATAACGGTGCTGGCACTCCTGGTAACTGTCCTGGTACTGCTGCTGAAACATCCGGCTGTGGTCCGATTCTGGTAACCGAATTGTTGGTGTTTATAACTTTATTGACTGGGGGTAGAGGTATGGAAGTAGTTGTGCTACCTCCACCACTTGCAGATATGGAAGTTTCCGGGTCAGTTACTGCCGTGATTGTAGTCGAGGTTGTAACCTGCTGTTCCTCTGCTCCCTGAGAAATCAAGTAACCAACTGCCTGCCCTACTGCAATTTGATTGAGACGCAAGCTCCGCACGGCAATAGTGCGCACGCCTTGGGGCAGTTGAGAAGCAATAAAAATGGTGCGTCCAATTCGGTTTGCCTGTAGCCCTGAAATCTGAAGCACATAGTTAAAGACATTTTGAACGGGTTCGTTGTCGATATCCAGAGAAATTAGCGGTCCTGTGGAAGTAGTTGCACCTCCTGGAGCCGGGGCTGCACCAGGAGTAGTTGCTGGGCTTCCGATAAAGACAATATTAAGACCAGCCGACCTCGCTAGCAATTGCAACACTTCGCGAGCTGGAGAATCTTTTAACACCAGTCTGGGTATGCGGAGAGTTGTACTTAAATCGATGTTGTCGGACGGGACATTAAGATTGGAGACAGAAATATCACCAACGGGCGGTGCGATCGCTCTTGGCAATAGGGGAGGAGCTGGCGCTACTGGTTGCAGGACACCCGCAGCCGGAGCTGCAATTGGCTCTATTCTGATTTGAGGATTGGGAACCAGAACATTCGGGTTCGGTAGCGCTACGGGTTGATTGCGCGGAGGTTGATTCCCCGGTGCGGGAGATGGAGTAGTTTGGGTTGGGGATGTTTGAGCCAGTTCGGTAGTGCTATCTGCTTTAAAGGCAGATGAATTTGGGGACGCTGCTGTCGTAGGAGCGATCTCCGCCCACCCAGGGCTTACAGACAGTACCGCCACTGCTCCGCCAATACAAATTCCAGTTATTTTTTGAGACTGTTTCACGTTTTTTCCCTCACAACAAAGACCAAGGTCAATCTAAAATCCAAAATCTAAAATCACCTAACTCTACTTTTTAGGTTGGGAGGCAATTATCGCTGCTTCCTCTGGTGTCAATGGGATCAGCGCCTGTAACTTAAAAGTAGTTTTTATCTTCGTTCGCTTGACTTTGGGCACAATTTTGCCTTGTTCATCAACTTCAATCTTCTGACCTGACTTATCCAATTCTGCTTGTAAGTCTTTAATTAGCAACAACTGTTGTAGTCGTTCTATACTACGAACAATAGACACAGTTTGATCGAAGTCGCCTTCTAGTATCACTTTGATAGTTTGGCGCTTGAGTTTATTGTTCAGGTTCAGTCCCAAACTATTATCATTAACCACATTAGCCACTGTGGGAATATAGGGGTTAACATTCTGTTGCTGCGGTATATCCGGCACAAAGCTTTCCAATTGACCATTTCTAGCATTGGTGAAGCGGTTGATGTCCAGCAACAACGTATCTAGTGTTCTTTCATTTGGGAATAGGGCCAACACATCTATTTTTTTTTGTTTCGCCTCATCTAGTTTTTTCTGCGCTAGCTGAATTTTATTACTATTGCTTTTCTTTTGGTCAATTTGAGACTGTGTGGTGTCGAGCTTGTTTTGTAGTTCTTTATTTTTGTCTAAGGCAGGCATTACCATATTCATTACCAGGTAAATTGCTCCCGCCAAACCTAAAACCGCGACTATAACACCACCGATCAGTGGAGTAAAAGTAATTCCAAACATAGTGGGATAACCAGAGCTTTCAGGTACCTCCTGGTTTGGTTCACCACCGGGAAATTCTTCAGTATATGTCATAGTTTAGTCCCCCCTTTGTTTGGTGTGTTTGGTGTATTTGGTATATTTGGTGTAATAACTCCTTTGTCCTGAAGGGTTTTGATTCGAGTTACCAGCCCCACGGAACCCCGGCGGTCTAACTCTCTAATTAATTCCGAAGCTGGGACAGTATTAAGGTTAGTTACAATTGTGAATGACACAACTTTTGGCAGTTTCACTGCTGGCAGTTTATCTTGTGCTTGTCCTACACTACCATTAGGTTTATAAGGTTGTATTATAGTAGGGTTTTCGACCAGAGTTGCAGTCACTAGCTGAGTTTTGTTTGGTTTCAAGAAAGGAGACTTTTGAAGCGTCAGCAGGAAGTCGTTCACTTCGTTGAAAGAATTAGAGTAGCCTATAATCTCCACTTTGGTTACAGGGAGGTCGAAACCTGGGCTGAAGATCGGTGTGGGAATGGCAGCGGCTACAGGGCTGGGGCTGCCACTAGGTGCAGCGGCTGGTGCGGGTGTGGCTAATGGGGGGGGTGTAGGTGGCGGAGGTCCTTCAGTTTCTTTGATAGTATTAATTTGCACGCCAGGGGGAGTGCGTTCCCGAATGTCCTCCAGCATCGCTGACCACGGCTTGATTTGATTAAAAATGCTAGCTAGGTCTTTGGTTTCTGTAGTGAGTTGGGTGGCTTCGGAATTGATCCTGCCAACTTGCTGCTCTATTCTGCTGAGGTCTTCGAGTCTCCTGTCCAGTTCAGCTTGCCGAGAAAGCAAGTCATCAGCTTGGTGTTGTAGTAACAACGCCATGCCACCTATTACCGCTGGCAATAACAAGCCAACTCCCACCCCTATATACAAGGGAAGCATTCCTTCTATGGGAATAGCTCCCGTGGTTGATCGAGCAGCCACCTTGGGGGCATAATCAGGGCGGTCTTTGAGAAAATTAATATCCAAACTATACATAGCTTCAAACCTCGCGCAGTCCTAATCCCAATACAGTTCCTAATGCTGGTCTTTGCACTTCGGGTATTTCCTGATCCACCTGTAAGGCAAGAGCCCCCACGGGATCGATTTGAGTAGCAGGCAAGCTTAACCTTTGGGTGAAAAACTCATCAAGTTTTCCTATGCCAGCGCCAGGACCTGCCAGTAAAAGCTGAGCCACTTCCAAATTTTCGCTCTGATTGAGATAAAAATCTATAGAGCGGCGCAACTCATCAGCTAGCTCTCCTAAAACTCTTAGTAGTGCAGCCATGCCAGGATTGATGGCAGTAGCCCCAGGGCGTGCCGTATCAACGCTCGTGTTGACAGGAATCGTCATCCCTTGCAGCAGTTCGGTGTTCCTGGATGTGGGTAAATTCATCGCCCGGCTAAGAGAGCTCTGAAGCTGGAACGTCCCGATGGGAACGGTGCGGTTAAATTGGGGAACACCATTAACAATAATGGCAATTTCAGTGCTATCGAACTCAATATCCACCAGTACGGCAGCCTCTTGGGGTGCAAATTGTCGCAACTGCTCTCTAAGCGTCCTTATTAGAGCAAAGCTATTAATTTCTAGCACATCTACCTGTAACCCAGCTTGCTGAAACGTATCGAGATAAGTATCTGTTACTTCTTTTTTTGTCGCTACCAGCAGAACTTGCACCTTTTCGATACCATCTTCATCTACTATTATGTCCAGTTTCTGATAATCGACATCGACTTCTTCGCGCGGGTAAGGCAAATAAAGACCAGCTTCATGATTAAGAACCATATCTCGAAGTTCTTTATCATCTAGTTCTGCGGGAACTGGAATGATCCGGATGACAGCTTCCCGCATCGGCACTGATGTAGCAACACGTTTGGCTTTAATCTTACTTTCTGCCATTGCTGTTTGGATCAGTTGTGCTAGAGTGGGGGCATCGGCAATCTTCCCTTCTTGAAATACCCCTTCCGGAACTTCTAAAGAAGACAAGGTAGTTAGTTTAAATGTATTACCTTGCTTGCGTAGTTGTGCTATATTAATTCGTTCCGGAGCCAGTTCTATCCCGACACCTTTGGTACGTCTTGGAATGAAATCTTTTAAACGGCTAAACATATTTTTCTTGGGCTGATACGTGGAAATTTAGAATTTGGCTAAGGCTGGAAAGAATTCTGATGCCGATCGCACGGCTACCGACATGGTATCAATCTAGCTTATTATTCCCCTAGTTGCATTATTAAAGATACACGACTTAAGCCATTCCAGGAAAGGGGGGTTGACATTGTACGATAGGTTACTGCTAGCGCCACCTAAAGAAGTCCGGAAGCGTGGGGGCGTCTATGTCTAAAGACATAGGAAGAAACGCGACGCACTGAATTTATATGGACGGGCTATCTAGGAAGGAAGACAGATGAGAAACTGGAAACGTATAAGTATATTTGCCCTGTTAGGCTTGCTTCTGAGTTGGGTGATGAGCTGTAGTACCTCCCCCGCTCCATCAAAGAGCAAAGAAATAGAATTCTGGACGATGCAGCTAAAACCAGAGTTTACCACCTATTTCAACAATCTGATTACCAACTTTGAGGCACAAAACCCCAGTGTTAAGGTACGCTGGGTGGATGTTCCTTGGACGGCAATGGAGAGTAAAATCCTGGCAGCGGTTTCAGCCAGAACAGCACCGGATGTCGTCAACCTCAACCCTAATTTTGCCTCCCTGCTGGCATCACGCCATGCCTGGTTAGATTTGGATGGGAAAGTGCCCCAAGAGGTGAAACAGCAGTATTTACCTAACGTATGGAAGGCTAGCACCCTCAACGGCAAAAGCTTTGGCATTCCCTGGTATCTCACCACTAACGTTACGATTTATAACACAGACTTGTTAAAAAAAGCAGGTATCAGCAAACCCCCAGGTACTTACGAGGAAGTGGCGCAAGCAGCACAGCTTATTAAGGACAAAACCGGCAAATATGCCTTATTTTTGACGATGGTACCCAAAGATGCATCTGATGTGCTAGAATCTTTCGTAGAAATGGGAGTCCCCTTGGTGGATGCTCAGGGGCAGGCGGCTTTTAACACACCCGCAGGCAAAGCAGTATTTCAATATTGGGTAGATCTTTACAAAAAGGGACTCCTACCAAAAGAAGTCCTTACTCAAGGACAGCAGCACGGGATCGAACTTTACGAAGCGGGTGAGACGGCAATGGTGTCAGCTGGGGCAGAATTTATAGATACCATCGCCAAAAATGCACCAGAAATTGCTAAAATTTCAGCGATCGCCCCGCAGATTACTGGTAGCACTGGCAAGAAAAATGTAGCAGTGATGAATCTAGTCATCCCCCGGGACACACATATGCCGGATATCGCCCTAAAGTTTGCTTTGTTTGTCACCAATACACCAAATCAGTTAGCATTTGCCAAGGCAGCAAACGTTCTCCCATCCACGGTTGAGGGAATACAACAGTACCAACGTGATATATCAAAAGATCCCAAAGCATCAACAGTAGAACAGGGTAGAAAAATCAGTGCCAGCCAACTATCACAAGCAGAAGTCTTAATCCCAGCAATGAAAAATATCAACCTGCTAGAAAAAGCTATATATGAAAATCTCCAAGACGCAATCTTAGGGAAAAAAACCGTAGAACAAGCAGTTGCAGACGCCGCCACCGAATGGAACAAAAAATAATTTTTTTAACAGGAGTCAGAAGTCAGGAGCCATCTGGGAAATTCTGTGCGACTGGCGGATGACGTGTAGGGGTTTAAGTCCCCCACTAAAACGGAGTTTTAGTGTCGAAATAGGTGATGGGTTTAAATCCCTCACTGATTTCTCCTGACTCCTGACTCCTGACTCCTGACTCCTTCTTTAAAAAATGCCCCACTAAATAAAGAGAACCGCACAAAACTAACAAATCATCAGGCAAACTCATAGACATTGCCACCTCTAGCCCTGTAGTAAAATCTGCAAAAGTTCGGCAATCTTCTAACTTGGGACAGATGTCACGAGCTAGCGTTGCCAAGTACTCTGGTTGAGCTGAACTATTATCTGGTACTGGTACCAAGTACAAGCGATCGCCCTCACGCAGTAAAGCTCTAAAAATGTCAGCATGATCTTTGGTAGAGAGCATCCCCATCACCCAAGTCACGGTCACGCCAAAAGCATTAACATATTGGCTCAGTGCGTGAGCGGCTGCTGGGTTATGGGCACCGTCTATCAGTAGTCGGCGGTTTCCCCAGGTTGTCCACTGTAGGCGTCCGAGCCAACAGGTTTTTGCCATGCCTTGGGCTAGAACTTCTGGCGAAATTTTCCAACCTTGTGAAGAGAGCATAAGCCCTGCGGCGCAAGCTAATGCGGAATTACTCAGTTGGAACTCCCCCTGTAAAGGCAAAGGGTACTTCACGCCCTGATATTCTGCCATATCTTCTGCAATCCGTCGTGCTGGTTCAACCCAAACAACTGGGCAACCAAGCTCAGTAATGCGTTGCTCGATGACAGCAAGAGCTTCCTTGGGTAATTTTCCCACTATAGCTGGACACCCTGGTTTTAAAATACCTGCTTTCTCTCTGGCAATGTCAGCGTTAGTTGGTCCTAACTGCTGCCAGTGTTCCCGACTGATAGAAGTGATAATTGTTACCAGGGGATTGGCGCATACGTTAGTAGCATCCAGCCGCCCACCTAGCCCCACTTCCACCACAGCCACATCTACCTGCTGTTGGGCAAAATACAGCCAAGCCGCAGCGGTGATAATTTCAAATTGGGTTGGGCTTAGGGTACTCGGTGGGATGGCATTCTGAACTTGCAGCAGCAATTGCAGCAGTGCCTCGTCTGAAATTGGTTTTTCGTTCAGGCAAATACGTTCATTCCAATCCACCAGATGAGGAGAAGTGTAGCGCCCCACCCGATAGCCTGCTTCAGTTAGCACCGCCGAAAGGTAGGCACACACTGAGCCTTTGCCGTTGGTGCCAGCTACATGGATAACTGGTACTGAGTGGTGCGGGTTGCCCAAGGAAGCTAATAATCGCTCAATCCGCTCTAGTCCCAAATGGACACCAAAGTGCTGAAAATGTTGAAGAATAGAGTCAATGTCCACAAGCAACCGGATATTATCTTTTTCCACGACTCGATATAAATTACTATGACCAGTACTATGACTACCACCATCTCGGAGCTTAACGTTGCTATCCAAAGTTACAACCCCTTTGTTGATAGAGGTGCTGCCGTTCGGGTTCAAGATGTTTGGGTTCAAGGATTCCCTGATGTTCCCAGTCTCAATGCTCATGCTTCTGACGCCGTTCTGCAAGCGATTAAACAGGTTAGCTCTGGTCAAGGCAAAGTTACATCTTTAGTTATAACAGCAGAACAAGGAGTTGGCAAAACTCACACGATTAGTCGGATTCGCCATAGGCTGCTAAATGAGAGCGATGCTTTATTTGTTTATGCCAGCGCCAGTAACTTTACTGATTTAAAACTGATTAACTACCAATTTTTACAAACTTTGTCCCAGGGCCTTAACCAGGTTGGTAGCAAAGGATTAAAACAGTGGCAAGAACTAGCGATCGATATCTTAATAGGAAATTACAAACATGTCGATAAAATTAGCCAAGCCGAAAAAATAAGTAAGCAC
Source organism: Oscillatoriales cyanobacterium PMM_0019 (assembly GCA_949127975.1). Classification (GTDB taxonomy): domain Bacteria; phylum Cyanobacteriota; class Cyanobacteriia; order Cyanobacteriales; family CASBRB01; genus CASBRB01. Next base: position 19,502 of record CASBRB010000089.1, on the reverse strand, counting down.
CCCCATGATTTAGTAGAGAAGAACTTTCCATCTGCTCTAGAAAAAAATCCTAATTATATTGACAGCCTGACGGCAGTAGCTGTCAATATAAAACCCAAGACAGATCCCGATATTATCAGAGCTATTTTTTGGACACTTTCTTTATCTCACGCGCCTTACGCAATTAAGTGGTTATCGGGCAACGATTTATCTGAATCAAAGGCAGCCGAACTTGGGCTACCAAATCACGTACCAGAATATCGAGAAGCTAAAGCTTTTGATTTTATCCTGCAAATCTTGAGTTTGATTAGTGACTATAAAACGCTGCTGATATGTTTGGACGAACTAGAGGGAGTTAATCTCAGTGATTCTGGGTTTACGAAAGCACAGGTTGTGGCTGTCTTAGTTAAAAATATATTTGACAGGCTTGATTTAGAAAGTAGCAGTAGAGGGGTTGTTATTTTAACAGCAATGCTACCAGACACATGGGAACTTAAAATTAAGTCGCTGCCTGGTGGGATACCATATCGGGTTTCATCCGCAACACCAGAGCCGATTGAGTTGAAATATATGGATGGTGACTCTATTGTTAAGTTAGTCACCCTCTGGCTGAAAGAGTTTTATGAATCAAGAAACTTACTGAGTAACGATCCTGTCTATCCCTTTACCGAAAGCAAGCTGAGAGAACTGGCTAAACAAAAGCCAACTGTAAGACAAGTTTTAAGTTGGTGTGCCCATCATTTTGCACCTCAAACAGCAACCACTCATCCTGTTGAAGCTGCTTTCAATAAAGAGCTGGTAGCTGTGGAAGAATCTATAGAAACTTTATTAGAGGATAAGCCTAAAATTGCTGCTGCCCTGTTGCTAGGCTTCTCTAATGCTATTGGACACACCATAGAAACGGTAAAAATTGAGAAGCTGGAAAAAGTAGAACCTCAAAGTTTAAACAAAGGTTACTTTGATTTCAAAATCATCGGTAACCAAAACGGGGAAACAGTCAAGATTGGGGTGGCTATTATTCAGCAAGATAATGGCAATAGTGTGCTAGCTGGATTAAAGCGAATTATTGAGTATAAGAAGTTTGATATTACTCGTAGTTGCTTAGTGCGCTCTAAAGAAATTAGTGCTAATGCTACTGAAGCCCAAAACTGTTTGAGGAAACTTTTGTCTCCTGAGTTGGGCGGTAAATGGGTACCACTGAAAGCCGATGCCATAAAGCCGCTTTTAGCTATGTTGTTTGTTTCGAGGGCGAGGGAAGATTACGAGTTAAGCAAAGAGCAAATTAGTGATTTTATTGAGCAAAATAAGCTGGTGGTTGAGAATGATGTGATCCGGGAAATTCTCAGTGAACCGTCTGGAAAGATTCCTGATGATTTAGTTAGTTAGTTAGGTGTGATTAAGATGCCAGCAACAGATAAACAGCCAGGGGCTAATGAAGCCCAAACCAAAACTCGCGTGCTGCTTGCCATGTGGGATATAGGAGGAACTGAGTCAGAAGTTAAGAAAGGTGAATTAACTAAACGAGTTAAACGGAAGCACGAGAAAGCTGGAGATTATCAGGGCATATTTGAACAATTGGAGAAAGTAGGAGCGATCGCACTCTCTAAAAATAAAATAACTCTCTCTGCCACAGGTGTCCAGATGCTGGGCGAGACACTGAATAGCCCTGAATTTGAGTTTGACAGCCAAATAGGAGCTAAAACAGCCAATGCGTTGTTGAAGTGGATGAGGCAGATGGGAACGCTAGGTAATGGGGTGGCGGCGCATGAGGCAAGTAAGATTTCATCCTACGAAGAGTTTAAGCAAGTGGCAGTAGATGTCTACAACCAACTTAACCGCGACTACAACCTAGATAACCTAGTGCCGATATATCGGATTCGGCGGGAAATAGGTTCCCGCGTCACTCGCGCCCAGTTTGATAAGTGGATGCTGGAGATGCAGGCAAACGATATTTTTCAGTTTATGGGAGGAGAGATGCCAGATATCACCCCTGATAAAGCTGAAGACTCAATCGAAACAGAACTAAGTGGCTTGCGCTACTATGCCCAGGGTTTATCCTAAACAGGACTTACGCAGACTGGGCATATGTAGGGGCAACCACAGGGGGATTGCCCCTACAAACCGCTATATGTAGAGGCAGTGCGTAAATCCTGTAAACTTAATTTTGTCTACTTTTCTACCTCATAAATATCTACCATGACTAGCAAAAACGCATCTCCAATCGAAGAACTTAATGCTGCTATTAAAAGTCACAACCCTTTTGTTGATCGAGGTGCCGCTGTCAGAATTCCAGACATTTGGAATAAAAAAAAATCTCGATTTGCCGACATTAAATGCTCATGCTTCTGACAAGATTATTCAGGCAATTAAACAAGTTGGTTCTGGTGAAGCCAAAGTTACCTCGATTACTATAACAGCAGAACAAGGAGTTGGCAAAACCCACATCATTCGCCGCCTGTACCACCATCTGCAAACTGAGGGCAACACTATAGTTGTTTATGCCAGCGCTAGTAAGTTGAGTAACTTAGACCGGATTAAGCACGAGTTTTTACAAAATTGGTCAAAAAGTCTTAACCAGCATGGGGCAGAAGGGGTAAATCATTGGCAAGAACTAGCTACAGCTCTGGTAAATAGGTTTTCAAAAAACCAGGCTTCTCCTCGGGAGATGGTTGCCAATAAATTTCCCTTTGCCTTGAGTAAAAATCCCAAGTTAATCGATAACTTAACAACAACAGTTCTGAAAAATAACGGCAACATCGATCCGGATATTATCAGAGCTATTTTATGGACACTCTCCGAAGAGCATGCACCCTATGCAATTAAATGGTTATCTGCAAATGCTCTATCTGAAGCCAAAGCTGCTGAACTGGGTTTGCCCAATCCCGAACCACATTTTACAGAAGCAAAAGCCTTTGAAATTCTCCTGCAAACATTGAGTTTGCTGAATGAAATTAAAGCGGTACTGATATGTTTTGATGAGCTAGAGGGAACTAGCCTTAACGAAGCTGGTTTTACGCAAGCACAGGTGGTGGCTGAATTAGTTAAAGATCTGTTCAACAGTATTAATGTAGCTAGTAACAGTCGCGGTGTTGTTTTGTTAACAATGATGTTACCGGACACATGGAGTCGAAAAATTAAGTCGCTTCCTGGTGGCATTCTTTATCGACTTTCCACCGCAACAAGAGAGCCAATTGCTTTGAAACATATGGAGGGTGAAACTATTGTTGAGCTAGTCGCCCTATGGCTCAAAGAGTTTTACAAAGCCAAAAATTTAGTTCCACATCATCGTATCTATCCCTTTGACGAAAACAAGCTTAGAGAACTGAATAAAGAAAAACCGACTGTAAGACAAGTTCTGCAATGGTGTGCAGAGCATTTCACAGTTACACCGCCATCACCGCCACCACCGCTTGATACTGTTGAAGCTGCTTTCACTAAGGAGCTTACAGTTGTTGAAAAGTCTATAAAAAAATTGCTAGACGATAAGCAGCCACTTGCAGATGCTCTTCGCTTCAGCTTCTCTAGCCTAATTGGAGAAACCATAGAAACAGTAAAAGTCGAGGGCATCGAAGAAGTTGAACCTAAAAACCAAAACCAAGATTATATTGACTTCAAACTTAAGGGTAAAGCCAACGGTAAAACAGTCAAAATTGGAGTATCTGTTCTGCAATATTCTCATGCTAGGGGTGTTCTAGCTGGATTGAAGCGATTAACTGCATACAAAATTTTTGGTTTAAGCCGTGGCTGCTTAGTTCGTTCTAAAAAAATTAGTTCCAAGGCAACTCAATCTCAAGAGATTTTAAGTCAATTTTTGTCTTCAAAATTCGGTAAATGGGTGAATCCTACAACTGAGGATATCAAAAATATTTTAGCTATCCACGCTGTATATGTTAGTCGTGAAGGTTACAATTTGAGTGAGAAGGAAGTCCTTGATTTTATTGCTCAGAAAAAGTTAGCAGTTGAAAATGCTGTTATCCGCGAGATTCTGAGTGAACCTACTGGTGAGATTCCTAGCGGTTTAGTCGAATAGGCGGGTAAACCGGCTTTCTCATACTTACAGTACTGTAGTCCTGCCTCTACATATAGCGGTTTGTAGGGGCAATCCCTCTGTGGTTGCCCTTGAGTAGGGTGTGTTAGCTTGACTCGTAACGCACCGAAAATTAGCATATAGATGGTGCGTTACATTTCATTAACGCACCCTACAAGAGCGGATCACGCACTTAACCGCCTTGGCGGTTGCTATATATGCCCAGTCAGACTAAGTTCTGACTTAGTCTGATAAATTATACTAATCGATGGGCTGAATTTTAAAAGTACAATCCAATGTTTTCAAATCTTAATGTTGGGTTTCGTTCCTCAACCCAACCTACAATATTTCTGGCATCGTCATTGCAGCGGAGAATGTGGTACTGGGCTTGATGTTCCTTTCAGCTTGGTTTTGTAAATTAGTATTTTACAGAAGTACTACACTATAATTAGTATATCAAATGAGGAATTAGGTTTGATTGACACTGCCTTGCGTCTATCGGCTCCAGACATAGAAGCTTTACTGGAAGGGCGAACGATTGCAGTTATACCTCGGATATTTATCGAGCCGGGGCGGCAATTCGCTCTTTATCCCTGTGATGCTTCAATTAACCCACTGCCAGCGGAGCAACACTACCGCTCGGATTTTTTGCCCATCGCCAAAACAGCTCTCGCTCAACTGAGTTATGAGGCGGTTAAGATTAAAGCCTGGGCAAAGTGCGAACTATGCCAAGTTTTGAATGATGCCGAGTCTTTAGCTGCCTTGTCGCAACTAACATTATGGACAACTAAAGGCTTACAGGAAATACTCGCACAGCGGGGTAATATATTCCTGACTTACTTGCGCGTTTATCAATTGCCTGTGCCTGTGCCGATGTCGGTGTATTCCAAAAAGAACTTTATTCCTTTATCGAATCCCCAGACTTTTGAGGCTTCGGAGCCAGTGTTGAGGGATCGCATTTTCGCCCAGCGCCGACACCAGCTAGAAAATCGACTGCCGCCACCGCACCCGGAATTGGAAGAATTGCAGGGTGCTTTAGCTCAACTAGATAACCCAGCTACCCAACAGCTAAATTACAAAATTAAACAATTCTTGGGTTGGGCTAGTACCCCCACTCACCAACCTAAACCAGATTTATCCTGGGTAAACACAATTGCCGACTTAGGAAATCGCAGCACAGAACAAGATACGGACAAAAGTAACTATCAAGCTGGAACAGATTTTGAAAACATAGTCCGTGATAGCCTAGAGTTTCTCGGATTCACGGTTGACTATGCCCACAAAGGCGGTGCTGGTGGCTTAGATTTATTCTGCTCAAAACCTTATCCTCTGGTTGGGGAGTGCAAAGCTGGCAAAAAGATTCCCAACGATACCGCAGTGCAGCTGTTGAACTTGGGAACGCTACGCCTCAAAAACCTAGAATTGTTAAAGAAAACAGCTAAGCTAATTATTGGCCCTGGCAAGCCTACTGAGCAACTTGAAGACGCTGCAAAGGTACATGGTATGGCGATTATTAACCCTGAGACGCTTGAAAAGCTGGTAAAACTAGAAAGCCTGTATCCTCACTCAGTAGACTTGTTTAAGCTAAAGGATTACTTGAAGCCAGGTCAGTCTGATGATGAGGTTGGGAAATATATTAATAAAGTTTACAATGAGATTAAGTTACGATCGCACCTCGTCGAGCTGGTTAAAAAACATTTAGAAAACACCAAATTTGAGCAAGCTGGGGTTGAAGGATTGCATGGAGCTTATGCCCACTCAAATCCGCCGACTCCGTTACAGCCTCAAGAACTGTACGAAATTCTGATCGAGCTTTCCTCGCCCTTGACTGGCTACCTAGGACGAAACAAGGGGGTTGATTGGCAGAACGATCGATTTTATTTTCTCCGCGACTTGCCACTTATCAAATAGCACAGCTAACCCATTGCATGGAGTAAATCTGATGTTAACCGTTAAACCTCGATTTGAAACTTTTGAAGAGTATCTACTATACGACGACTATTCCGAAAAATTTTATGAACTATTTAACGGAGAATTGATCGAAATGCCTCCAGAATCAGGATTAAATATCCAAATTGCCAATCGAATTTTTTTATTTTTTGCCTTAATTATAGGAACCGATCGAGTTAGGGCGCAAGGACTAGAATTAGAAGTCAGAGGCGAACCCAAAAACCGCTATCCCGATCTAACCATCATCCGAGAAGAACATATTCAACAACTATCAAAGCGCAACACTATTCGCCTTTCAATGTTACCCCCTCTATTAGTTATTGAAATAGTTAGTCCCGGAAATATACAAAAAGATAGAGACTACATCGCCAAAAGAACGCAATATCAAGATTGTCGGATTCCCGAATATTGGATTGTCGATCCCCAAACTCAAACCATTCTCATCCTAGAACTTACAGGCGATACTTATACAGAAGTTGGTAGTTTTAGCAATGATGATTTACTGCCATCTCCCGGATTTAGGGAACTTAATTTAAAAGCTTCTGAAGTTTTTGGGAAAGATAGGAGGGCAACTTGATTAGCTTGTTCTAGTACGTTTCAGAGGTCCGATATCAAGTTCTAGCTTCTCTCCTAACCACAGAGAACGATCTATATGATCTCCCAAATCATCGCCCGTTTCAGGGTGAATGAGAATATCTAACCCTTCACGATTGAGCATTAACCACGGGACGACCTTGCCAAATAGATCCGGTGAGAAGGCAACTTGATACATCGCTTTTGGGTGCGGCCCGATCGGTTTTTCGTGCCAGCGCCCAAGTTGCACGTCAAAACTAGCACCTAGCCCCTCCCGTACACGCGCTGCTGCATCGCGACTTGCGGGATCGAAGTAAATATGAGCGTGAAAACCAGTAATCTTGATGGGATCTTCTTTCATCGCTCTCACCTCCAGTTGCTAATAACTGCAATATTTGCCATATTACTATATTTTACAGAACTTACGGACACTGGGCACACACAGGGGGTTTGCCCCTACGAACCCGCTATATATAGAGGCAGTGCTACAGTACTGTTTTAATTGCACGGCTAAAAAAATAGGGAATCTAGGGCGTTCCAGAATAGTTAGCTATCCCAAAAAGTTTTCCGGAGTTGCTTGCTCAAACTCCCCCTCCTCACCTAAAGTCTGACTCACCGCTGCATCTGCGAAGACCTCCTCGGTTGCCAAGGATTGATTTTCCTGATGCCATCTCTGGCGCAGTTCAACGCTGTCTAGAGTAATGCCCTTTTCCTGCAAACCCCTGTCTATCTGCTTCGCCGCCACTTCCCCAATGCCATTGATTTGAAGTAAGTCTTCCAAACTGTAGCGTTGTAGGGCTGTTACGGTGTTGATACCAACTTTTGTAAGTAACTCTAGGCATCGAGTGGAAATGTTGAGGGTTGTCAACGGTACTAGGGGGCTTTCCGTATTTGGCTCAAGCTCTGTATGCCGAGTGACAGGATGCTCAGTGATTTGAAGCACTAAATCAGTAATCTGCCGGACTTTGAACCAATCCCCCCCATCAATCGCTTGCTTGGCTACCTCTTGAAGGAGTTTGAGAATTCTTTCGGTGCCAACAACTCGAATTAATTGCTCGAAATCAGTCATATTGCTCTGCCTCACCTAGGACAGCTACAGGTCGGTGCGGGCTCGCGCGTACTAAGGCTACCTAAATTATAGCCTGCGTCAGCCGCAGGCGTTAGCGTAGCGTTAGGCAGGCTCCCATCCCGTGTAGCCCCACCTTTCTAGGGTGAGGGTATATTTGCTCCCTCTCCCTCTTCGGTGACTTACATCTGCAGATATTCCAGCCTTTAACAATATATATATAAATTAGGGATCGTGACAAAAGTATCTATTATAAAACTAAACTTATCTGGGATCAGATAAAAAGGTATTGGACGCGACTTGTCTATCTGATGATGTATACCGGAATACTTAATTTTACTTAATACTTGACACTTTAAAATAAAATGGTAAAAATAAATATAGACAAGATCTTTTTCCCCCTGGGGATCATCTCACGGATGAGAGTTACTGGGGGAAAAAAGAGAAAGCAATCCGGGAGGAGTGTTTCTCAAGTCGTAAACAACACTGAGTAAATATAACTATAGGCAGGCATATGAGAATCTCTGAGCGCGGTACCCGCTACTCATCCAATATACCCACCCTCGAAGTCACGGAAGCCGAAATTTGCGGCAAATACCCGACTCAGAATTCCGGTTCATCCTATGTCAGACACATACCTGTGCCCCCTTTAGTGCTGATGGAGCGTCGCGTTGCTAAACACACTGCTCCATCTCCTGTGATGGAAATGAAACATCAACCTTCATCCTCGAATTTCCCCCGTACTCAGAGCCCAAAAGTAGAAACTTTTATGCCCGTGGAGACGAGGGAAGTGGCAACTCAAGCACTGACAAAAACCTGGGCAGTCCGTCAAAACAGTAAGAAAGTTATAGATGAGGTGACGCTCAATCACCAGGCGAATATCCGCCGCACCTTGGATCATCGGCTACGGGTGGCACAAACCAAGGGCGATCTAAATTTGCTCCGCCTGTTGGAGGCTGAGTTAAAGCAGATGAGCTTTTCTGCTTAGTAGCTTGTTGATGAGAATGGATAGAGGGGAGAGGTGTCTAGTAATATTGTGTAAGATTCACTGGTAGATAACCTTGGTAAAGTGATTCAAGAGTTTTCCAAAATAGCCTTCAGAGTTGTAAGCCACTGATGACAAGGTTCGTCAATAGGAGCAATCTCTCGGCGTTTTTGAGCTAGAGACTCAGCATAAGCTGTAATCCAAGCGCTTGCTAATTCTTGCTCTGTTAGCATTCCCCCTGCCATTGCCCGACTAAATTGCTTTGTAATCCAATCTCTAAGCGATACTATCTCTATAGAAAGACCAAACTCATCTTCTATTTCCTCACATCGAGATAGTAATTCTTCTTGTCGATCGGGTTCAACACTTGTTATAAATCCAGCCCATACAACAGTCGGGTGTGCTTCCAGCTTATCTGCTAGTTCTTCCAGTTCATCTCGCAAGTATGCTTTACCATACTTAGCATCCCATGCTTCAATAATCTGTCTGGCTTCTAATATTTCAATATCGCCTATATTGCCATGCTTTTTATTAGCCGATCGCATTTGTGAAAGAGGCTTCAACGAGCCATCAGGGAAAAATTGAAGTTCTTCCATTGCTTGGAACATACTGTGAATAGCGATTTCCATAATCCGTGCCGCATAATCAGACTCATTGATATGTCTAACTATCAGTTTGGTTATATATTCCCGATTGACATATTCGGCTTCTTCTAAAAATTGTTCGAGAGCTGCTATTGTTTGTGTAGCTAATTGTTTAAAAGCACTCGCTTGATTTAAAAGTTGTGACAGTAAATAATGCAGTGCTGGTTTGGGAGCTAATTCGTTAGCTTCAATCCCCTCTACAATATTAAGCCATTCTTGGCGTGCGCCTCTGAGATTAGCTTTATACACTGGTGAGTAAGGATAATTTTCTGCTAGGCTGCGGGTCATCATAAATCCATCGGCGTTCAGCTTCAGCAAATTATATTTACGTAAAACTGGGGTTATATGTTGCCTATCTAAGGAGCGCATTGAAATACCATCTTGCCATGAAAAATCTCTGGCACTTGCACTACCTTTATGTAGCCTAATATTTTGGCTAGGCTCAATTGCTTTTACACATAATTGCAGAACTGTTAACCCTACCAGTGCCCTGCCCACTTCGCTAGTTACTGATTCCACAAGTCTATTGAGGGTATCTAGATGAATCTGGCTAAGTTGTGAAAAGTCAAGATACGTTACTTTATCTCTGCAAATAATAATTTGTTCTTCTAGATAGCCATTAGCAAGTTCTCTAGCTATTTTGTGAGATTTTAGTTTAGCTGATTGACTCATTCCTCCCTCTAAAAAAACTTCTGTACTACCATCAGTTAGCACTAGCTCACTTCGCTTTTTAAATACGCGCAGGTGCAACTCACTCATCACCTTCTCCCAACTGCTTGCGGAGTTGTACGCTTTTCGACGTTAGTGTGGGAAACCCATAGGGGATTAAATACTCTCCTTTAGGAATTTGAGGGTTAGTGTTATGGTTTCTGACTTCATAACCCATGCCGCGCAAGCAGTGGAGGTAAGAAAAAACCTCATCGGCATTAACACCCCATAGCAATGCTAGTCCTTGAGCGGATAGTTGGGTAGCAACCCCTATTCCCCTGACAACACATTGAACGACACGCCAGAATGGCTCGACTTTTAAGTTGTGTTGAACAGTCAAAACCCCACTAATTCGAGGGTTGTATTGGTAATAGCCAGATAGCTGAACCAAATCAGCCATCCCAGTCACCTCGCTCACTTTTTCCTCAAACGCTTTCCAAAGTGCTGTAAATAAACGTTTGTCTAAATCCCTAGCACATAGTTTGACTTTGCCTGTGCCTAGAACCCAATTTTCGTAACCCCAAGTTGGACATATTTCAATGAAATAGAGATTTTCATCTTTTCTTGTCTCATCAGTTAGCGCGGTAATCGTCCAGCAAGAATTATTTAGTTCATATGTCAGGTTAATTTGGAAGCTGCTAGAAAAATGTTTTTTATTCCAAGCAAAATCAGCAGACAAGAATCGCACAGTCTGCCCTTGAATAACACAGTCAGATAATACCTGAGAGGGTGGTTGTTTTGTCAGCGGTAAGTTGGCTATTGCGTCTTTAGCCTTTTGAGCATATATTTCTGTCAGTTGGCGCTTCCGCTGTCTAAATCCCAACTGCTTAGATGCTGGCAAGTAATGCATAGGAAATGGCAGTTTGACGCCCATAATGAGATCCAAGATACTAAGAGCCAAAATTCTCCCCAATTGTGGCGGTACTGAATTTCCAATCTGTTCAATACAGACTTGGCGGTTTCCTACAAGCTTATAGTCGTCAGGGATTGTTTGCAGTCGCTTCAATTCTGCAATTGAGAATCGGCGGTTTTCCCAACTAAAAGGACCAGTATATTGCCCTCCCTGTGCTTTAATTGTCCGCACTGGCATCTGGAGATCTGCTTTGTATAAAAAGTCAGAAAACTTCGATCTCCAGCTAAATATTGGATTAGGATGCCCCATTTCTTTGGTGTAAAAGCTATAATTTAGTCCTGGGGGAATCTCAGTCAGCAGATGCCCGTATCGTCCGCCAATACCTGCCTGTACATCAGATGTATCAGCCCCTGCAACTGCCTCTCCAGCTATATAGAAAGGTTCTCCATCGGGAGAATCGGGACCATGTGTTGGATAGGGAAACATATAATTACCTTCCCGAAGTCCAACAATAAATAAACGTTCTCGATGCTGCGGTACGCCGTAATCAGCAGCATCTAAAACACGAAAATGAATTGTATAGCCCGCTTGTTGAAAGGCATTTTGGATTTCTTGCCAAGCTTCCCCTTGTTGGGCTCCCGTCATGCCATAAACATTTTCAAACAGGAATCCTTTTGGTTGAAGCGTTTTGAGTATGCGTACATACTCTTGAAACAGAATGCCACGAGCATCGCTAGTTCCCGCAACCCCAGCGGCTCTACGACCTGCGGCAGAAAAGGTTTGACAAGGTGGCCCGCCAATGATAAAGTCAATATTTAGATCTGGACTGGGAAAATACTGTCTGATGTCGATACAGATTGGTTTGGCGTTCTCTAGCCATTTCCCCGGCATTGAGTTTATCTCTAGCGTCTTTATATACTTGGCTTCAAGCTCAACCATCTGAACAATGTCGAAGCCAGCATCATGAAAGGCAATATCCAGTCCCCCACCACCAGAAAACAAGCTTAGGGTTCTAATAGTTGGATAACTTTGTTGAGCTAGCCAGTTGCCCACAGATAAACCAAATCGATCGGGGTACGCGCGAACGCAACTGATGCCGAGTTCGCGCAACATCTCCTGAAACCATACCTGATTGTTAGGGTAGATCCCAGGTAAATTCAAAGGCAGGGACAACTGTTGCATGTGGTTACCTGCTCGGTTGCCAATGATTGATTTTCCTGATGCCATCTCTGATGCAGTTCAACGCTTTTGAGAGTAATACCCAATTATAGCAAACTGTTGTTACCCCTCTAATTTTAGCTTTGTTTACTATTACCAGGCAAAAACCTTGCTAGCCTAGAAGTAGCCGTAGAGTAGTCGGTAAAAGGTCGTAAAACGTAATAAAACGTAATAAATCCGAAATCACCGTTCACTTTCTTTGCCTCCGGCACGCTGCGCGAACGGCTCCTCTGTAAGCGCATCTACCAGTCTTGGGAGAGAGCAGACTAAGCCAGTTGGAGCGTAGTGGAGTAGGAACGCAATGGGTGTGGCTACCCGATCCCAGTACAACCTGAACCAGCCAGATTGCACACCTATAAAGTTACCAATCTAGGCTTTTTTGGGGAAAATTTCAAGCCAACTTCCTAAACTTTATAACTTCTGTTATTTGTCAGCGACATAAGAAGCCCACGCTTGCTGGCTCGATCTGTCAATTATAATACAACTGTTTACGTGGGAATGTCAACACCTTGGTGTCTGAGTAGTAGCATGACGCCGATTTATACCGATTTATACCGATTTACTCCAATTTTTGGCTACCCTTGTAAAATGACTTAACAATTATGTAAATACTGCAAAAATTAACTAATGTCCTCTGAGGAGATTGCTGCCATGCTGGAATCTTATCGTCAACACGTCGCCTCGCGCGCAACTTTGGGCATCCCACCCCTGCCGCTTTCTGCCGAGCAGGCATCCCAACTGTGCGAACTACTAAAAAATCCTCCAGCAGGTGAGGAGGAAAATTTATTACACCTGTTGCGCGATCGCATCCCTCCAGGGGTAGACTCGGCAGCATACGTCAAAGCCTCGTTTCTCACCAGCATTGCCAAAGGCGAAACAATCAGCCCCCTTATTTCCCCTATAACTGCCATAGAACTGCTAGGCACGATGATCGGGGGATATAACGTACAATCGTTAATCGATCTACTCCAGGCTAACGATAACCAGATAGCAACCGCCGCTACAACTGCCTTAAGTAAGATTAACCTGGTTTACGACGCTTTCAACGATGTCTTGGAGTTGTCCAAAACTAACTCCTATGCTCATCAGGTAATCGATTCTTGGGCAGGGGCAACATGGTTTACCAGTCGTCCCCCGCTCTCCCCACAAATCACCGTCACTGTGTTTAAAGTGCCGGGAGAAACGAATACAGACGATTTATCACCAGCTCCCCATGCTACCACCCGCCCAGATATTCCCTTACACGCATTGGTAATGCTGGAATCCCGGATACCTGGGGCACTGGAAATTATTGCCCAGTTAAAGCAAAAAGGGCATCCCGTCGCTTATGTGGGGGATGTGGTTGGCACGGGTTCATCCCGGAAATCGGCGATTAACTCGGTGCTGTGGCATATAGGTGAAGATATTCCCTGCGTGCCGAATAAGCGATCGGGAGGTTATATTTTAGGAGGAGCGATCGCGCCGATTTTCTTCAACACCGCAGAAGACTCCGGAGCATTACCCATCCAGTGCGACGTCACCAAGATGGAAACCGGAATGGTGATTACCATCCATCCCTACAAAGGCGAAATCACCAACGAAGCTGGCGAAGTAATTTCCACCTTTAAACTACAACCCGACACCATCACCGACGAAGTGCGAGCTGGTGGACGTATTCCATTACTAATTGGGCGAGGACTCACCGATAAAAGCCGTCATGCTATCGGCTTAGAAACCAGCCCGATTTTTATCCGCCCTCGCCCCCCTGTAGATACTGGCAAAGGTTACACCCTAGCTCAGAAAATGGTAGGCAAAGCCTGCGGTTTACCCGGAGTTCGCCCCGGGACTTCTTGCGAACCGATGATGACCAGTGTTGGTTCCCAGGATACCACAGGACCGATGACTCGCGACGAACTAAAAGAACTCGCTTGTCTGGGATTTAGTGCTGACTTGGTGATGCAAAGCTTCTGCCACACAGCAGCTTATCCCAAGCCAGTTGATATCAAAACTCACCACGATTTGCCCGACTTTTTTGCCTCTCGCGCTGGAGTCGCCCTACGCCCAGGCGATGGTATAATACACTCTTGGCTGAACCGGATGCTACTACCAGATACAGTAGGAACTGGCGGCGACTCCCATACCCGTTTCCCGTTGGGGATTTCCTTCCCTGCTGGTTCCGGGTTGGTAGCATTTGCCGCTGCCTTGGGCGTGATGCCTCTGGATATGCCGGAATCGGTGTTAGTGCGGTTTAAAGGTGAGTTGCAACCAGGTGTCACCCTGCGGGATATAGTGAATGCGATTCCCTACGTGGCAATGCAAAAAGGTTTGCTGACGGTGGAGAAGAAAAACAAGTTGAATATCTTCTCCGGGCGGATTATGGAAATTGAAGGCTTGCCAGATTTAAAGGTAGAGCAAGCTTTTGAACTTACCGATGCTACAGCAGAGCGTTCTTGTGCGGGTTGCACGATTAAGCTGAGTGTGGAGACAGTTTCCGAGTATCTGCGATCGAATGTAGCACTATTAAAGAATATGGCAGCGCGGGGCTATCAGGATGGGCGGACTATAATGCGCAGGGTTGCCAAGATGGAGGAATGGTTAGCCAATCCGGTGCTGATGGCAGCCGATGCGGATGCGGAGTATGTGGAAATTATCGAGATTGACTTGAATGAAATCAAAGAGCCGATAGTTGCCGCGCCCAACGATCCCGATAACGTCAAGTTGTTGTCTGAGGTTGAAAATGACCCCGTGCAGGAAGTGTTCGTCGGTTCCTGCATGACAAATATCGGTCACTACCGCGCTACTGCCAAGGTACTAGAAGGTGAACCACCTGTCAAGGTGCGTTTGTGGATTTGCCCACCCACCAGAATGGATGAATATCAACTCAAGGAAGAGGGTGTTTATGGGATTTTTGGTGCTGCTGGTGCCCGTACAGAAATGCCTGGTTGCAGTTTATGTATGGGTAATCAGGCGCGAGTGAATGATGGTACAACGGTATTTTCTACCTCTACTCGCAACTTTAATAACCGGATGGGGAAAGATGCGCGAGTGTATCTCGGTTCTGCTGAATTAGCTGCGGTTTGTGCCCTGCTAGGAAGGATTCCTACTGTGCAGGAATATATGGATATTGTGGCGCACAAGATTCATCCTTTTGCTGATGATTTGTATCGGTATTTGAATTTCGATCGGATTACTGGTTTTGAGGATGAAGGGCGGGTAATTCCGCTGGAAGATATGCCCAGGATTGAGGATATTTTGGGGATGCCTGCGGGTTTAGCTCGATAGAGCCTGACGACTAAAGTCGCGGCTGCACGAATGAAGCCTGCTTATGCAGGCTTCATTTGCTTTAAAAAATGATATAATCGGTAATTAACCGTAATCAATCTGTAAGAATTATTGAAAGCCTGTACCTATGAAGTTTCTACAGGATTACACCGTTGTTATCCTTCCTGATGACAATGGTACCTTTGTGGCGTATGTTCCAGCGATTCCAGGTTGTCACGCTTGGGGACAAACAGCAGATGAAGCGAGAGCTGAACTTGTCTATGTCTTTGAGATGATTCAAGAAGAGTTTAATCAAATGTCTTAACAGCATGACAAAACAACTAGAATTGCCACTAGGGGAAGTTCTCTCACTCGTGCCACCCTCTCTCACTCCTACCTTCTCAACCTTCGCTGATAACATAAAGTTGCCAGTTCATCGTTGGTTTAGGTACAGTGCAGGTTTCTCTGCTCAATGGGTTGAAACTGTGATTGCTAAAGCCAAAGAGTTGGGAAACGTCACAGTCCTCGATCCTTTTGCTGGTGCAGGTACAACTTTGCTTGCTGCCGAGAAGATGGGGGTTGAATGTTATGGTGTTGAGGCTCATCCCTTTATGGTTCGTATAGCGAGAGCTAAACTACTATATCGGACCGATCCTGATGCATATCTTGAGCATATAAGAAAAATCACAAAATGTGCCGAAAACCTACATGGCTGCGTGGATGATTATCCGACTCTGATTCGTGAATGCTTCAGTGCAAGTTCCCTTGAATGCCTGGATAGATTGCGACAAGCTTGGGAGAGACTTGCTGATAATTCCTCACCATCTCAGTTAGCCTGGTTAACACTTGTAGGTATTCTCCGCCAGGTTTCCCACGTCGGCACTGCACCGTGGCAGTATATTTTGCCTAGCCAAAAGAAAAAATCGACCCTAGAGCCGATACCAGCTTTTCAACTGATGGCAGAAACCATTGCCACAGATATGCTCTTGATGAGGAAAATACCAACTTCTCAGGCTATACTCATTCAGTCTGATGCTCGGACGTGCGCTGGTATTCCTGATGACTTTGCTAACTGGGTAATTACCTCGCCACCTTACGCGAACAACTATGATTATGCAGATGCTACACGCCTGGAAATGTGCTTTCTGGGAGAAATTAAAGGTTGGGGAGATCTTCAAAGTGCAGTACGGCAATACTTAATTCGCTCATGTTCGCAACACGTAACCAAAAAGAATGTTAATTTTGATGAAGTTATTGCTGCGCCTGAACTTAGACCGATTCAATCTGGTATCATTGAAGTCTGCTCGAGGCTATCCCAAGAGCGACTTCTGCATGGTGGAAAAAAAAATTACCATCTGATGATTGCCTGCTACTTTTTGGACATTGCTAGAGTTTGGATAGCACTGCGTCGAGTATGCCAACATCCTTCAACAGTGTGTTTTGTTATTGGCGATTCTGCTCCATACGGCGTGTATGTTCCAGTGATTGAGTGGATGGGTATACTAGCACAATCAGCTGGGTTTGAATCTTTCGAGTTTGACAAGAATCGCGATCGAAACGTGAAGTGGAAAAATCGGAAGCATAGAGTTCCGCTCTGCGAAGGCTGTTTGTGGGTTCGAGGATAAGTTTAGTTGTTTAATGACATTCAATGGCGGAATCATTTTCACATAAGTGGGGGCAGATTATCGGAAATCTGATCCAAGAATTTATTCGCGATCGACTTCAAGAAATCTCCGCTCAGCATGGTCTTTACTTAGACTATCAGAGGAAGCGAGAGGCGCGAACCAGCAAAAAAGTAACGTGGCAGGATCGCTACGGTAACTCTCACGATCTTGATTATGTACTAGAACGTGGTGGCACAGAAGCTACTCGTGGACTTCCAGCAGCATTTATTGAGACTGCATGGCGACGCTATACTAAGCATTCTAGAAACAAGGCTCAAGAAATTGAAGGGGCACTTGTCCCTCTGGCAGACACTTATAATCACCTGCATCCCTTCCTAGGCGCTATTCTAGCAGGTGTGTTTACTCAAGGTTCGATCGCTCAATTACAGTCTAAAGGTTTTAAGATACTTTATCTTAAGTATGACAGTATAATTAGGGCATTTGCAGGTGTTGGAATAAATGCATCTTTTGACGAAACTACACCAGAAGCCGAGTTTCAAAATAAAATATCTCAGTATAATAATTTATCAGTGCAGGATATTACCCACATAAAAAATCAACTTATCAGTCTTGAAAAAGCCCATTTAGACGACTTTATCAATATCTTGGAACATTCATTTTCACGCCTGGTTCAGGGGGTAACAGTTACTGTACTACACGGACTGCCTGAGCCGAAAGCCACTATTAAAGAGGCTATTGAATACTTTCACAATTACCTAGAAACTCAACCTAGCATAGCGCCCGCATCCAAGTACGAAATTGATATTCGCTATAACAATGGGGACATAATACATGCCATCTTTCACCGTAAGGCTGAAGCTATCGAATTCCTAGAGACATTCGCTTAAACTCCTAACTGTCGGCGTGGGCGTCAATTTCTCCCAACGTCTTCCTCCTGGCTAGTTGCTGCCGCCACATCACTCCTAGCGCTTGGTGAAAGGACAGGACTTACGCAGGCTGGGCATATATAGGGGCAACCACAGGGGGATTGCCCCTACGAACCGCTATATGTAGTGTAGTTGCGTAAGTCCTGCTAGAATGAGGGCAATTGGGAAGCACGCTATGACTCAAAATTACAACGAACCACCAGAATCTCTCGAACTGTTACCTGCAAATATTAGCACTACCCGGATACGATCTTGGGGTACGGTTACGGTTTTAGAAGAAGCTCCGCGCTACAGGATTAATCGGATTGAGGTTAAGCCTGGACATCACATCAGTACCCAAATGCACTATCACCGCAGCGAACACTGGATTGTCGTCTCTGGCACTGCTAAAGTTATCTGTGGTGGGCAAGAGACTATCTTAACGCAAAAGCAATCAACCTACGTGCCAACGTGTACACATCACCGCGTCGAAAATCCAGGGTTCATTCCACTCGTCATGATTGAAGTCCAAAATGGAGAATACCTAGGAGACGATGACATTATCCGTTTCCCAGAAGATCCGGAGGACTGAAGCTCACTTGAAGGAGCAAAGGCTCACGAATCCTGCTAAAAGTGATCTAGATCACAAGTCCCAGCCTGTCAGCCTAACCCTAGAGAGCAGGCGCAAAAATTCCTCCACGCATCAGTTTGCGTTGGCGGCGATGTGTGTTAAAGTGATGAAAACCTATGCCTCGAATCAGCCAGAAATGGTTGGTTGGGTATGGAACCATCCCTGCTATCGAGGTGTGGTAATGGTGTCCTAAATCAACTAGCAAGAGCGGAGACTCGTTCAATGCCGCCTCAGCAATGGGGTTAGAGTTAGGCGCTGCGGAATCTAAATAACAGCCAAGAAGTCGAAATCAGTGATATGCGAAACCTGGTTGGTGATTTTAGAACCCCACAGCTAAAGCCGTGGGGTGGTTCAGTATTAAACTGTGCATTCGCACGGAATGTAAATCTTAAATAGGCTACTCTTACAAACTGGAACAGGCTAATTTAGTAAATAGCTGTACGGTTCAGTATAAATTTATACAGCCTGACATCTGAATCACTTGTAGCAAAAAAGGAGTAAACATGACCCAAGTGGTATTAGGAGCAAATGAAGGAATTGATTCGGCTTTACGTCGATTTAAACGCCAAGTTTCTAAAGACGGTATTTTAGCAGATGTCAAGAAAAATCGTCACTTTGAAACTCCCCTAGAAAAGCGTAAACGCAAGGCGATCGCAGCTAGACGCAAGAGACGTATGGGTTAAGAAATCACAATGGCAGCAATTTCATGCAATTTAGGGAAAAGGCAGGCTTTGTCATTATGGCAAAGTCAGCTTTATTTTACAAGTTGCCTCCCCAACCAAATAAATATTCTTCCCTACTTGTAATTATAGTAAAAATGTTCTAATATATCCCCATCCACCCCCGCGACTTAATGGTGTCTAAAACACAACAGTTTAAGCTGGGAGCTAGATTCATTTAGGGAAAAAATCCTTGCTGACCTTATCGCCTGACGCCCCAAAAGAACGCTTTCACCAACTGAGAGAACCATTGAGGTAAGTATGCATCTAGATACAGTAGTTTTAATTCTCATTGAAGTCTTAATTGTAATTGGATTGTCTCGACTTACAGGTTTAGGATGCCGATTCATCAATCAACCATTGGTGATTGGCGAGATTG
>CASBRB010000088.1 GCA_949127975.1 Oscillatoriales cyanobacterium PMM_0019 | reverse complement strand
GGGGAGTAAGAGTCTGATTTTCTGCTCTTTCCCACCCACCCCGGGGGTGGGTGGGAAAGAGCAGAAAATCAGACTCTTACTCCCCTCTCCCAGTTTGGGAGAGCAGGGTGGTTTCATACAAATAGAGAAAAATAAACTTTACAACCCATATTCCGCACCCTAAAGTGGCACACACCTATATGTAGCGTAATTGGAGTCTTTTCTCGTTCCTAGGCTCTGCCTGGGAACGCTCTTAAGAGGCTCTGCCTCCAATTTCCACGCGCCAGCCCGCCTCGGTGCCGAGTAGAGGGGCAATTCCCCCGTGGTTGTCCCTCCCTTGAGGTCTGCCTAAGAGGCTTCGTTCCCAGGCTCTGCCTGGGAACGAGAAACAAGCACAGTTATCTAAGATAGTCCGGGAGCGCAAAACCCCCGTGTTAAAACCTGTGGATGTAGCGCGACTCGCTCAATTCATTGAGCGAGATATCTGTCTTTAGGTAGACATTAGAGTTATGGTTCTTGATGTACCATTTTTGAGAGTTGTTAAAGTACGCCATGCAAACAGTCATAGAATTCAAGGTCAAAGGCAAAAAAGAGCAGTTCGTCGCCATAGAAGAGGCGATACGGACTGCTCTTTTTATTAGAAATAAATGCCTTCGACTTTGGATGGATGAGCGGGGCATTGGTCAGTACGACTTGAACAAATATTGCAAGATCTTAGCGGTGCAGAATATAAATTCGCTGACGAATTGAATTCAATGGCTCGTCAAGCAGCAGCAGAACGGGCATGGGCAGCAATAAAACGGTTTTTTGACAACTGCAAAGCCAAGATTCCTGGTAAAAAGGGATATCCCCAGTTCAGGAAGCATGGCAGGTCAGTTGAGTATAAAACCAGTGGTTGGAAGCTTTCTGAGAATAGGAAGGCAATAACCTTTACCGATAAAAAAGGGATTGGCAAGCTCAAACTCATTGGTACTTACGAGCTTAATTATTATCAGATCGATCAGATTAAGCGAGTTCGCTTAGTCAAACGTGCAGATGGGTATTATTGCCAATTTGTGATTCAGATAGACCCGCCTAAAGTTGAATTAGAACCAACAAACCGAGCTGTAGGGTTGGATGTCGGATTAGCAGCATTTTACACTGACTCAACTGGGTATGCAGAACCGAATCCCAAGTTTTATCGTGAAGGAGAGAAAAGGTTAAAGAAACTGCAACGCCGCCTTTCCCGAAAATACAGTAAGGAAAGGAAGAAAAATAAGCAGCCACAATCTAGCAATTATCACAAAGCTAGAAATAGATTAGCAAGACAGCACCTCAAAATAAGTAGGCAACGTGAAGAACACGCCAAGAAAATGGCGCGTTGCGTAATCCAGTCTAACGACTTGGTAGCCTATGAAGACTTGAAGGTACGAAATTTAGTTAAAAACCACTGTCTTGCTAAGTCGATAAATGATGCTGGTTGGTATCAGTTCCGACAATGGGTAGAACGATTTGGGCAAAAAATGGGGAAGGTCACTATTGCTGTGCCACCTCAGTACACATCTCAAGAATGTTCTAAGTGTGGAAATATTGTCAAGAAATCTCTAAGTACCCGCACTCATAAATGTGCTTGCGGATGCGAACTAGACCGAGATTTTAATGCTGCCATCAATATCTTAAAACGTGGATTAAGTACCGTAGGGCATACGGGAACTTGGGTCAACGATGACCTGAACGCTTGGGGAGAGGGAACCGCTACTAAGACAGGAGAAATCCTGTCTTGGCAAGTTCGCTCTGCGAACCAAGAATCCCCGTGTATGACGACCGGGGAGTGTCAAGAGTAGCTAAAAGGGATTCCTCTGCCTCTGTGACGCGACGGAGAACGGCGGCATCACCTAGAATGATGCGGCTGCAATGGTTAGTGTCTAGCAGGTACAACTCTAAATTTTGAGTATGCGTTTATTTTTTAAAATTTACCACGAGTGTCGTAAACTAACTGAAGACATTCTTCAAAGTCATTGCCAGCCCAAGTGCCTGCGTGTCGAGAAAGAGAGCGACCAGACGCAGGGCGAAATAGCGGTGTCAAGTTAGAGGGTGTTTCTGTTGAGTCAGGAAGAACGATGACGCGCACCTTACGCCCAGCAAGTTCAGGAGAGTGGGCATCCTTGATTTCTTCCCAAGTGCCAACGAATTCTTTGGGTAAGTCAACTTTAGTTGTTTGAGTCATCGGGCAAGCCTCCCTAGTCAGAGCGAATTATCATCCATGCTGATTCAGCCGATCGCATAAGGTACGCCTGTATCAACTACAGCATCTATTTTAGATGATTTCCAACAGGGATTAACTAATCAGTACTGTAGCAGACTGGGCATATGTAGGGGCAACCACAGGGGGATTGCCCCTACTACCCGCTATATGTAGTGGCAGTGCGTAAGTCCTGCTAATCATGGACATTCTCTCAATCTCACGCTCCTGTCATAGTAAGGGCTTTACTCCTGACGACTGACTTCCTACTCAGGCCGCCTGCTTTATCTCGCTTCGCGCCACCATCGCAGGTACAAAATTTAACGATTTCTTCTGCCTCTTCCTTCTGGACTATTAGCCAGATCGTCACGCACTTGGCTCAGGGTCCAACCCTTTGCCAGAGCGTCGGTGTATGTACGTAAGCCATTGCGATCGGCATCTCTACCCAGAACTTCTTGATACATTCGGTTAACAGCATTTTTGGCTTCTTGGCTACGAGCAAG
>CASBRB010000087.1 GCA_949127975.1 Oscillatoriales cyanobacterium PMM_0019 | reverse complement strand
TGAGATCGCCTCGTTACCAGGCTCCGGCCTGGTAACGCAAGTCCTCTGGCTCTGCCTCTAGTAGGCACAGGAGGCAGAGCCTCCAAAACAGCATTCCCAGGCAGAGCCTGGGAACGAGCAACCTGGGGGGTGAAACCCCTCAATGGATTCGCCAACAGTATCTTCAAACCCCTGGCTAATAGCTCAAGTCCTCGCTCAAGAGGACTAATCGTTCTTACCAGCCCTATATGTGTAGAGAAAGGGCAATTTCTCTAGGGGATGATTAGGTTGGGTTAAGCTAGAAAAACCAACCTCCAAAAACCTGTGCTATCGGCTCTAATATCAGTCGAGGGGTGAGTTTCATTGATTTTTTTAGTCCGTTTTAACGGACTTTAGCTATGAGCCACCGGGAAAGAACCGGTGGCGGGCTGGTGTCAACACGATCGCTTGATTGCGGTATCATCAGTATTATCGGGTTAAACAACAAAATTTATGCTATTATTGCAGCCGGGGAGAGAATTGTCACCTGGAGATGGGTGAGGTAGAAGCGAGAGACATTTAGATAATCTATCTTCGGATAAATTACACGCGATCGTTAGGAGTGAAAATACGGCTCTCCCGTACTTAGATTGATAAGTTTTATTAATCAATTGCCTGAAAGGTTTCGCGATGTGAAGCCCAAGGCTTTCACAATAACAGGTTGGGTTCTCTTCCACACCAACTATTTTCATCCGCATTCATCTGCGTTCATCCGCGTTCATCTGCGTTTGCAATACCTACAACGCTTATCCTCAAAGAGTTTCCAACTATACATAAGATTTTTTTATCAACCTAAGTACGGGAGAGCCAGAGCCGTAGGGGCGTATGGTAATACGCCCCTACTACTGAAAACCTAAAATAACGCTCGTCCCACACTCTTCATACTCAATATGAGCCAAGGATTGCTCGTGAAATAACCCCAGAAGTGTGAGCGCTCTGACATCACCATCAATCCACCCAGGTAAACCATCAAGTAGGCAAGATTGCTCCGTAACGTTAGGGCGATCGCATAGCTATATTTGATATAGTTAACGGCGTTATGCCACAGGTTGATATATTTGCCGCAGTTCCTCTAAGGTATTCATCGTTTTTATTCCATTTTTGATTGCCCTTAATTGCTCCACATCTTTAACCTGGGAAATTTCTGGCATCAATTGTAACCCAACCGAGCCAAATTTTAGTTCTAAACCTAGCTCAATAGCTTCTAATAGTCCTTCAGTTATAGCTTCCTGACGACCTTCCTGACGACCTTCCTGACGACCCTTTTCAATTCCGATTCTTTCTACACTGGTAACGTACCGCATACGCATTGACTCCTCTAATTGTTGCAGTTCTTGCCAAAACTCCCGCTCTAAATCTTCTGGGAGACTCATTACCCAATCAATGAACCAAAACAAGTTGATGGTATCTTGCTCTGAATAACCCTCCTCATACAACCGTCTGACTAGAGCCATTCTCACCCTTTTCCGTTCTGATCTATCGTCCTGCGTCTCCTGGGCTTGAAGATGTGCTATGACAACGAAGGCAAACGGATTCCGGCTGGTTTCTAACTCCGACCAGGATTCTTTATATTCTAACAACTTCACTACTGGAAATTCAAAAACCACCCTCGTCCCACACTCTTCATACTCAAATCGCTTGGGTTTCCAGTTTTTTCGGTCATCTGCCAGAATCGCTCTTTCTTACCACTCTACACCTGAATCGGTTATAAATCCGGGTGTGGTAGACATACATTCTTTCGGCAAACTCTTTTTCGTCTTGACTCTGAACTTCAATGTGAATTACAATCCACTTTACTGCGCCATCTTTATACCAAACCTTCACCAACTTATCTGCATACCGTGTTCCCAATTTGGCATCACGCACCACCCTATTTAACTCCTTATCTACAAACTCAGGTGGGCGCGTCCAGTCAATTTTTTCATACGCTTCTGGGAGAAAGAAGCGGATAAAATCTTCAAAATAAGTCTCGATAATTTCCTTCCACGGGGTATCAAATTCCGTGTCAGGCTTGGTTTGATTAATGTTGGTCACAGTATCTGTTCCTCGATCGACTAAGGGGATAATATACTCAATTGTAAAGGGGACATATTGCCACGCGGACTATTTTCCTCAAAATTTAGCACAGTAAATGGGGAGTTTCGCTAGGGTATACGCTCCCCAATTCAACCCCTATTTTACCCTCCTCCATAAGATTAACGTACACTACCCTTGACTGAAAATCTGACCCAGCATCAGCCAGAATTTCTAAAATGCGATCG
This sequence comes from Oscillatoriales cyanobacterium PMM_0019, assembly GCA_949127975.1. Taxonomy (GTDB): domain Bacteria; phylum Cyanobacteriota; class Cyanobacteriia; order Cyanobacteriales; family CASBRB01; genus CASBRB01. Next base: position 1,997 of record CASBRB010000087.1, on the reverse strand, counting down.
GCTACTTCCTGCTCAAAAGTTCGACGAATAGCCCGTGCCCCCTGAGTAGAAACCAACGGTGTTGCTCCCTGCGATCGCTCCTTGCTTTTGTGATGTACTGTTCTTATATCGGCGACAGTCGAGTTTTTATGCCATGTACAGTTGCATAAACTAGCCAGAATCTACCGATAAACAGTTAAGCGTAGATAAGAGGCTAGTAAAAATGCTGACTACCCAACAAACCATGCCGATGGATTTTGGCTCGGCTGCCGCCGCCCTAGAGTATGTGAATGCTCGCGTATATCGGCGTCATCTGATAGAGACTCACAACCTGGAAGTTGACAAAGAAGGTAAATTGACGCATTGCAGCTCCTATCCTGTGGCTTTTTCGGAAATAGCTTTAACCGACATCGCTCTCCAGCAAATTAACTCCCTGGTTGGAATCTCGAAAGCATACTCAGGGCGAATCGAGCCTAGTCTCCATGCCTACTCGATTAATAAGTTGCTCAAAAGGCTTGATGCCACAGTGACAGTTGTAGTTGAATCCAGTCGGAAAAACCCAGAAAACCAGCGGATTGCGGCTGTACTCCCTGGTGCTTGCACAGGAATAGATGATGTTGTTATCCTGGAGCGCCTAGAATTTTGGAGTATGAGAACTCACGTCCGAATCTTCAGTGGGCAAATGGATGTATATTTCGGGGAACCAGATATGCTGGAAGTGCTGCCAGGAGATCATGTTCAGATTAATGGTACAATGCAGAATATCCGCTGGGGACACCATCGGGCAACGACAAACTCCAGCTTAGAAGCCAGCGTGTTCTGGAAGCGGCTGATTTGTTCCAATGGTGCGTATCTTAACCGGGTAATTGCTAAGGGAAGGCTGATGAATTTAGCTTCTCGACAAGAGGCAGCAAGGTTTGTGGATATCCAGGTTGAGCGTATCCGTAATTTTCAGAGGAATGTCCTCAAGCGAGCAGTGGAAGTGATGAGTGAAACTATCCCGTCAGAGTTGGAACATGAGGATGTCACCCACTTAATTACTCGTTTTGCAGGAGAGAAAACAGCAGAAGAATTAATGGGAGATGCTGTCTCCTGGTGGGATCATTTTAATGCTGTTACTGGTGCCGCCAATCAAGTTGAGAACTGGGAAAAGCAGCGGCGTCTCCAAATCGAGGGCGGTGCAATGCTGGAAAAGTTTCTTGTTTGAGATGTTGATTTGAATAGGCGATCGCGTGGCGCATTCAGTGTAAAATGATACTATGCTCAATTTCTACTAAGCTGCTTCGCAGCTTAGTAATATAAGAACCGATAATCGGGGTAAAGTTTGTCCGACATCCCGCCAGGGGTTTAAACCCCTGGCTAATAGCTCAAGTCCTCTGAAAGAGGACTACTCCATGACAAAAAAGTAATCCTAACTAAGCGTAGTATTTTTTAATAGAATTGGTATCTGAGGTAAAATATATTGCCTCTCCGCCTAGGTAGGATGCCAGCGAGTTGGAGGGTTGTCTTCACGATCGATTCTTTCTAGAGATGCGATCGTTGTTTGATTTAAATGATGTTCTTTCTGGTTTTGCACGTAAATAATAGCTGGTTCTAATTACTTACTTCCTAAAGAAAACACACCAGATCCTTGCTGCCAGCCAAAATTGTTTGAATTAGCTGGGAAAAATTGTACCCCTGACGGGCGATCGAACAAATTTCACCCGAATTTGGTATGATTTATTGTAGGTTGGGTTGAGGAACGAAACCCAACAGGGTTATATCCTTGGGCTAGTATGATTTATTGTAGGTTGGGTTGAGGAACGAAACCCAACATGGTTATTGCCTTGGGCTAATTAACTCAATGCCTACAACTAGCTTCGCCCACGCATCTTCAACTCTAAAAACTCACTAAAACTCTGATGATAAAACCTATAACAGATTTCTCCTGCTATTTTCTGCCATCGGAAAAACTCAATCCAATTTGACAGCACTACCTCCACATCGTATTCATCCTCATCAATAATTTCGGATATGGT
>CASBRB010000086.1 GCA_949127975.1 Oscillatoriales cyanobacterium PMM_0019 | reverse complement strand
TTTCCGGCTTCGGTTGCTACCTCGATGCTGACTTGGAATACTGTGTTACCGAGTTGGATTTCATCCCCTGAGTACAAATCATGCTCTGGAAACTTCTGCTTCGCCGCTTCTTCTGGGGTTTGATTTGCTTGCCGCTGTCCGATTTTTATACCATTGACATAAGTGCCGTTGAGACTACCAAAGTCGCGTACCCGGATTAAAGGGGGGTTGATATCGAGTAGGCAGTGATAGCGGGAAATCGTGTTATGCTGTTGGTCATCGGGTAGTTGGGGATTGCAGTCAGCGGCACGACCGATAATACAAGTAGTGCGTTCATCGAAGATATATTCTTGTCCTTTGAGGTTGCCTTCGGTGACAGATAGGGTGATTTTGGCTGACATAGGTTGATGGTGGTACGATCATTTGTAGGTTGGGTTGAGCGTAAGCGAAACCCAACATAAACCCACCTTAACACTGGTGATGTTTAGTCTTGGTAGAGTATGACCCAAACGCAGCCCTAAGATAATCCATCCTTCTAGAGCATCTTGCAAATCATCCCGACAAGCCTCCAGCGTCTGAGCATTAGCCCACACCCCTGGAAAATCTGGTATTTCGCTATAAAAAGTACCATCTTCTAGCAACTCATAGGTAGCCTTATGCATAGCTGCGTGGATATAATCTGTCAGCATGTTTACTTTATTATCTTTTAAAAAATTTGGATCTGACCTACTTAGTATACTAAATTTTGAGAAAAATGCCAAAAATGGACTAAAATTAATATTTTTAAGCTTTTTGGTTGTATCATAGCCCGCCAGGGAATCAATTCCCTGGCTAATAGCTAAAGTCCATTAAAATGGACTGAAATTCTTATCGAAATGGGCTTATACCAATTTTATTAAATAATCCTCCACCTATTTAGGATTACTTTTTTGCCAACTCAAGGTAAGGAGAAATGGTTTGATGTCAAGCGTAGGAATTTTCAACCCTGGCGGGCTGATAAGATTGTGTAGTCCTCTTTCAGAGGACTTTAGCTATTAGCCTGGGGTTTAAACCCCACCAGGGCTGTCGGATAATTTTTACCCCTATTATCTTTTAAAATTTTCACCATCTGATGTTGGGTTTCGTTCCTCAACCCAACCTACAATTATTGATGTTGGGTTTCGTTCCTCAACCCAACCTACAATTACTTCGCTGCAAAAAGCTACACGCCAGGGCAACCACAGGGGGATTGCTCCTACATGTATATAGAAGATCGCAGGTAAATAAAAAAAATCATGCCCTGGACAGATGCGTTTACCCTGGGATGATTGGGAAGTTGACAATCCTGAAATTCAGGAGGTGGCAGAAAAATTTGTGATGGCAAATTGTTACAACCAACAAGCTGCTTGTAGTATGCTCCACCGTGACGAACCACAGCGAACCACAGGAACCACAGTGCCAGGTATCGGAAAGCCAGACACCGCATAGCTTCGTGGAAATATTTCTTTTTGAAAACTCTTGACACTTCCCTAAAAGCGTTATAGACTACATACTACAGCTCTGGACGCGAGAGAAGAACCATCCCAACCAAACCCCAATCTCATCATACCTCAACTCCACCAAGCTATAACCCCCTAACCACCCAGGGAGATGCCCCTGGGGTGCCTTTAGGCTGTAGGTAATATCCCCAGACCCTTTCCAGCTTCCCCCTCGCCATCCCACACGATCGCCCAACTTTTTACCCGTATCAACGTCTACTTTACCACCGCAGTCTAACCAAATGCGCTTCTGGACGCTAAAGCCAAAGTGACCCTGAGAATATTTTACCCAAAGTTGGTCTAGAGTGCGTAGGTCTGGACATGGGAATTTTTCGATACTTTCGCTATCCAGGTAGCGTTCTTTTTCCCTACCTGCCACTGCCAACATCACTCTGGCAGTTTCCTCATCTGCCTCTCTCCACTTCCCTGCTGCAAGCATTTCGCGCAGTCGGGTGTAATCCATTCCTACTGCTGAAATTAGCTTGACATCATCAGCCGCAGGCTGAGGCATCAGTAATTCCAACCACGACTGCACCGATTGGGGACGGGCGTGAGGTTCTAGTGCCATCCCCTTGATAATAGCTTGATTCACTCGATCGCTAATCTTACCTGGTTGATGCTGCTTCGGTTCGACTAAAGGTATATTCTGCTGCCGGATTTTTGCCGGGAAGGGAAACTCGCCAGTTAATAACGTATATAAGGTGGCAGCTAACGCATAAACATCTGTATAAGCACCAAACTCACCGTTTCTTTCGTACTGCTCAATTGGTGCAAAATACTCTGTCATCTGATTAGTCATACTTTGGATTTTCCCTTGAGTAAACTCGCGGGCAAGTCCAAAATCAATCAAAACTGGTTGGTTATTGCTCCTACGCACAATATTATTTGGCTTGATATCCCGATGTAAAAATCCCCGTTCGTGGACAAATGTTAGCGCTTCCCCAATCTGCTGCATGATGGGTAGGGCTGACTCTTCTGAGAATATTCCATGTTCATCTACATAATTGGCTAAATCTTCACCCTGGATGTATTCCATCACCATGCCCCACAGTCCCTCATCTTCAACCATTTCATATACTTGCACGATGTAAGGGTGATGGCATTTGGCTAATGTGAGCGCTTCATTGAGAAATTTTACCTGTCGTTGGGGAAAATCGGGTTTAGTTTGTTGTATAGGATTAAGGGTTTTGATAGCTACTAATTTACCAGTACGCTGTTCGGTAGCACTATAGGTAACGCCAAAGCCACCGCTACCCAGAACTTGTTGAATTAGGTATTTGCCATCACCTATGGGTTGGTTGGGTGTCCAAATTTTCATCGAGGGTGGTAAGTGAGGGTTGGTAGTGCTTGACGCGGTTCGCATTAGTACCCTACTAGAGTTAGGGCGATTAATGGCGCACCTTAACACATCCAGTACTGTAGCACGCACACCGCAGAGATCCAGGCGTTGCCCACCCTAAGAATAGGGTGTATGCCACAGTACTGACATCCATTCTAGCAGCTTTCGGTTGGGTTGAGCGTGAGCGATACTCAACATCAACTTAACACTGGTGATGTTGGGTTTCGTTCCTCAACCCAACCTACAAATATAGCAACTGCTTTAGCGGTTGCTATACATCCTGTACATACATTTAGCAGGACTTACGCACACTGGGCACATCTAGGGGCAATCCCTCTGTGGTTGCCCTTGAGTAGGGTGTGTTAGCGTCAGCGTAACGCACCGAAAATTAGCATAATTATGGTGCGTTACATTTCATTAACGCACCCTACAAGAGCGGCTCACGCACTTAACCGCCTGTTGGGTTACTATAACTAGCTCAGAAAACCACCCTAAGCACGAGAATCCTCTAAACCATATTGGAGTGCTAGAAAACGTTTAATGATTCGATCGAACTTAATCAGGACTTACGCACACTGGCCATAGGGGCAACCACAGGAGGATTGCCCCTACGAACCCTATATGTAGGTAGTTGCGTAAGTCCTGTTTTAAAAAATTTTCACCATCTAATGTTGGGTTTCGTTCCTCAACCCAACCTACAATTATAGCAACAGTCAAGATGGTTAGGACATTCTTTCAATATCACCCTCATCCCCCAACCCCTTCTCCCATCAAGGGAGAAGGGGGGAAAGAGCCAGCATCACTCTGGTAGTTTCCTCATCTGCCTCTCTCCACTTCCCTGCTGCAAGCATTTCGCGCAGTCGAGTGTAATCCATTCCTTCTGCTGAAATTAGCATAGCCATGATTTGGTAGTACAATAACTCTGGTTTTAAATTTTTGCATAGATAATTAAGAATAGAATTAGCACTTAATGCCTTGGCCCGAACACCTCCCTAATGGATGCCCACCTGAAGATGCTCAACCAGTCGCAGGTTCGGTGTACCGCTTCGTTGATAACGATCCCCCACAGCTAGAGGATTTTCTTTCGTGGCGCGAACTGAACCCAAGTGAGCCTTGCCCTAAAGGTTTAACGGAATGCCAAACTTGTGGTCTGTCTGTGTTTACTTCAGAAGAAGGTGTCCGTACTGCTCTCCGAAGAAAACCCTTCCTTCGGAAAAAAAAACCGCCTTGGGTCATTTAAGTCCCGATCTAGATTTAGGAGTAATACTGAACACTCCTGCAAAAGGGACAGGTGACAATCACCATACTTGGTGGCTTCCTGAGAATAGTGAACCTTGGCAAGAGTTTCAAGTTGTCACTGTTAATTACCCCGATACTTAATGAGGCATACCTATGCGACTTCTTCCGCAGTCCACTCATTTGGGAAAGCTGAAATTGCTTGAGGTGTATGAATATTACGATACACCCTGCCTTTTTTCGTGTCGGAATGCCTCAGGACATCTATTTATAGCAATTTTGTTCGACCAAACAAAAAAATGCCAAAAATGGCTTTATCTCCCCATGTCACAGCGGAGATTTGAGAATATTCGAGCTGGATTGATTGAGTTACGGAATGCTTTTTTGAATGCAGAAGATGGATTGGTTTATGAAGTTATCATTAACTCAGATGATAATGCTGATAGAGTTGAAATTATCTGGTGTGAAAATCTAGTTGACGATTGGTTACCTATGCCTAATGAGTTTATTAAGTTTGGTAACGAACCACTTCCCCTTTTGGAAGAGTGTCAAGATTATACTGCTGTGAAAACAAACTAAATTATCCCAATGGCTACCTTTAATTCTGATGATGACAAAGCCAGCATCGAATAGAATCTTTTCGGCATCTTGAGCTGTCATTCTAGGTAACTTAGGCAATATAGCTTAACCGCCTTGGCGGTTGCTGTAGTGTAGTTGCGTAAGTCCTGATTAATTCAAAAATGCAGTAGGAGAAATGGAGAAAAACTCAGCTAAACTTTGAATTTGACTAGCGGTAAGTTCTCTGTTGCCATTGAGAATATCATCAAGTATAAATTCGTGCTTAAATATATCAACAAGCTCTGGTTTTTGAATGTTATCTTCAGCTATCAAAGCGAGGAGGAGTTTAATCCCCTTAAGCACTGGCAGGGGTGAATGTTTTTGTTCGTAATCGTAGACAAGAGTACCTAGCACGTTCAGGTAATCTCGGTCATCTTTCGTGATCTTAATCTTATCCAGAATATCATTAATCCGAGTCTGGGTAGCTTGTAGTTCCACATCCGTAGTAATCGGGCGTGGCGGGAAAGTGGTGATTAGCTCCATGTAGTAACTACTAGGTGTTTTTAAACCACTCGTCATTCTTCCAATTCTCCTTATCGTATTCGGCATGGGTGAGGATGTGACGGATAAATACTGTTTGATATTCGTAATCGATAAAAGTGATTAGCCGATAATTATTTCCGCCGATATTGAAAACGGTAAAGTTACCAACAATGTTGGGTTTCGTTCCTCAACCCAACCTACAATTACTATGAATAGCGAAAATGCTGCCAAGTATTTTTCTCTCTATGTGACATCTATCAAGACGCTAGTCTCTTTGATACTCAATATATCATCAACTATTTGATAAGCAAAGCTTTTATCACCGTCTTCTCCCTGAGCGTGAAAATAACCCGAAATTTTCAATCTCATGCCTATTATCTTGTTTAATACATTTTCCAGCAAATTCAGACCTTCTACAGTCACGTCTGCACCGTAAAATATATAGCGTGACCAGTTAATAGGGTTATCCTGCCAACACCATCCCTTCATATATAATTTAAATTTTGCGCTTTCCGAATAGTTACTTTGAAGGAATTTAAGCGTTTCAGCGATCTGTAGGAAGTTCTCATGGTCTACTTCCAGCCAACCACGAATAGAATAATAATATGCCATTTTATGGCTCTCCTAATCCAACTCTGACGACTCCACCTTTGTTTTCAATATAGTTGCGAACATCAGGAAACGGTTCCTCTTTAAACCAGAATACCGCACGTTTACCTTGTTGGTTAGCAATTTCTATAGTCTCCTTAATCTGAATTCGAGTTTTTTTATTCAAAAAGTTATGAGCATTCTTGGTGTTAACATTTTTGGCTTGAATTAATTCATAATCAGTGATACTGTCAATCTCTCTGCCATTGATATCCCCAGAGTTTCCACCCGATTCCTGTCGAACTAGATCTTCCCAGAATTTGCCTAATTCACCAATTTCTTTCCCAGATCTTTTTGGTGTTGAACCTTCTGCTTCCTTCGGGGTTGTCATATCTACTGCACCAAGCAGGTTCGGGTTAGTACCCTACTAGAGTTAGGGGGATCGATCGCGCACCTTAACACTGGTGATGTTGGGTTTCGTTCCTCAACCCAACCTACAATTACTGATGTTGGGTTTCGTTCCTCAACCCAACCTACAATTACTGATGTTGGGTTTCGTTCCTCAACCCAACCTACAATTATTGATGTTGGGTTTACTTCCTCAAGCCAATTAACCGAAGATGCTGCCAAAAAACTCAACAGCCTCCTTCAGTGCGGTGATGAAGACATCTATTTCTTCTCGCGTGTTATAGAAATACAGACTCGCTCGTGCAGTTGACTGTACTTTCAGGTAACGGTGCAGTGGTTGAGTGCAGTGGTGTCCAGCACGGATTGCTACCCCAGCTTGATCTAAAATAGTAGACAAGTCGTGAGGGTGGACATCGCCTGCGGTAAATGCCGCTAGTGCAGCTCTACCTTTACTCGGAGATGGCCCGTAAACTCGGATTTCGGGAATTTGCTGTAATTGCTCGTAGAGATAGGTAGTCAACTCTTCCTCATAGGCGTGAATTTTATCCATGCCTATACCACTAAGGTAATCTACAGCGGCACCTAGAGCGATCGCTTCTGCAATTGCTGGCGTTCCCGCTTCAAACTTATGGGGTAAATCCGCATAAGTAGAGTTTTCCAGAAACACATCAGCAATCATCTCTCCGCCACCCATAAACGGAGGCATCGATCGCAGTAAATCTAACTTACCATAGAGGAAGCCTATCCCCGTAGGACCGCACATTTTGTGCCCAGAAGCCACTAGCCAATCGCAGTCTATCGCCTGCACATCGATGGGCAGGTGAGGCACACTTTGGCAAGCATCGATTAATACTTTAGCGCCATAGTGGTGTGCGAGGTTACAAATCTCCTTGACTGGATTAATACAACCTAGAGTATTAGAAACATGAACCACACCAACCAGTTTAGTCTTGTTCGACACCAACTGCTTAAACTGTTCCAGATTAAAATCTTCATCTGGCGTCAGCTCGACAAACTTTAATACTGCCCCTGTTGTTTTAGTGACAAGTTGCCAGGGTACTAGATTGCTGTGGTGTTCCATCACCGAGAGGATAACCTCATCCCCTGGTTGCAGGTTAATTAACCCCCAAGCATAAGCTACCAGGTTAATCGCCTCAGTAGCATTGCGGGTGTAGATAATTTCCTGGGGCGATGCAGCATTAATAAATTTGGCAATTTTTATTCGTGCCCCTTCATAAGCATCAGTCGCCAATCCACTGAGGGTATGAACTCCCCGATGCACATTAGAATTATACTGCTCGTAATAATTTCGCAGCGTATTTAAAACCAACAAGGGCTTCTGAGAAGTTGCAGCATTATCTAAGTAAACCAAGGGTTTACCATTTACTGACTGCTGCAATATAGGAAATTCAGCCCGTACTTGTTGAGCAAGTGTTTTTTCTTGAGTGATAGTCATTTTGTGATTGGTATGAAAAATCTAAGCTTTGACTTTTTTAAGTAGCCTTTCTCGGAGAGATTCCAGGGGAATTTGCTCAATTATTTCATTAGCGAAAGCGTGAATTAACAGATGGCGGGCGCTGTTAGCATCGATGCCACGACTTTGCAGATAGAAAACCTCATCATCTTCTAACTGACTCACAGTAGCACCGTGAGAACATTTCACATTATCAGCAGTAATTTCCAACTGTGGTTTGGTATCAACACGAGCTTTAGGAGATAACAGCAAATTACGACTCAACTGCCCAGCATCAGTCAACTGTGCAGGTTTAGGAACCAAAACCTTACCATTAAACACCGCACGAGCGCGATCGTCTATAATACACTTATGCAGTTGACGACTTATGCCGTGGGGATGGTTAAGAGCGATAGCACTGTGAGTATCAGCCAGTTGTTCGCCAGCAATCATCGTTAAACCATAGAGAGTAGTTTCCGTACCTTCACCAGCCTGGAAAATCTCCAAATTGTGGCGCGACAACAGAGCCCCCAGACTAACTGCATAGCAAGTATAACGACTATGACGGGATTGAGCGATCGCACTCTTGCCAACATGAATTGCCGCCCCACCTTCCCATTGAATCCGAGCGTGCCTCACATCAGCATTATCTCCAACCCAAACCTCCGTCACCGCATTACAAAAAACCACCCCCTCTCCCTCTGAGTCTCTGAGGTTTGTAAACTCCTCAACCAAAGTCACACTACTTCCCGGCTCAGCCACCACCAGACAACGCGGCTGGGAAAAAGTAGGCGACGCACCAGCAACAGAAACAAACAGCAGATGGATAGGCGTTTCCACCACCACATTTTTCTCTACCCAAACTACAGCCGAATCCGCCAGCCCAGCAGTATTCAGAGCAGTAAATATCTCCGAAGCACCCTGTAGTTTACCCAGATACATCCCAATTTGTAGAGCAGAAATTTTCCCTGCCAACAAGTTACCAACAAACACACCATCTGGGATACCAGCAACCGAAGACAACTCCGGCGCGTAAAACCCATTAATAAACACCAACCGACTCTGGGCAGCCTCTGGCAGAATCAGCGGTGTAATATCTGGTAGAGGCAATTCATGACTAGCCCCGACAAAATTAACTTTCAACAGAGGCGACAAATCAGTAAATCGCCATTCCTCATCCCGTGTACTTGGGATAGCCTGTTTTTGAACTAAAGTAGTAGCATCAGAACGGAGATCTTTTAGCCAAGAAGCTGTTTCAGCATCCATAGCCTGCACATCCAGATGTGAGCGCAGGTTCAACAACTCAGCTAAAAAAGAAACCTGAATACTCATCGCGCCCCCACCTCAGCAGTTTCTTCTCGCAGCCAGTCATAACCACGAGATTCCAATTCCAGAGCCAATTCCTTAGTGCCACTGGTAACAATACGTCCATCTTCCATCACATGGACAAAATCCGGCACGATGTAATTTAGTAAGCGCTGATAGTGAGTAATTACCAGCATGGTATTCTCAGCATTTGCCAACTGGTTAATCCCATTTGCCACAATTCTGAGAGCATCAATATCCAAACCAGAATCCGTCTCATCCAGAATTGCTAGCTTAGGCTCCAGCAAAGCCATTTGCAAAATTTCATTGCGCTTCTTCTCACCGCCAGAAAAACCTTCATTCAGACTGCGGCTCAAAAAAGCGGCATTCATTTTGACAATTGCCAACTTTTCATGTATCAATTCATCAAAATCAAAAGCATCCACTTCTTCTAACCCTTGATGCTGGCGGCGGGAGTTGTACGCTACTCGCAGAAAATCTAAATTGCTCACCCCCGGAATTTCTAGCGGATATTGGAACGCTAGAAACACACCAGCCCTAGCCCGTTCTTCTGGTTTTAGATCTAGCAGGTTTTGCCCTTGGAAAATCACCTCGCCACCAGTTACCGTGTAAGCAGGATGCCCAGCTAATACCTTCGAGAAAGTACTTTTCCCGGAGCCGTTTGGCCCCATAATGGTATGTATTTCTCCTGCCTTCATTTCCAGATTTAACCCTTTGAGAATCTGGATACTATCCACTTCTGCCGTCAAATCCCGAACAGATAGAATCACTTCGCTATTTTCAATAATCATCTAAAAACCTCTGTAAACCTCTGCGTACTTTGCGTTTTACTCTGCGTACTTTGCGTTTTATTTTTTAACGCAAAGGGCGCAAAGGTTAACGCAAAGGGGCGCAAAGTAATCATCCAACGGAGCCTTCTAGTTTTAGGCTTAATAGTCTGTCAGCTTCGACAGCGAATTCCATTGGTAGCTGATTGAATACATCTTTGCAGAAGCCACTAATCATCATGGAGACTGCATCTTCTTGGGAAATGCCTCGCTGGGCGAAGTAAAATAGCTGATCTTCCCCTATTTTGGATGTAGATGCTTCGTGTTCTACTTTTGCGGTGTGGTTTTGCACCTGGATGTAGGGGTAGGTATTAGCTTCGGCATTGTCGCCAATTAGCATGGAGTCGCATTGGGAGTAGTTACGTGCGCCGGATGCTTTTGGTCCCATTTTTACTGAGCCTCGGTAGCTATTGCGGGAGTTACCTGCGCAAATACCTTTGGAAATAATATTGCTGCGGGTGTTTTTGCCGATATGCACCATTTTTGTTCCGGTGTCGGCTTGTTGATAGTGGTTGGTTAGGGCAACTGAGTAAAACTCACCTACTGAGTTGTCGCCCACTAGCACGCAACTGGGATATTTCCATGTGATGGCGGAACCTGTTTCTACCTGCGTCCAGGATATCTTGGAGTTTACTCCTTGGCATAGCCCCCGTTTGGTGACGAAGTTGTAAATGCCTCCTTTGCCTTTTTCATCCCCGGCGTACCAGTTTTGAACGGTGGAGTATTTGATTTGGGCGTTGTCGAGGGCAACGAGTTCTACTACAGCGGCGTGTAACTGGTTGGTGTCGTACATGGGAGCTGTGCAGCCTTCTAAGTAGCTGACAGAACTGCCTTCTTCGGCAATAATTAGGGTACGCTCAAACTGACCACTATCTCCAGTGTTTATCCGGAAGTAGGTGGATAGCTCCATTGGGCATTTGGTGTTTTTGGGAATGTAGACGAAGGAGCCATCGCTGAATACTGCTGAGTTGAGGGCGGCAAAGTAATTGTCTGCCACGGGTACTACGCTGCCGAGGTATTTCTGCACTAATTCTGGATGTTCTCTCAAGGCTTCGGAGATGGAGCAGAAAATAACACCTTGTTTAGCGAGTTTTTCTTTAAAGGTAGTGGCTACGGAGACGCTATCGAAGATGGCATCCACGGCGACGTTGCTCAGGCGCTTTTGCTCTGATAGGGAAATGCCTAGCTTTTCAAAGGTTTCCAGCAAAGTGGGGTCTACTTCTTCCAAGCTATTCAGCTTTTTGGGTTGTTGCTTGGGCGCGGAGTAGTAAATTATTTCCTGGTAGTTAATGGGAGGATATTTGACGTGCGCCCATTTTGGCTCTGTCATCTTCAGCCATTGCCGATAAGCTCTGAGGCGTAATTCCAGCATAAACTCCGGCTCGTTTTTTTTGGCGGAGATGATGCGGACAATGTCCTCGTTTAAGCCACGAGGGATGGTATCGGCTTCAATATCGGTGATAAAGCCGTATTTATAGGGCTGATTGACTAAGGTTTTGACGCTGGAAGTCATCTAAAAAACTCCGGGAGTGTGGAAACCGTGTGGCTTTAGCCCACGGATGAAACACGACACGGCTAATTTATTAGCCGTCCCCTTTCGGGGTAGATAAAAAGAGGTGCAGTTTCTATCCATTCCTGTTAATAGCCGGAAACGCCTATCCTGCACGATGTAATGTTCGCCTAGCCAAAGTTATCGGTCGGTACTATCCAAGCAGCACTGTCTTACCCCGTGCTAACGCACCGCTGCGCTAACGTAAAACTGTTTAACCACTCGGTTCTAGAGCATGGAACTGGCGTCGCATTCCAAGGTAGGTTCTTGAACACTTGCCGATAACGTAGTTTCCCCATTGCTGGGACGCGAGAAGGGTCAGCTACCTAAAGTTAGAGGCATGACGCCCCGTCTATGAGAGAGCGGGGTGCTGACTGACTGTTCTTGCTCTCTCGTTTTATGGTGGCGGTTCTGGATGTCCAGACTGGCTAAGGCAGGCAAACTGCATTTACAATGGTAAAACAACAGTCTTGTTGCTTATCTCTATTTTACAATACTTTAACAACAAGGATGTTGTCAAACGACCTATAGGGATTTTACAACACCACCAACTAAGATGACGATCGCGCAGCAAACTTCCACCAAACAGGACATCCTGCAATTTTTACTGAAACAGGGTAGAGCCTCGACGCAGGAACTAGCCCAAGCTTTGGACGTCAGCCCCCAAGGGATTCGGCGTCATCTCAAGGATTTAGAGGCAGAGGAGTTGATTTTGCACCAACCCGTACCAGCCGGGATGGGACGTCCGCAGCACTTTTATCAGCTTAGTCGCCAGGGGCGCGATCGCTTCCCGAACAGTTACGATCGGTTTGCGGTTTCTTTTCTGACTACCCTGGTAGAAACTCTGGGGCATGAGCAAGCTGGCACGCTCCTTCGTCAGCACTGGGAACGCAAGGCGCAGCAATACCACGCCAGTTTGGGTACTAACTCTCTACAAGAGCGTGTCGCCAAGTTAGTCCAACTCCGGAGAGAGGAAGGTTACATGGCAGAGTGGTATCCTATAGAATCTAGCAATGGCACCCAGTTTATTCTGACAGAACATAACTGTGCTATTTCCCAGTTGGTTTCGTCTTTTCCCAATCTTTGCGGGCACGAGTTAGAAATGTTTGCCGTTGCCCTGCCAGATTGTCAAGTAGAGCGCACCCACTGGCTGATTAATGGCGAGCATCGCTGTGGTTATTTGATTAAAAAAAAGTAATTATATCATAGTTATGTCTGGACAAGAACCATCAAGACAATTTTTAACTCTAGAAGAGTCAGCTAAGGTAGACGCAGCTTTGTTGTCGATCGAGGAGAAGTTTTTAACTAGACTGACAATATCATCCTTAAAGTTATTGAGGCATATTGCCCAGGATGTCAGTGTGCCGATGGAGGATTTAACAGCCGAGCAGGTGCTGGGCTGGTTTGAAAAAGATAGTCATATTAGGCGAGAACAAGGCTCTGAGGCAGCGTTTCTGAAGTGGTGAACGTTACTATTGATGATGGCGGCAGTCTGTAAACATTTTCCTGGATGAACTTCTCCTAAACCTCAAGCGCTTTCCTACCATTATGTAACCTAGCATTGGCACCCATTGATTTTAACAAAGCGTAACTGTGCCATTCCCCAGTTTGTCAAGAACAGGACTTACGCAGCTAAACTACATATAGGGGTTCGTAGGGGCAAACCCCCTGTGGTTGCCCCTATATATGCCCAGTCTGCTACAGTACTGAAGAACTTACTTCAAATTGGTGGGTACGATTTAGATTTTAAAAGAAGAAAATGGCTGAAGCGTTATTTAGATGAGCCTTTTCCACAGAAACCTTGCTGATTCAGCTTCAGACAACTGAAACTTGAAACCGCTCGCACGTTACCCACTACACCTAAAGAAAACCGGGAGCCTGGTAGCCCCGTATTTTTAAATCGAGGCTCCTTTTTTTCGGTAATCGGATTAATGGTTAGACTGGGGCGCGGCTTGCTGTACTACCTCCAATGGTAAATCTAACGACTCAGCAATCATCTCTAAACTCAAACCCAACCGCAGCATTCGCGCTACGGCTTCTAACTTAGCTTTTTGCTCACCTATTTGCTCACCTATTGTTTCACCTATCTGCTTACCTTCTTCTAAGGCTTCCTGATAGACTTTGGTTTGCTTCAACTCACTTAAGCGCAACATCTCTTCAATCTCCTTACGGCTTTTTTTCGGTAACTTGTAGACGATTATTGTTTCAATTAAGTCGATGAAATCGCGTTTGATAGCTTCATCTGTTAGTTCTTGCTTCGCTTGTTCGATTAAACGCTTCGCTAGTGCTACAGATGTCTCTTCCTCTTCAATCACTAGCTTAACAGCCCCAACTCCCAAAGAGCTTGACGCCTCTGCACCTAGCTCATCTAGGTAAATTCGTCTGACTCGACTCAGAGCGAGCATCTCCCCAAACTGCAAAGCTTCTTCTCTTTCTACTCGACGACTGGGATAAATGACCACAACTCGCCAAGGATGGAGTGGCTTACATCTCCTGATATAGGCAAAAAGCTCCCCAAACAGGCGGTAGTACAACTCCTTATCTGGCTGAAACTGCACCTCGACGATATAGAAAGGTTGATGGGCTTCGTCGCTAGTCGGCAAGAATAAGCCATCTATGCGGAAGGAAACTTGTTTAACCTCGATAGAGGTAAACTCATAGCCACGAGCCTCTTCTGGATTTTGACCAATCAATTCAAAGAAAATCCCAGGAAAGGCTAGAAAAAGTTGGTAAAATATAGTGTCGGTTTTCATTTCATTAGAGCATTTACGTACTCGACCTAAAATTTTAGTAGAGAACGCTGAGAGATAACTACCTTGAGCTTAAAGCTTTACTTCCTCCGTCACGGGCAAACTGCTCGCAGTCGAGATAATGTCTTCTGTGGTGCCATAAATCCAGAATTAACCCCAGATGGGCTGGAAATGGCAAAATCTTTTGCTACTGCCTACAGCTCTACTCCCTGGAATGCTGTTTATTGTAGTCCGATGCTGCGCACGATGACCACCGCCCAACCCCTCTGTGATGCGGTGGGGATAAATATGGAACTGCGGGAGGGATTGAAGGAGATTAGTTATGGCAAGTGGGAAGGGCAAACTGTAGAAACAGTAAGCCGTGAGTACCACGATGATTATCTCCGTTGGTCTGCCGATCCGGCTTGGTATCCACCAACTGAGGGAGAATTAGCAGTATCGATCGCTTATCGTGCTTTACAGGTGATAGAAGAAATTAAGCAGAGTTACCCCAAAGGCAATGTCTTAATTGTCTCCCACAAGGCAACTATCAGGATTATTCTGTGTAGTCTGCTGGGCATTGATGTCGGACGTTTCCGCTATCGCTTGGGATGCCCTGTCGGTTCTGTTAGTATAGTGGAATTTGGCTCTCATGGCCCCTTGCTTCATGTATTGGGCGATCGTACCCATCTGGATGAGCGGCTGCGTACATTACCGGGAACATAGTAGGACTAGGACTTACGCACACTGGCATATATAGGGGCAACCACAGGGGGTTTGCCCCTACGAACCCGCTATATATAGCAAGTCTAAATGAGTTGTAAAAATACCCTCACCCC
This sequence comes from Oscillatoriales cyanobacterium PMM_0019, assembly GCA_949127975.1. Taxonomy (GTDB): domain Bacteria; phylum Cyanobacteriota; class Cyanobacteriia; order Cyanobacteriales; family CASBRB01; genus CASBRB01. The sequence goes on along the minus strand of CASBRB010000086.1, from coordinate 15 downwards.
CAACCCCTCTCCTAC
>CASBRB010000085.1 GCA_949127975.1 Oscillatoriales cyanobacterium PMM_0019 | reverse complement strand
CATTTCGGCTACCAACGTAAGGCGGGACAAGGTAAAAATCATCAAACTTTGAAAGCCCCCTCTCCCCTGCCCCCTGCCCCCCTGCCTCAAAACTGTCCCGTTTTAGGCTGGTAGCCCTCATTTCTTTTGCTGCTGCCACATATTGTAATTTCACTTCTGCTAAATATACTTCGTATGACAGCTCGGTTTTCCAGCGTTAAATAAGGCATAAAACCTGGAGAATCCCTGTCTATTAGAGAGCAGGGAGTGTCAATAAAAGCCAGCCGATCGCTCACCAGTAATTCATAGCTAGAAAACCGGACAAACTAATGATTAATAACAGCACTGCTGTTAATTGGAGCAAGCGCGGGTAGGACGAGGGTACTTGCGCCTCCCGCACTAAAATGGACATTGACGCCCCGATAACATAGCTCAAGCTAAGAACTAGGTAAGGCCATTGGTCTGTAATGCCCCAGATGAGCAACAATAACATTGCCAGTAATAACATTACTAGCTCAATGAACCGAGGGGGATTGTACTGGCTTGAAATAACTAAAGTGCGCCACCAAAACTGCCAAAATCTCATGTTTAATTGGTTATACTCCTCTTGGTAATCAGTCATTAGTCAAGTGTCATAGCTGATTAGCTTTGGAACTAAGGGCTAAAAACTAATGACTAATGCTCCCATTCTAGAAAAAAGATAATTCAAACCAGCGATTGAAAGCTACTCACCATTGGAGTCATCAGGCGCTGGTTGTGGGGATAGGTGCGGTTGGTTGTGCTGCTGCAAATAAGCCAAGGCAACGCTAGTCTCCACTTGGGGAAATTCGACATAGAAGCGGCTCACACTGAGAAACGGATGAGGTGTTTGTAGCACAATCACGCGATCGGCCCATTGCTGCAACCATTCGATTAATTCCAGGGGTGCCACTGGGGCACAAATCCATACTTGAGCTGGGTTTTGCGCTCTCAAAGCTAGGGCTGCCACTGCCATCGTCATGCCAGTGGCAATACCATCATCAACTAAGATCGCGATCGCACCCTCCGGGCTAACCTGGGGACGAAAGGGGGAAAATTCAGCTAGCATCGCTTGGGCTTTTTCTTGGGTTTGATGCCAGAGTTCATCCTGTTGATTCTGCTGGCTTTTACGAAATGATTTCGAGCTCAACCAGAGTACATGCCCTGACGGGGTACAAGCACCGATAGCCAGTTCTGGGTTTTGGGGTCTGGTAATTTTTTTTGCCACTATGATATCTAGCGGACAACCCAGAGCCTGCGCTATAGGTGCGGCTACTGGAATACCGCCTCTAGGGAGTGCATATAGAATAGGTTGAACAGAAACACCGACAGCATCAAGTTGAGCAAGCTCACTTTCGATTGACTTAAGGAGCTGTTTGCCAGCATCCGTGCGTGAGCTAAACAGCGGGGCAGATGACATAGTTTCCTCCGGCACTTGCTAGCCCGATTGCCTTTATCATCACCGATTTTCACCTAGGGTTGATAGGATTATTTGGTGGCACGACTTACCCAGATTTATGTCCGACGATAAACAACTCAATCTGTTTGACGACTCAAACTTTGGCGAACCCGCGCTAGAGTTGATTCCCAAAGATGCCAAAATTCCCATTCCTCCCGGTACCTATCAAACGATTAACCAGCTAGCAGAGCATTGCCAGCGCTGCCATCGGTGTGGTTTGGGAGACACTCGGACTCATGCTGTCGTTGGACGAGGCAATCTCCAGGCTCCCATTATGATTGTGGGGGAAGCACCGGGGCAAAATGAAGATGAGACAGGCTTGCCCTTTGTGGGGAAAGCTGGGCAACTGCTGGAAAAAATCATAGCGTCTGTCAATCTCGATACTGAACGGGATGTATATATCTGCAACATTATCAAGTGCCGTCCACCCAATAATCGTGTTCCCGCCCCTAAAGAAATCGAGGCTTGCAAACCCTATCTGTTAGAACAAATTCGCCTATTAAACCCAAAAATCATACTTTTGACTGGTGCTACCGCAGTACGCGGTATGCTTGGTGATAAGCGAGGCATTACTACAATTAGAGGGACTTGGATTGAGTGGGAAGGGCGTTTGTGTATGCCAATTTTCCACCCATCCTACCTGCTGTATAACCCATCACGGGAGCCAAACAGTCCCAAATGGTTAATGTGGCAAGATATCCAAGCGGTGCGTGCCAAGTTAGATGAAATTCGGAATTAGTAGTAAGCGATCGAGCATATCGACGCTGTATTATTTGTAGCCATATACTTATTTTTGTAGGTTGGGTTGAGCGATAGCGAAACCCAACATTACCATTGGGAGAGAGTAAGTTGTTTAAATGCGTTTGGGATGGTTCGGGTGGGTTTTCATCGTGACTTCCTAATTTTGATTAATGGACTTAAAGACTATTTGTAGGGTGGGTTAGCTCTCTTCGTGTAACCCACCATCCACACTGCGGTGTAAGAGGCATCCCTTATCAGAATTATCCTATAAATATGTTATAGATTGATTATAGGAATAAGCTAAAATAATCGGACGTAGATAGAGATGTCAACGCCAACCATTGAGATAGATTTAAAGGACGTGCTAGCTAAACTCGACCAAAAGCTAGACAGAATAGAGCATAAGTTCGATGCTAAGTTCGATGCTCTTGCCAAGGATGTAGCAGAACTGAAGACTGAAGTAGTCAAGAATGGTGTCGAGTTTAAAGCTGAAGTAAAAGTTTTACAGGAAAAAATTGGAAATGTTAAAGAGAAAGTAGAAGAAAAAATTGGAAATGTTGAAAAAAGGCTTGATGGTCAAGCTTTTTGGCTACGCACTGTAGGCGGGGGGATAGCAGTGGCTGCTCTGGTGGCTGTTCTGAAAATGCTCGGATTTATCGATGTAGGGATTCACTAATTGAGGCGAGCGACTAAACCATGTCAGCCAGCAAAATAGATTAACGCTGGTAGGGAAGCTCCGATTGGGTGAGGGGCAATAGCGTTAGCTGTCAGCAGAGCGAAAATTTTTCCAGAACCCTTACCAGCCTTTGATTCTGGCAATATTACACAATTCGCGCCCAATGCCAGGATATATCCTGATTCAATCAAGCGGGTGATGGGAATCGAACCCACGCTGTTGGCTTGGGAAGCCAATGTTCTACCATTGAACTACACCCGCAGTTGGCACTTGCTCTTACTCGAGTATACAACTTTTATGTAGGATCTGCTAGTTCAGCCCGATCGATCCCCAGGTTTGGTGAAAATCAGTTAGCTCTATGCTTCATCGTACCGGAAGCAATGGCTTCAACACTCACCTCAGCAAGGGGTTTCAGGCATGAGAACGATCGTCACCCTACGACCGTGGGGGTAGTATCACCCCCGACAGGCTAATGATATATGATTATCATATAAGTACTAGCACTCGTAATATTACTTTGGAAGTACTTGAAACTCAAGAACAACCAACGGGTTTTGACTGTACCCAAATCAGACTCCAACTCCCGATGAGGGGCAGACTACTGGTGATGGGAAAACCGACACACCTGCTATCGAGCGAGGGCAAAGTCCTTTGAGTGCTGCCCAAAAAGATGGAGGTCGTGCTGGTATTAATCCAATTGAATGGGATCTACCTGAGGAGAGGGTTAAGGAACTGCGAGGCGAGCTGTTGCAACAGGCAGACATCAATAAAGTAAAAAATGCTCTGCAAGAGTTCGGTATTCCTGTAGATAATCAAATGATTGAAGCTGTAAAACGCTACACCTTTGATAGTCCTGGCATTGCCTTCGCCCGACAAAATTACAATGCCTGGAAGAATCTGGCGACTGGCAAAGGCACTGTCAATGATGCCCGTTTCCTCGTGCATGAAATGACAGAAATAAAAGAATTGCAACGAATTCAGCAACAGACAGGCTTCGATTTTATGGGTAGCAACCTAGAGAATATGGGACGCCAACAAAGAAGGCAATGGGGAGTAAACTTCGAGCTATACTACATGGAAGCTCACAGTAAGGCATTGGAGTCCGAGTATGACTTCATTGCCCAACAAGTTGCCTCAGCTACCAACGGCAGAGTGAACATCTCGCGTACAGTTGCAGCAGCAGTTGACCCAACTAGAGACGAAGCTCGTTTATATATGTTGGTGGATGGGGTTCCTCTAAGCGAACATAGAAACTTCCAAAGATGGCAACAACGTGCTAAGGAAATAGTCGAAATTGGCAAAGGTACAAAAGAAAGACTGGGGCTTTCCCAAAATCCTACACTTGCCGATTTAATTGCAGCGGTGAAGCGTCAAAAATTAAGATAAAATACCAGAAAAAACAGAGGTCATGATGCTTACTGATAAAGAGCTAGAAGAATTAGTACAGGACTTGCACAGTCCAGATATATCTCTACGTGTTGCTGCTTTAAAAGATTTATGGAGGTATCCCACTAGAGATGTCAGAGTTTTACCGTACCTAGAGGCTTTGCTGAATGACAATACACTGTGCGTTGTCATGCTACCTTATCAGTACGGTGAGATTTGTTGGTTGGCTGCTAACGCTTTGGCTGTGGAACGCAAAGCTCTAAATATACAAGAGCCAATACGGCTAATGGGTGTCGTCCGTCCACTAGATACACAAGAGTTTGCTGCTGCATGCGTTGCTGCTGGAGTAGATACTAAAGGCGGTCTCCCAGGTGTACTCAACACCCTGGCAATTCTGCGTAATATGGGAAAACTGCCGCTGTATGACCTAGAATTAAAATTTAATGCGTTTGCCCTGGCTCCTACTTCATCACCCTGATTGAAATCCCAGAAGTCCCTGACACCTGCCATTAGCCCCCAATCCTTGAAATTTCTCAACAGGAAGGACAACATCTGCCGCGTAGGCGGGGCGATCGCTGGATATTATAGTGTAGGACAATCTCAATGAGCATGCAAGTACTTCCTCCATCCAAAAAACGGGAAGCGCAAGTCATCCCCAAACTAAGCTGGCAGCAATATGAAAATATTGACAGAGCCTTTGAAACCGTCCCAGGTGTCAGATTGCGCTATCTGGATGGTGAGTTGGAAATTATGACAATCAGCCCCGAACATGAGGATTTCAAGACTACCCTGCGAATGCTACTCGAAGCCTATCTAAGGGCTAAAAGGATTCGGTTCTATGGACGTGGCAGACCTTCCCTGGGCAATCAGGAACTGGGAGCAAGAAGCGAACCTGATGAGTCGTATAATCTCAGTACTCGTAAACCCTTTCCAGACCTGGTCATTGAGGTGGTCATTACCAGTGGTGGGGTGGATAAGCTGGAAGGTTATCGCCGCATGGGTGTCGCAGAAGTCTGGTTTTGGGAAGATGGTGTTCTCAATATTCACCATCTAAAAGCAGATGGAAGCAGTTATAAGAACGTTGAAGACAGTGTTTTGTTGCCAGATTTGCCAGTCGAAACGCTTTGTCGCTACATCACCTATCATGACCAGTTTGATGCAGTGGATGAGTTTTTAGCCGCGATCTCTCTCTGAGATTGCTTCCTGGAAATTTGGCTTTACTCCTGACTCCTGACTCCTGCTAGAATTAGATTTCTCAGCTCGGTGGGTTACGCTAGCGCTAACTCACCCTACACAAGAATCAGCTTTGTAGATTTTATCCAGCCCAGAAAAAACACCGATTGCAGGGCTAGCCCTAGCTACCCTAACCTCCCCCAAATCAAAAATTTGGAGCAGGAATGTGGGGTGGATTTTGTTCAAAAATTTGGGTGCCTGTGAGGTTAAGTTCGCCAAACAACGGTGAATGGATAGGACTCTTCAAAACTTTGAAACTGGTGTTTCGCCTGGGTCATGGGATAAGTCAGATATGCCCTATTGCGTCCATATTCATTGTATGCGCCTTTTCTTCCCGATCGCCCTCCCCAATCCCATTCCCTTTTTGACCGACACTTACAGGGCACCGGGGCGGGCTTCGGGGTGGAAATTGGAGGCAAACCGACAAGAAACAGCTTTCCCTGATTAAGGCAGAGCCTCAAAAACGGCGTTATCCCCACAATCTTTGTCTGCTGTAGCTAAAATGAGAGTAGACACCCCGAAACCAAGGTAAGATCTAACGCATCAACACCTCGATCGCTCCCAAACACACAAATTGTGATATAAATCACACTTTCTTAAATTCGGGAGTCTGCTTGCCCCGTATTTTTAAATCGGGGGGTCAAGACGACTCGGCGAATAAATTTGCCGTCAACGTATGGTATATTATTATTCATGGGTCAGCACCCCGCTCTAAAGAGACGGGGCTTCATGCCTCTCTCTTCAGATAGCTGACCAGCCTAAGTCAAAACTCGACTACGTTTGAGGCAAGAGTTAAAGTTCCTACCTACAGATGCGAAGCTAGTCTGTAGCTCTAGAACCAAAAAGTTAAACAGTTTTACGAGGGGTAAGACAGTGCTTTTTGGAAAGTACCGGCATCAAACATTGGCGAAGCTAACATTACCCGAAAGGAGGGACAGCAATGTCCAAAGTGTTTGTAATTGATTCACAAAAAAGACCATTATATCCAATTCATCCGGCTTTTGCAAGACAACTATTGAGAAACAAGAAAGCGGCAGTCTTTAGACGATTTCCTTTTACTTTGATACTAAAGGAATCACATACTGAAGCTCCTGTAGAACCGCTGAGAGTAAAGGTTGACCCAGGCTCTAAAGTCACAGGGGTAGCGCTCGTACTCGATGCTACGGGAGAGGTTGTATGGGCTGCTGAGATTCAACACCGAGGTTTTGCAATCAAAGATGCAATGCTTACTCGCCGTCAACTGCGTAGAAGTCGCCGTAACCGCAAAACTCGATATCGTCAACCACGTTTTGATAACAGGAAACGCCCAGATGGGTGGTTACCACCAAGTCTCATGAGTCGTGTTCATAACATTGACACTTGGGTTAAACGTCTTAGCAAGTTTGCCCCAACCGCTGCCATATCACAGGAATTAGTAAGGTTTGACACCCAACTAATGCAGAACCCGGATATTCAGGGAAACGAATACAAGCAAGGAACTTTAGCAGGATACGAAACCCGCGAATACTTGCTTGAAAAGTGGGATAGACAATGTGCCTACTGTGGTGTCAAGGATGTTCCTTTGCAGATAGAACATATTCACCCACGCGCTAAAGGAGGTTCAAACAGAATTTCAAACCTAACCTTAAGCTGCGCAAAATGTAATATCAAGAAAGGGACTAAGGATATCAAAGATTTCCTGAAAAAAGACCCTGAAAAGTCAAATAAAATCCTTACACAGGCAAACAAACCACTGGCTGATACTGCGGCTGTCAATGCAACCAGATTCAAGCTACTAGAAACACTGAAAGCCACTGATTTACCAGTCGAAACAGGTTCAGGTGGGTTGACTAAGTTCAATCGGACTGCCCAAAACCTGGAAAAACAGCACTGGATTGATGCAGCTTGTGTTGGTAAATCCACCCCCGCTCTTAACATCAAAGGAATTAAACCGTTGTTGATTAAAGCATCTGGACACGGAACTCGCAAAATGTCAGGAACCGATAAATACGGGTTTCCTACGCGACATCGCACAAATAAACAAGTCCATTTCGGTTTTCAGACTGGAGACATAATTAAAGCTGCTGTCACAAATGGCAAAAAAATAGGCACTTATGTAGGTCGAGTTCAATGCCGTGCAACTGGTAGTTTTGATATTTCTACCAAGATAGGTAGAGTGGCTGGAATCAGTCACAAATACTGTTCAACCATTCACAAAAAGGACGGTTACTCATATGGTGTCTAGCGTCTCAAATGTCTGGACGGCGAATTTATTCGCCTCGTCGTCTTTCCTCCCCGAACTAAAGTTGCGGGGCTTCCAGACTCCCGGAGGTTTTTAGGTGATGAATACACAGGTTTTACCTGGGAAGCCAAGTCCTTAACCGAAAATTAGTTTTGTCTAGACAATTCAGTAAAGATTTGTTGCATCGTAGATAAAGTAAGGCTTTTAACACTGCACTCAATCAAGCATGAGGCTCAAGGATGTTTAACGCAACCGAGATTTTAATTGATGTCTTTGTTCAAAGACTTCGGGAAGGCTACCACCGCACTTACGGGGGATACAAGCCCGATCACGAAGACATTATCGCCTGGGCAGGAAGTATGGCGATGGAAAATATCGCCAACAGCGACGCCCTATACCACAACGTCGAACACTCTATTTTAGTGACACTTGTTGGACAGGAAGTCTTGCGTGGCAGACACATCCGCGAAGGTGGCGTATCCTGTGAAGACTGGTTGCACTTCATCATTTCCCTGGTGTGCCATGACATTGGCTACGTTAAAGGAGTCTGTCGGCAAGATAGAGAAGAGGAGAGATTGTATGCCACAGGGAAAAATGGAGAAATGGTATGTTTACCTCCAGGCTCCTCCGATGCAGGTCTGACTCCTTACCATGTAGACAGGGCAAAACTCTTTATTGAAGAGCGCTTTTGTGGTCATAAATTGATTGATGCTGAGATCATCAAGCACAATATTGAACTAACCCGTTTTCCAGTGCCAAAAGCAGAGGATCATCAAGACACTCTTAATTATCCTGGCCTAGTCAGAGCCTCCGACTTAATCGGTCAACTTAGCGATCCCCGCTATCTAAAGAAAATCAGCGCACTGTACTATGAATTCGACGAAACGGGAGTAAACAAGGCTTTAAACTATAACCATCCTGGAGATCTAAGACGCAACTATCCGAAGTTTTACTGGCAGGGGGTCTTTCCCTATGTTAAAGATGCGCTGCGCTACTTGTCGCTGACGCAACAGGGTAAACAGATTATTGCCAACCTCTACTCGAATGTGTTTGTGGTTGAACACGAAACTGTCGAGGAAGAGCGCCGGAAACTGATGGAAATGGAACAGGTTCGCGCATAAATTTATGAACTGGTGGCAGAAACTTAAAAAGAATTCTCTGGCTCGCTTTGGAGCTTTGTTGTTGTTAGTTTTTTACCTGAGTGCGATCGCGGCTGAATTTGTTGCCCCTTACGATGCCTATGATTCCCAGCTAGATGGTTCACTGCTGCCACCCACCCAAATCTACTGGTTCAACGACAGGGGGCAGTTTGATCCTCACGTTTATCCCACTACTCAGGGACCAACTGATATGCAGACGGGCGCTCGCGAACTGATTGTAGATAAACAAAAACCGTCGCCTCTGCGCTTGTTGGTTCGGGGACCAACCTACCAGTTGTTTTCGATTAGCCTGCCAGTACCCACATGGGAAAAGGTGGCTCCAACAAAAACTAAGCCGCCAAAACCTGTAAAGACGAGTCAGAGTAAAAATTCCGCTCCAACTGCCACACCTGGGGTCGGTACCTCACAGGATGGATACCAACTGAAATGGGTTGGAGTGCCAATTTTCAAAGGGTTCACCTGCAATTTGCACCTCTTTGGCACTCTGGGAGAAACTAAATTTAACCTGTTGGGAACAGATGAGCAAGCCCGCGACGAATTCAGTCGCTTAGTTTATGGTAGTAGAATCAGCCTCAGCGTTGGTCTGCTGGGCATTGCCATTACCTATCCTATCGGTATGTTAGTTGGAGGCATTTCCGGTTATTTCGGTGGCTGGTTTGATGCCATCTTAATGCGCTTGGTGGAAGTGCTGATGACGATCCCGTCTATATATCTGTTAGTAGCTCTAGCTGCAGTGCTGCCACTTGGACTAAGCAGTGCCGAGCGGTTTTTGTTGATTGTGCTGATTACCTCATTAATTAGCTGGGCAGGTTTAGCACGGGTGATTCGGGGACAGGTATTGTCGATTAAAGAGCGGGAATTTGTGCAAGCTGCGCGATCGATGGGTGCTAAACCGCTCTACATTATTATTCGCCATGTTTTGCCCCAGACAGCTAGCTATATTATTATTTCGGCAACGCTGTCGATTCCCAGTTTTATCATAGCTGAGTCAATTTTGAGTTTGATTGGTCTAGGCATCCAGCAACCCGATCCCTCTTGGGGCAATATGCTGTCTCTGGCAACCAATGCTTCAATTTTAGTCCTACAGCCGTGGCTAATCTGGCCACCCGCGCTGTTGATTATTCTGACACTATTGGCTTTTAACTTACTGGGTGATGGGTTGCGGGATGCCCTCGATCCCCGAAGTTTACAACAGTAAGGGACAGGAACCGCCTGGACGCCCCCCTCGTCCAGAACGTCCCATTGAACCTCCTAGAGATGCGAACGGACAGATTGATTTTGATGCTTGGGAAGCACGCCTTAGAGCAAATGGATTAGATATCCAGATCTGATAGGTTAATCCCTCTTTCTCTGAGTAGCTCAGCTAGTATGCGCGATCGTTGCCTTTCTTGTTCTAATTGGGATTCCGCTAGGGTGGCTCTAAGCTGTTCTTGCTCTAATTGGGATTCAGCTAGGGTGGCTCGTTGCCGCTCCTGCTCGATTAACTCCTCTGGTGCTGCTAATTTATTCCCCTCACCGTCATACCAGTACAGCCACTCTCTCTGCCAATTGGCAAATCTCCCCTCTTGTCGTCCAATTCCTAACCCGATTTCTGGCATCCAGACTGGCTCCCCGGTTTGTCGCGCATATTTCCCTGCGAGTAATTTATATACTTCCAAAGGTTGATGTTTATGTCTACGCCAATATTCTGGGTTGTAGATTACGTAATACAAAACTCCTAATCCTTCGTATTTTTCTAGCTTTTCGTCATATTCTCCATTGTATTTAGACGAGACTACTTCCAGGGCTAGGCTGGGTACTACATAATTTTCTTCCCAGAGCACGTAACTTAAACGCCCATGTTCTCCCTTGCGCTGCTCTACCGATAAGCTGAGAAACCCATCTGGCACAATTGGTGTGGGATGCTCTTGTTCTGGTATATAGTATATCCCCATATCTACCCCAAAAAACCAGTCCATTCGTTCTGACCAGAATAAGGCTAGGATGAATAGTAAGAGGTTGGGGATTAGGTTTTGCAGCTCGTTATCCACGGGAGTTTCGTCTGAGTCGGGTAATTCTCTCGCCGTCGGCAAATAGGTTGATGAGTTGTAGTCTAGCATGATTGCTCACTTTCGAGAGTTATCTATAGTATAGTTCCCTAGCACTGCTTCCTTCCAGTCACCGAGGGAATTTCCGTGACGCGAAAGGCTAGCCTACTTACCTCAATCCAACCTATAATAATTGAGGTGTGAGGGATAGGAATGGATTAGATATGCAAATATAAGAGGTTAATCCCTCTTTCTCTGATTAGCTCAGCTAGTCTTTGAGATCGTTGCCTTTCTTGTTCTAATTGGGATTCAGCTAGGGTGGCGATGAAGTTCTACCAATCTCGATCGATCCAGGGGCGCACTGCTTGCTACTAATAGGTTTAATAGCAGGAACACCTGCTTGTTTGGTTTCACACAAAATAGACACAATCTTACTTGTAGCGCCTGCTTGAGTCAGAGATACTAAGCCAGAATAGCTCTTTAGATCTAACTTAGAGTCGTTTAATATGGCATAGCTAAATGCATTTTGGTTTGTTCCCGAACCAATTACAGTTGTGTGGTAAACATAGTTAACCGTTTGGGTCTTAATCCCGATACCCAAGGATGAGATGTCAGTACCGAATGTGCCTTTTTTGGTAAAATAATATTCCTGTCCTTTGTTCATAGAGGCTACATAAACTTCAGCTTCAGGGTATTGTTCACACCCACAGCCGTCTTAGCCCAGAAAAATTGGCAAAGCTATAACTGCCAATATTCCGACGACAATTATAACCCCTAGCGCATTTAGCAGTTCAGACTTTGTGAAACCTTGATTTTGCTTTTGCTGGTTCAGGTATTGCAGGAATTTAAATTTTAGCTCAGTCTTGAATGAGAAATTTGATGAACCAAGTGCAGGGTAGTCGTCCAAAGAATGTTTACTCATTTGTCGTATCTCCTTTAATATTGCTTATAAGCTGTTTAGCATTTAAACTGCGTTTTCAGAGGCTGAAACCCTTGACTAGCTTAGGACTCCTCCGCGACTTAAATGGTGAACAGCTTAATTCTAATTAAATCCGACGACTATTTGAGTTCAGCATTGACTTCTTTGAGTACTGTTCGACTTGTCATCGACTTTTCAACCCAAGTCATAAGATGATTGATTAGTTTTGCTAATAATACAGCCGAACCCAGGTGTCGTCAATAAATATATCTTTTGATAGTGGCTATTTGGCTGGAAATGTTATATAGGTTGGTAGCAACGACGTAGGCCAAAAGTTTTCGATCTACTGACATTCCGCACCCCCAACTCCAACCTTGGGTTGGAGTTGGGGATGCTGGTCTTCAAAAGAAGGCGATAGCGGTTCGTTAGTAAACAGTGAGCGAAGGTTTGAGCATCTTTACCAGCCAGTGGATAGGGTGCAGATCCTTTAAAACTCAGAGCAACAAGTCCAAGTATGGGATTGGTTTCGATACAGTCAACCTAACCATTTCGGATTCTTAGCCGTACTGTCAAAACGGTTGCTAGTCTTGAATAGTTCGTACTGACCTTTTGCAGCAGCAGTTGCAGTTCTAGCAAGCAAGTCCGAGACTTGTTCTTCACTCATCGGCTTAAAGGTGCGCACCGCATTTATTGCCTGGTCTAGAATTTTCATGCTGTCAATGCCTGTAATCACTGTTGAAGTTGGCAGGTTCATCGCATAGTGGAGGCATTCAATCGGTGTTACAGTATTGCTCTTTAAAATAATTTGATCTCCCATAGATTTCATGCCCAGTACGCCGATTTGCTCCTTTACGAGGGTGGGCAAAACTTGGTTTCCGAAACTCCGAAAATGGGCGTCCATGACGTTAAGCGGCATCTGCACCGTGTCAAAACGGAATTTGTTTTCAGCAGCGACTTGCAGCATTCTCAGATGCACCAAGGGGTCTTTATGTCCCGTAAAGCCGATATAGCGTACTTTGCCCGCCTTTTGCGCCTCCTGCATCGCCTCCATTGCGCCACCTGGGGCGAAGATGCGATCGGGGTCTTCCATGCGAATGACTTCATGAAATTGCATCAAATCGACATGGTCCGTTTGCAGGCGTTTGAGCGACTCATCGATCTGCTGGGCGGCAGACTCTTTGGTGCGACCATCTATTTTGGTCATTAGGAAAACCTTTTGGCGGTAACCGTCTTGGAGCGCCTTACCCATGCGAATCTCGCTGCCACCGTTGTGATAATCCCAGCTATTGTCCATAAAATTGATGCCGCGATCAATGGCGCTATGGATAATCTTAATGCTTTCCTGTTCGTCTTTCTGTCGTCCGATGTGGTGCCCACCCACGCCAAGTACGGAGACTTGTTCTTTTGTGCTACCCAGATTCCGGTAGAGCATATCACCGTTTCTGGTTGTATTTTGACTTGCTGCCTGGTTAGATGAAGCTTCGGTTTCAGGACTTGCAGCTAATAGTGGTTTCCACAAACCTTCATTGGCTGCCAACACTGCGGCCAAACCTGAAACTGAAGCTGTCTTCAAAAGGAAATTTCGTCTAGTGATGTCCATGAAGTGTCTCCCGTGAAGAAATAGTCAGAATTCGCCCCTAGTTAGGAATGCAACAACAATTGAAGCTCAAGCCTAAAAAATTAGTTCGAGGGTTGGTTCGGGCGATCGCGTATACTTAACTTTGATATTTTGCCGCACGCTCCAAGACTCCAACTTCTTCTTTAAGGCAGATTCTTTTTTCGTCATATTCTCCATTGTATTTATCCCAGACTATTTCCAGTTTCGATAAACAATAGGTTGCCATTTCTACCATACCAGCATCTAGTACCCCACGTTTATTTATGCCCACCTACTTAGAAATTAGGGCTGTGGAAACTGAGGAAGTCGTGACCATTATTGAGGTGCTTTCTCCGAAAAATAACCAGTTGGGAATCGGGCGGTTGCAATATGAAACAAAACGGCTAAACATTTTGGGTAGTGCGACTAATTTCGTTGAAATTGATGGCACTAATACCAATTTCCTCAATTTCCGCTCTCGCCGCCCCTACAGGTTAAAAACACCTGATTACCCCCTGCTGCACATCTTCCCCTTCCCCAGTGCTTAACAAGCGTGCCATTCGGCTATATCCCAGAGATGCATACTTAGGAATATTTTGCAATATAGTTGACAGTATTTCTCAATAGCATGATAATAAAATCCGTTCATCCTCATGCCTCTTTCACGACATGGGAAGCCAGTCAGCAGCAGTAAATGTCAATGAATAAAATTTTGTGGAGTTTAAAGCTAGTCAGCCAAGCTATTTTTGGGGCGATGCTGGTGATTACTGCCGCGAACACACAGGAAACACCCGCAACCCGTGAAGCGACAGCGACAATGCCAACCGCAAGGCAGTTGAAACCATTGGCGAACTTATATATATCCGAACGTGCCAAACTTACTGGCGTGAGCCTCAGTAATCCTGAGGTAATGCCAGTGTCACCAGTGGCCTCAGTTAATGAGACTCCTAGTGCTTTAGAACCAATCAGCTCAGACAACTCTGACAGCGACAGCAACAATCCCATGACACAAGTCACCTCAGTTTCCCGGTTGTCTGATGTGCAACCCACTGATTGGGCTTTTCAGGCACTGCAATCTCTCGTAGAGCGCTATGGTATTATTAGCGGATATCCAGACGGTAAGTTCCGTGGCAACCGTACCTTGACTAGATATGAATTTGCCGCCGGATTGAATGCTGCCCTAAACCGCGTCAATCAACTGGCTACAGCGGGAACAGCTAATTCAGTAAGGAAGGAAGACTTGGCGACTCTACAAAAGTTGCAACAAGAATTTGCTCCGGAATTAGCGACTTTACGATCGCGCGTAAATGCCCTGGAAGCTCGCACTGCTAAAATTGAAGCTCAACAGTTTTCTACCACCACCACATTCCATGCACAAATCATCTTTGCTGCCGCTGGAGTCAACGGTGGTAAACAAGCCGTGAGTCGAAACTTTATCCCTTCTTTTGATCGGACTAACAACCCCAACACCCAATATCGGGACTCTAAAGGCAACCTGCTCTTTAACGATGATGGTACGCCGCTCGCGACAAGGCAAGCTAACGCAATTTACGGGATTGACGATGGCGAAAACTTTGGTAAGCCTAGAGACAACAATATCATCTTCAGCGATCGGGTACGACTGGAATTTGATACCAGTTTTACGGGGAAAGATCAGTTGTTTATTCGTTTACAAGCTCAAAATACCCCTGAGTTGAAGCACGCTACCGGCACTAACTATGGTCGTTTGGCTTTTGATGGAGATAATGACAATCAGTTTGCCCTCGGCGTTCTCAATTATAGCTTCCCCATTGGAAAGAAAATCCAGGTTATTATTACGCCCCAGCAGGAACTTTACGAGATACTTGAAGGCATTGTAGCGGAAGTATCACCGCTGCTAGATGATGATAATGGCGCTATTTCCAAGTTTGGGCGCTTCAACCCTATATTTCGGCTTGGGGGCGAGAATGTCCGGGGTGCAGCCTTCACCTATACCTTTAACTCGGACGCAAAATTGACCCTAGTTTATGCTGGTGCGGGAGCATCGAATAATCCGCAATTTGGGCTATTCAATGATGCTTATGTTGCTATGGCGCATCTCACGCTCAATCCGATCGATCCCCTCACCTTGGGCTTAACTTACGCTAACTCCTATAGTTCTGACTTATCAGGAGATGACAATAGTACATTTGACCGTGAAACAGGAAGTAAACTGGCTACCAATCCCTTCCCAAGTCTCACTCAATCGAGGGCGATCGTTAACTCCTATGGAGTAGAACTTGCCTATCGATTTAACCCTAAAGTTACGCTGGCAGGTTGGGCTGGTTATAGCTTGGCTCAGTACCTGGAAGCATCGGGAGATAAGGCTGAAATTTTCAACTGGGCTGTGGAATTGGCTTTTTCCAATTTAGGCAAACAGGGCAACTTGTTAGGAATTGTGGTTGGTCAACCGCCTAAGGTAATTTCCAACACTTACGCTTCAAATAATACCAATTTTACGCAAGTTATTGGAGGAGCGGAACCAGATACTTCCTACCATTTTGAGGCATTTTATCGTTATGCAATTAATGACTATATTGCTATTACTCCGGGATTTATTATAATTACCAGCCCGGAGAATAACAGTCAGAATGACACGTTGTTAATTGGCGTAATACGCACCAGTTTTACTTTCTAGTTTGATTAAGGAGTTGTTTATGGAACGTCGTGATTTTTTAATCTGGGTTGGAGTTGGTTTGGTTGCTAGTAGTCTGCCCGTGGCGATCGCTGCCAGCTCAGAAACCCTTACTAACACAGAAACTGCTATCAGTTTCGATGGTGATGATGGGTTTCAATCTGTCGGCCCAGTTGCTGATTTAGATAACCAAGGCTTTCTTTACACCGAAAACTCGACAGTAGGGCCAGTTTTGGTGATTCGGAATCCGGCTGAAACCAATACCTTATATGCGGTTAATCCCACCTGTACTCACCGAAGTTGCAGAGTGAATTGGATTCCGGACAAAAATAAGTTTGTCTGTCCCTGTCATGCGTCTAGATTCGATCCAAATGGCGAGGTGGTTAATGGTCCTGCATCAAAGCCCTTAACAACTTATGAAGCAAGAATAGAAGGAAATTCTGTCTTGATAAAAGGTAGGTAATAACACCTGAAGCCACCCCATGCCTATAAGGCAGGCACTTGCTAGAGATAGCTGCATTTACCTGAGGGGGTGCGATTTATCCACATAGATGAATCATAGTGTCTTCAATCGCACCCTTTCAGACTCCCCAATTTTCCGGTCAACTCATTTTTAAGGGGGATTGTTAAATTTTTGTTACTAAATTTGGTTGCTGCCGTTTTTGACGCTAAACTGTGCTTGTAATTACTGCATCAGCTTAATCCTCATCTACCCAGCCTTGAGCTGTTCACTTTCCGAAGCAATCCTTAAAAAAATCAGTAATCTGATGCAAATTTATCTCCCCAACCCGTTGTAGTGGGTTGTCTTGTATTTGGCTCAAATCATTTGTTTTTTCTGACTTTACCAAGGAGATAAAAGTATGACTTTGCTATATAGCTTCCTCCGCCCAAGCACAGTTACGGTGCTGGGTGTGCTGACTTTAGCATCTGTAGCATCACTCTCTCGTCCTGCCGTTGCTGCCCAATTCTACCAACAAATCAATCTAGTTACCGACAATCAAGCTCAGCTTGCTGCCAGCGGATTTGCTCCTGCTGCCCACGTCGATCCCAATTTAGTTAAATGGTCCTCTCAACTCTCCTTGGGGTTTAGCTCTTGCTCCTGCTAATTTCGGTCAATTCAGCAACGATTTGCTTGTAGGCAACTTTGGCGATGGCAACATTAATGCTTTCGATCCCAACACCTACGCTTACCTAGGTCAACTGAAGGACGCTAACGGTAATCCGATCGCAATTCAAGGTCTGTGGGGGTTAGCTTTCGGCAATGGTGGTAATGCCGGAAAAACAAATCAACTCTTCTTCACCGCAGGCATTAACGACGAGGCAAATGGTCTTTTTGGTCAATTAGTGAGTGTTCCGGAACCATCCACAATGTCTTTGTTTAGTTTAGCTCTGGTTCCGGCGATCGCACTTCTCCGGCGACGGAAGAAGAATTAATTTTATCCGCTACCGGATGCTGTCCGTAAAAAGGTAGCGCCTCTGCCCAGTGGGGGCGCTTTCCTTGTTGCCAGTCTAGATAGGCGAGTTTTAGCAGACTCGAAACCGATGCACCCAATAAGGCTCCAACTGGAATATCGATCGGTTGATAGGGTATCTCTAAAGTTTCCAGAGTTTGCTTCCAAGCGTCGGGTGTGGTTACGGTATCAGGCATTACCTGGGTTAATCGAGATGGGATTTGAAACTGGTAGATGGCGGTAAAAATTTGACCGCGTTGGGCAGGCATTTGCAGTGCGTAAGCACCATTGGGATTTATTTCCAGATTCTGTGCTAACTCCCATGCCACAGCAGCTAAGGTGGAGATGGCAAACAGGGGAATATCTAGCTGTTGAGCCAGTGTACGGGCAGTAACAACACCGATGCGGGTGCCAGTAAAGCTGCCTGGCCCCTTGGCTACGGCAATAAACGCCAAATCTCTCCACGTCTGCGGTTGGATGAAATCGGTGAGATGTTGGTGCATCAAGGTAGATAGGTCGCGCCCTAAATTCCAAGTTTGGCAGCGGGAATCATCAGCAAAGTTGCTCAGAGCTAGACCGAGTTCTGGACTGGTGGTGTGAATGGCTAAACTGTATTTGTTTGGCTCCAGACTCTCCATGTATTTTTAGGGCTAGTCGTTTGTGAAGAATTAGTTCTAATCACCTTATAGTAAAGTTGCGGTTAATTAAGAAGCTATTGTGAAAGCGATTACTCTCCTTGGCTCTACTGGTTCCATCGGTACGCAAACTTTAGACATCGTAGCTCAATACCCCGATCGCTTTCGGATTGTGGGATTAGCGGCTGGGCGCAATATGGCCATGCTGGCACAGCAGATTCGGCAATTTCGTCCTGAAATTGTCGCTATCTGCGATCGAGAGCAATTGCCAGAACTCACGCAAGCAGTTGCCGATCTGAGCCCCCAACCCATCATACTGGCAGGGGATGCTGGTGTAATTGAAGTCGCTCGCTACGGCGACGCAGAAACGGTAGTAACAGGCATCGTCGGCTGTGCAGGTTTGTTACCAACTGTTGCCGCGATTACTGCTGGTAAAGACATTGCCCTGGCGAATAAGGAAACCCTGATTGCTGGTGGACCAGTCGTTCTGCCCCTAGTGCAGCAACATGGTGTTAAACTGCTACCAGCAGACTCAGAACATTCAGCAATTTTTCAGTGTCTCCAGGGTGTGCCATCAGGCGGCTTAAGGCGGATTCTGCTCACGGCATCTGGAGGCGCTTTCCGGGATTGGCCGGTGGAGCAGTTAGAGTCAGTCACGGTAGCCGATGCCCTGAAGCATCCCAACTGGTCTATGGGTCGCAAAATTACTGTAGATTCTGCTACTTTGATGAATAAAGGGCTGGAAGTAATTGAAGCCCACTACCTCTTTGGTATGGATTACGACCAGATTGAGATTGTCATCCATCCCCAAAGCATTATACACTCGTTGATCGAGTTGCAGGATACCTCAGTTTTAGCTCAGTTAGGTTGGCCGGATATGCGTTTACCCCTGCTTTATGCTTTATCTTGGCCGGAACGCATTTATACTGATTGGAAAAGATTAGATTTGGTAAAGGCTGGGAATTTGACTTTTCGGGAACCAGATCATCAAAAGTATCCCTGTATGCAGCTAGCTTATGCTGCTGGTAGATCTGGGGGTTCAATGCCTGCGGTGTTGAATGCGGCAAATGAACAGGCTGTGGCGCTATTTTTAGACGAAAAAATCCGATTTTTGGATATTGCCCGTTGTATTGAATCGGTGTGCGATCGCTTTACTAGCCAAAACCGTTCAACTCCGTCTTTAGATGAAATTTTGGCGGCCGATCGTTGGGCAAGACAGGAAGTTATCGGGTTAACAACTAGCATCGCTTATTGACGGGGACATTATGGCTTTCAACACCAGTGTACTGAACTTGACTACAATCCAAAAAGGCTCTCAGGGAATTCCTGTGATTGCTTGGCAGAGGTTTTTACAGGAAGCTGAATATCCTGTTGGGACAGTTGATGGAGACTTTGGCGGGCTTACTGACACAGCAACACGCAACTATCAAGCAAAGAATGCTTTGCCTGTCAAGGGTCTCGTGGACAATACCACATACGCCCTAGCTCTGAAACAAGGTTTTATTTTCAAAGTTCCCAATTTTTCTAGTGGGCTGTTGCTAAGTTACCTTGGTTTTGGTATCCAAGAAGTTCAAGACTTGCAAGCAAACTTAAATAATATCTCCGAACTACATCCCCCTCTAGACGTAGATGGCAATTTTGGACCTACAAGTACCAAGGGTTTAGGTGAAGCTTACCTGCAAAGAGATGTGCGCATCTGGGCAGATTTCGATAAAAACCTCTCTAACGCTACTAAGCAGAAATTGGGAACTGATTACCGTCAAGCGTTAGATATTCTTACCAACTATGCTAAACGATTAAGGTTTATGCTTAGTGGACCCCAGTGGTACTACTACTTTCCCACCAGTCGCGCTATTTCCGATTTAGCCTCGCCATTTCGCGAAAACGTGCAGACGTTTCAAAAAGCAATGATTGATGCAGGTGCCCAGATTATAATTACAGCTACCTATCGACCGACCGCAAGAGCTTACCTGATGCATTATGCTGCCCAGATCGATCGCGGCGAGATCGAGCCAGGGGAAGTGCCACCTATGGACGGTGTGAGTATAGACTGGGTACATTATACGCAGGCAGGCTCACTTTTAGCCGCATCACAGATGATAGATATCTATGGCATTGGTGGTAATCCCGTTGCTCTACAGTCTCTTCATACGCAAAGGCTAGCAATTGACTGGAATATTACCTGGCAAGGTACGCTCAAAATCCGGGATGGTAATGGCAACATTGTACAAATCGGCGATCCGCGCAATGGCTCGGAAAATCAAGATCTGTTTGACGTGGGTGCTTCCTATGGGGTGTATAAGCTAACTTACGATCCTCCCCACTGGTCCTATAATGGACACTAATTTATTAGTGATTGGTGATTGGTGATGGAAAAGTTTTGAGTTTTGAATAATTTCTTTTAACTCAACATTCAATGCTCAACAATCCCATCACCTATCACCCATTACCCTTAACAAAGCATCTTTTACCGTCGATGGTAGCTGGCGCAAAATCTTCCCCTTTTCTCGATCGACCGCTACCAAAGTTACCCGTGCAGTTAAGTAAAGTTCCTTGCCATCCAAAGATTGGATTTGATAGTCCCAATTGATGCGGACGCCCTTCATATCTGCCATTCGCGTCTTCACCACAGCCGCCATGCCCATCTGAATTGGTCGATGGTAGCGCACTGAAAGTTCTACCACTGGCAAATCAGACCCCAAGGCTACTAAATTGGCAAACTCGATGCCAATAGAGCGCAAGCACTCGACTCGCGCCTCTTCCATCCAAGTTAGATAAGTACCATGCCATACATTACCAGCATAATCAGTATGGTGCGGGTGCGCGAACACTGGGTACTCAAACCAGTTATCAGCAGCTATCCTCAAACACTGCTTTTCTATAGCGTCGATAGGTGGGAGTTGTTCTGGTGTCTGTTGTTCTGCCGACACTTGCAAATTGTCCTCAAAAGTACATTTTTGACTTTCTGTTCAGAAATTGTACATAATGCCTGCAATGAAGCCTAGGAATTTTCATGCAAACACGTCAGATTGCTAAATTGTGCGCCTGTTGTTTAGGCATTATTATATTCTCCACTACCACTGCTTATGACCTCAGCGCTTTGCCACAGCTAGAAGAATACTCCCATACTCCACATCAGCAGGAAGTTTTGCAGAAAATAACCAAGGCAGACGTTGTTTACCTAGGAGAAATACACTCAAGCCCATCAGATCATCAGGCTGAACTAGATATTATACAGCAACTCTATCAGCATCATCAAAGTATAGCGATCGCTATGGAGATGTTCCAGCGCCCCTATCAAAACATCCTCGATCAATATCTGGCGGGCAAGATAACAGAAACTCAGCTAGTGGAACAAACTCAGTATAACCTGCGATGGGGCTTTCCTTGGGAATATTATGCTCCTATCCTACGGTTTGCTAAAGAACATCACCTGCCAGTTTTGGCTGTGAACACCCCTACAGAAGTAACGCACCAAGTTGCCCGTGAAGGTTTAGAGAGTTTAACACCAACACAACTGAAATATATTCCCCCAATTTCAGAAATCCGCACTGATAACCAAGAGTATCGCCAGATATCCCAGCAGGTGTATGAAATGCATCATCAGACAGGGCAAGGTAACAGTACAAATTTTGAGCGTTTTTTCACAGCTCAAGTTTTATGGGATGAAACAATGGCAGATGCAATCGCCCAGTTTTTAAAAACGAACCCAGATTATCAAGTGGTAGTGCTAGCTGGGCAAGCTCATATAGCTTATGGCTACGGTATACCCAGCCGCGTCGCCCGACGTTTCGATATAGTTACTGGCAAGCGACAGTTAGTCCAACGTTCGGTTTTGCTAACTCCTACTGAAGACGGTTCATCAGGTAAGGGAAAGCCGATTACAGACTTCAATTGGGAAGAAGATGATTAAAGTATGCCAGGGAAAAAGCGCTGACTTCAGATGACTTAGCGAACGTTATAAAAGCGCTTCCTACAATCGTGTTCGTGACAGTAGTAAGGGTAAAACCCCAGGTAAGACATAAAATTGTCAATCATCCCTATGCGTTTTGTCCGACCAACTTCTTGGGAACTACATCTCGGGCAGTTGACTGTTTTAGATATCGAGCTATCAAATAAAATTGTTCTTTGTTTTTGATTCATCATCCGACGCAAAAGTTTAATCTTTCCCTAAACTAAAACTTCTGGATTGTAACCAACATCTATCTGAAGATGGGATGATTATTGGTATTTAAGAATACACCTATCGACAGCTAACGGATTCTACCAAAGGTTTAAGCACTGGCACAAGTTCAGGACGGCTAACAACTAAAGTGGGAAAAGGACGCTTGCCATAATCCTGCCCAACTTCCAGGGGAAAAATTGGTTTTGATTCCAGTGGCACCCAAACTGCACCAGCGGCTTGCGCAATTGCCCAGACACCAGCAATATCCCAAATTTTGGGTGTTGCCTCTACTCCACCTAGGGCGATGCCAGCGGCGACAGCGAGAAAATTGTAGCTGGCGACACCCAACATCCGGATTTTGCAGGGGAAGCCTGGTTTTATTACAGATGTACTGCGGGCACACAAGTTGAAGAAGTGATTGTTGCTAGGATCGTCTTCACTAGGGCGAATAGATTTATCGTTGAGAAATGCGCCTGTGGGACCTGTGAGTTGAGAAGAGCCGTACCAAAAGCCGTGAAAGGTTTGCTTTACTGGGGGAAAATGAACATACCCAAACACTGGTGTGCCTTGATAAAGTAAACCGAGAGCAATTCCCCACAGAGGAATCCCTCGGGTGAAATTGGTAGTACCATCCAGGGGATCGATTACCCAACACCATTCAGCACCCTGAAACCTGTGTTCTGCTTCTTCGCTGAGGACGTCGTGATGGGGAAAAGTAGCAGCCAGAGCATCCTTTATCTGTTCATCTGCCCAGCTATCGGATTGCGTCACCAAAGTGCCATCATCCTTTTGCGAAGCCTGCACCTGCCCAAAATCAGCTAACAACTGAGTCCCCACTTTGGCAGTAGTTGTCTGAGCCAAGTTTAAAACCGTCTCCCAAAAATCCGTCATTTTTCTCCTTCAAGGACGATCGCTCTTAATCTCTTGCCCACGATGCGTCAATTGTGCGCCCCAAATTACATTTCCCTCGCCTTGTACGATACATAAGCCAGTAACTTTCGATCCTGGATCAATCTTGAGTTGGTGAGGTTGTATTTTTGGTTTGGGAACGACATATTTCAAGATAATCGTGAACGGATAGCGACGAAACACCGCTGCCTTGCCTGACTTGAGTAACCATCTTGCTTGACCTGAATGGATTGGGTCTAGTGGTTGATGGTTGGTGTCAATCACAAATACAAAATTAGACATTTGTCCTCCTATTTCTAGGGTTATGTTTTCCGTCCCTAAGAGGGACCGCTGCGCTAACGGCAATGTTAAAGAGGCTTACCCTTGTCGAAGACACTGGTTTAACCAAATACACCTGTTTAATCTCCAACGACAGAGCCATAAGCTGGAAAGCACCTATGGGTGTCATGACCTCCTTAACGTAGTCCGCAAAGGACTTAACCTGGCTATCTATTCAAGGTCAATGCTGGTTGTCCAGTGCTGTCCGTTGATTGGTGGATAGCTTGCCGTGCATTGGTGCGAGATTGAGAAAATATGCTTCTTGGAATTCCTTCATTCTGTCAACCTTCTACAGCTTATCAGGAGGGGTGTTTTCAGTCAACCATTGCGATACATTTACCTGGTTTAGTAAAACCACCGCCAAAACCATCCCTAATCCTGAGACAGCAAACACCAAACCATAAGCTAAAGACGGCGTTACCAGCAACCTCCTCCCGATATCCAGCAGTCCCCCACCTGCTACGGCGGCTAACGCTTGAGCTACAGCCTGAGCTAATCCCCAAGCGCCCAAAAATGTTCCTGCTGTCTCAGCCGTGGTTAAATCTAACATCAAACTCACCGCTGCATTAGTAAGTACCCCAGAAGCGATCCCAAACAACAGCACGGCAGCTTTCAGCAAAGTTGGATTAGCTGTAAAACCAGTAGCAATGACTAACCCAAAGCTGCAAGCAGTCAACCAACACCCCAACTTAGCTGTTTTTTGTTTACCCAGACGAGGCACAACCAAAAATCCCGTCAAGCTCATTCCCAGCAAAACCCCAGTACCCCAAGAAGCATTTAAAAGCGTACCCTGAGCTACCGTCATGTGAAACACTTCGCCGCCGTAAGGCTCTAGAATTGGTTGTTGCAAGAACAAGCTAATCGTCATCACCATTAAGAAGCTAAAAAATAGCCCAGTTTGGCGACTAGCCGTCAAAATCTTGAAAGCTGTGCCCAGATTGATATGCCGATCGGTTAATATAGATCGGGAGGCAAATCGGGAGTATTTCTTTTCTACCCCAATAGTGCCAATAAATCCCAGGCAAACAACCGCGACAGGCATAATAATAAACAAACGGTTGACTGACGCCTGCAAAGTTTCTAAAGTCAGTCCTTCTAACAATTTTTTACTGACAATCGCTCCAACTACAATTCCTACCATCAACATCGACCACACAATTCCTACCAGCTTAGAGCGGTTATCCTCATCCGATACATCCACTAAAAGAGCAGCAAAAGGTGTAGAACTGGCATCAAGACAAAGCCCATATAAGGCAAATATCAGAGCCAAAAGTGCCGCCCAAGCGGTACTTTGTGGAGTCCAGCCGTCTACCTTGCTAGCACCCAACTGCCAAATCACCTGCACAGCTAAAAACACAAAAACTGCTAGCAGCGACAAACCAGTCCAGATATATCCCGTGCGGTGATAGCCCCAAAGCTTTTTGGCATCGGACATCTGCCCAAACCAAACCCGTGCTGGGGAAACAAACAAATACATTGCCGTAGCACCTGCTGCAATTGTCGCTGGCACTGCTAGGAGTTTTGGATCGATCATTATTCGGTTAAGCACTCCTAGCGTCAGGATTGACATGATGCCTAGTCCCATCTGAAATAAGCCCAGTTGGAACATAGTGAGCAGGTTTATTTTGGGGGCATTATTCATAACTCAAAACTCATAGTTCAATTTGCCAAAGGTTTAATATTACCAGCGCGGCAATCCCTTAACCAGATGCGAATTGCCTGACCAATAATACCATTACTACTTTCCTGTGGTGCAGTTGGAGGGGTGGTAGCTGGGTAGGAACCGAACTGAGAATATATCATCGCTAACTGCCAACCCTCCTTGGTATAAGTTAAAAATAGCCAGTGGTAATTCTCTAACTCAGCCACTTTGCCATCTCGATACTGCCGCTCTAGGGTGGTAAAAAACACTTGCTGAGGCGGTTTCAAGTCGGCTGCTGAGTCAGTTGGGTTATATTTACCAGGACCAAGGCTTAGGGGAGCAAACTCTGGGCGTCCTGCTATTATTATGTAAAGGGAGGTATAATCACTGGTTGTGCCTCTGTGACGGGAAAGTTGAATAATCCGATTAGCATAGCTGGGTAAATCCCGCAACATTTCTGCCGTTAACATCTCCACATCAGTTGGGCAATTTTTGGGAGGATTTAGTATTGTAGGGGTGCGTCCCACCACGCCCTTAATTTTGAGTTTTTGGTTTGACTGAGGAATAGAGAAAGACTGTACGGGACTGGGCATTTTAAAGGTAAAAATAAATCCCAACAATATGGCGACCATGATCATATTCACCAACATACGTAGGCGTGACGAGACGCGCCCCTACAACTCTAGCTCATCGCAAAGCCTTGCCCAGGCATTAGCAGGATCGGCAGCGGCAGTGATGGGACGCCCGATAACTAGGTAATCGGCACCAGCTTTCAAGGCGGCTGCGGGAGTAAGCGATCGCTTTTGATCCTGTGTTTTAGCCCAACTAGGTCGCACTCCCGGACATACTAGGAGAAACTCATCGCCACAGATTTGTCGCAGTTGTGCTACCTCTTGGGGCGAACAAACAACTCCATCCAAGCCACAATCCTTGGCTAAAAGCGCCATTTGTAAGGTATACTCTGGCAACTCCAAGGGGATTTTTAAATCAAACGCCAAATCCCGCGAATTTAAGCTTGTCAACAAGGTAATAGCAATTAATTTAGGGGGTGGAACGCCTTGACGAGACGCCCCCTCTCCTACAGCTTCCTGAGCTGCTTTTAGTGCCGAGCGTCCGGCAGTAGCGTGAATTGTCAGCAAATCAACTCCATAACTAGCAGCAGAGCGACAGGCACCAGCGACAGTATTGGGGATGTCGTGAAACTTCAGATCTAAAAAAATCCGCATCTTCCCCTGGCTATGCGGGGAAACGCCCTCTTTTAGCTTGCTGAGAATTTCTGCTCCATTGCTGACAAACAATTCTAGCCCGACTTTCCAAAAAGTTACCTGGGGCAGTTGTTCAATTAAAGCGATCGCTGCTGCTTGAGTCGGCACATCCAGGGGTACAATAATCCGATCGGCGATCGACATAATTTACCTTACCATTCGGAGAAAATTTTTCTTGCCGACCTGCAACACTTTACCGTTAAGGGATTCCGGGGAATCAAAGCTTTGGTTGATTTCTGAGATCCGCTCGCCATCTACTCGCACTGCCCCTCCTTGAATCTGCCGTCGTGCTTCTGAAGTACTCGAACACAAACCACTTGCCTTAAGAATAAAGGACAACGTAACCGGAAATTCTATCCCATCCAGGGAAAATTCTGGAACCGCATCGGTATTAATATTGGTTTTTCCTTGTACCAGGTTGAGGGAGGCTTGTTGCGCTCCGATTGCGGCTTCTTTACCGTGATACTGGGTAACAATTTCTAGGGCCAGGAGTTTTTGGCGATCGCGCGGATTCTCCGGCAGTTGCTCTAGGGGCAAATCCGTCAACAGCTCAAAATAGTCTTTTATGAGCGAGTCAGGAATTTTTTCCAGCTTCGAGTACATTGTCAGCGGATCTTCCGACAACCCCACATAATTGCCCAAAGACTTCGACATCTTCTGAACGCCGTCTGTTCCCACTAAAATTGGCATCAGGACGGCAAACTGAGGTGTTTGACCAAAATGCCGTTGTAAATCTCTGCCTACAGCTAGATTAAATTTTTGGTCTGTACCCCCTAACTCCACATCAGCCTCTATTGCCACTGAATCATAACCCTGCATCAACGGGTAGAGGAACTCATGCAGGTAAATCGGGTTCTCTTTTTCATAGCGCTCGGCGAATCCTTCCTTTGCTAGCATCTGCCCCACCGTCATAGTGGACAACAAGCCTAGAATTTTTTCTAGATTTAGATTAGAGAGCCACTCAGAGTTGTAGCGAACTTCCAGGCGTCCCGGTGTATCAAAATCGAGAATTGAACGCACCTGCTCCAAGTAGGTTTTGGCATTCTGGGCTACCTCTTCCGGAGAAAGTTGACGACGGACATCTGATTTGCCAGTAGGATCGCCTATCCGAGCGGTAAAATCTCCAATAATCAGGATCGCAGTATGACCAGCATCCTGAAACGCTCGTAGTTTGCGGAAGGTAATACTATGACCTAGGTGGATATCCGTACCAGTGGGATCGATGCCTAGTTTGACTCGCAAAGGTCGATTAATTTTTGCTATCAGGAGAGCTAAATTTTCTGTAGTATTATCAGAGTCAGGCTTAGAAGGAAAAATTTCACTGATCCCTCGGTAAAGCCAAGGTAGGTCTTGTGATGTCGTTGAGGAAAAAGAGTTGGTCATAGTTAGGTAGAAATCCAGGTTAGTTATACTTAAATTAATCAACATTCCGCGCTCGCTCCCTTGGGTAATCCCTGCTTACCCTCCGATTCTGTCATCCGGTGGCTGACTTCAAAGAACGCCAGTATTTAAGCTTGGCTTCCTGGTGGCGGGTAGGATATAGCGTAGATATGTCAATATCTGTAATCCTAATAGAGAGGCATTACCCCTTGCACCTAATCTCCCATCCGCTTTGTTTACTGAGGAAGTGAAATCGCCGTGTCGTCTAGCACTTTTCAAGAAAAACGCATAACAAGAGAATCACAATTTTCTCATTTTGTCAAGGGAGTGAGTAAAGTAACGGGGGGAACCATCCTAGGTCTCACCATGCTCGCCAGTTCTGTGGTTGCTGGGGGACTGGTTGGTTTAGCGATTAGCTTCCGTAACCTGCCGGATGTGCGCATTCTCCGGGGTTACGCTCCCACGGAAAGCTCTTACATTTACGACATTAAGGGCAAGTTATTAGCCACGCTTCACGATGAAGCTAATCGTGAAGTTGTACCCCTGAATAAGATATCACCGAATCTGAAGCGGGCAGTAATGGCGATCGAAGATAGCCACTTTTATTCTCACCGTGGCATTAACCCTAGCAGCATTGGTCGTGCCATAAAAGCCAACTTTGTGCATGGTGAAGTTGTAGAAGGTGGTTCGACTCTCACCATGCAGTTGGTGAAAAATTTGTTTCTTTCTCATAAACGCGAGTTTAGCCGCAAAGTAGCAGAGTCCGTGCTGGCAATCCGTTTAGAGCAAATTTTCACCAAAGACGAAATTTTAGAAATGTACCTCAATCAAGTATATTGGGGTCACAACAATTATGGTGCCCAAACCGCAGCCGAAACTTACTTTAGCAAGCCCGCCTCTAAATTAAACATGGCAGAAGGTGCCATGATGGCAGGTTTAATTCAGGCTCCAGAAGAATACAGTCCTTTTATTAACTATAGGAAGGCAAAAGAGCGAGAGTACCAGGTTTTGACGCGGATGCGGGAACTGGGATGGATTACGCCGGAAGAGGAAGAAGCGGCGCGTAAGCAACCGATTAATCTGGGCGAGATTAAAAGTTGGCAGAGTAGTACACTTCCTTATATAACAGAAAGTGTGCTTCAGGAGTTGAACGATCGCTTTGGTAGGGATGCTGTTAAAAAAGGTGGAATGCGAGTCCAGACTACCGTTGACTATAAATTCCAACGAATGGCAGAAGAAACGGTAATTCGTTGGTATCACAGACTGCGTAATCAGGGTGTATATGCCGATCAGGTGGCTCTGGCAGCAGTAGATCCGCGAACCCATTTTGTTAAAGCTCTTGTTGGTGGGGTAGATTATAAAAAAAGTAAGTTCAACCGAGCGATTCAATCTAGGCGTCAACCTGGTTCTTCATTTAAACCGTTTGTTTATTACACTGCTTTTGCCAGTGGTAAATATACGCCGGACTCGATGATTGATGATTCTCCGGTTAGCTATCGAGATGGTAACGGCTATTACTCTCCCAAAAACTACGGCGGGGGGTACTCTGGTCCGATATCTATTCGCACAGCCTTAGAGCAATCACGTAATGTGCCTGCTGTGAAAATAGGGCGGGCTGTAGGGCTGGATAAGGTGATTCAAACCTGTCGCATCCTGGGCATTAAGAGTCCGATTGAACCAGTGGTTTCCTTACCCTTAGGGGCGATTGGTGTAACGCCTTTAGAGATGGCTGGTGCTTTTGCCACTTTTGCCAGTAATGGCTGGTATTCTGAAACGACGAGTATTGTCAGAGTTACCGACAGTAGTGGCAACGTGTTGCTCGATAACACTCCTCACCCGAAGTTAGTTCTCGATCCTTGGGCTACAGCAACGCTGACGAATACGCTGCAAGGGGTAATTGCTAACGGTACAGGTAAGGAAGCACAGATTGGTCGTCCGGCAGCAGGTAAGACTGGTACTACATCCTCGGAGCGAGATGTTTGGTTTGTCGGCTATGTACCACAACTAGCGACAGCGGTTTGGGTTGGTAATGATAACTACCGCACCTTGGGCGGTGGCATTACTGGTGGTGTATATGCAGCACCTATCTGGCGTAGCTTTATGTACGAAGCTTTGGATGGTGTACCCGTGGAGCCCTTCCCCTCGCCTTACAAATTTGAACGCCCTTAGTTAGTCAAAAGTCATTTGTCATTGGCTGTGGACGAATGACTAATGACTAAGGACTAAGTTTGCTTTTCTAGTTCGGACTTCATCCGCTCTAAAGTCAGATTCATCTGGTCAAACATTTGCTGGGGTGTGATGCCAAATTGATTTAGTTGGGTATGCAACTGCTGCATCGTCATTTGTGCCATGAAGTCATCCGACAGTTCAAAGCGCTTCATAAAAATGCGATAGCGCTCCATCATCGCTTCCATCTGCTCGATGTACAGCTTTTTACCGTCGCGGTCAAATTTCCCGTATCTGCTTCCCAGTTCGATCAAAGATTGATAATCTTCAAACAGCTGCTTAGCTTCTTGTTGGACAATCTCAGAATCAAAGAATCCCATAGTTTTTTTATTAATTCCCTTAGCTACTGGTTAGAAGCGCCGCCTCTAGTCATATTTTAGTGCAGCGCCCTGTTCCCGCAAAATTCGGTTTCCCGTATCAGCCACGAACAGCCTATCTTAAGATAGGTCGAACTGGGAGCAGCTAAACTGCTCGCGGGAGCAGGTAGTTAAGAAAAGCTTTTAAGTCAGGGCGAAACCGGGCATCGAGTAAGAGTAAAAACAATATGATAGAAGAAGCATCTGCTTTTAAGTGTAATCAAGTTTTTTCTCCCTTCGCAAACAAGCCCAATCATGTTGAGCAAGCCAAAAAGCCGAACAGTTGCCACCTTACTGGCGTTTTCTGGTATATTGATTCCCATTTCGGGGCTACACAAGTTTTATTTGGGACAACGGGGCTGGGGTCTGCTTTATGTGTTACTATCTTGGACGCCGTTTCCTCACATCGCTAGTGCCATTGAGGGGGTTTGGTATTTAGCACAGGACGGGGATGAGTTTCACAGTAATTTTAATCTTGGTGTGATGCCCGGAGCATCGTCCGTTGCCAATAAATCAGCAGGAATTGATCCTGCTCAGGTAAATGCTCTAGCTGACGCCCTGCGGCAACTGGAGCAACTTCGCCAAGATGGGCTGATTTCTGAGTATGAATTTGAACAAAAGCGCCGACAGTGGCTCGACAGTATGGCATAGGCAGGCAGGATGACACTTTTTCAGAGGCAGCTAATTCGGGCGCGGCTTCAAAACGACCCTTACTACCGCCTGCAATCAGCTCAAGAAATTGCAGTGGCAGCGGAACTGGGTATCAAAATTGACGTCAATCAAGCGAGTGTGGATGACTGGCTGAGACTGCCTGGGATATCGATTCATCAGGGGCGGTTACTTGTGGAACTCCAGAAAAACGGCGTTCCCTTCTACTGCCTGGAAGATATTGCCGCAGCGCTAGCCATTCCTGTACATAGGCTAAAACCTTTAGAGCCTGTACTCAGATTTTGTTACTACGACGAGGCTAATAATATCTCAAGAGTTAACCCCAACACTGCTACAGTTGAGCAATTAACTCAAATTCCAGGTGTTGAGGAGTCTCTTGCCTTAGCCGTAGTGCAAAATCGTCTCACTGCTGGTTCCTACCGCAACTTAGTGGATTTCCAGCAACGCCTGTTGCTTCCTGGGAAGCTGACAGCACAGCTAATGCACTATTTGCGGTTTTGTTAGGATGAACTACCCGTCCCGTAGAGGTAGATTTCTTATGCTCCATTTGTCCGAGTTGCTTCATAGATCCGGCTACCAACCCAAGGCGGGTCTGAATCCCCCACTAATTCACTAATTAATTAACTCCTAACTCCTAACTCCTGACAATTGAATTTAATATGGTTTTTTCAACGAAGCGAACGACATCAACATCAATCACTGAAATCTGGCAAGAAATAGACTTATTTTTTATGCAGCAAGGAAAAGTATATACGACTCTAAGAACACTAGCTAATCGACTGCAAGAAAAGAACATCGATTATGCAATAATTGACGGAATGGCTTTGGTATTTCATGGTTATGTTAGATTAACTCAGGATGTAGATGTTTTGTTAGCCCCTGAAGGATTAGAAGAGTTTCGTCGTTCAATGGTAGGAAAAGGATTTGTTCCGGCATTTACTGGAGCGACAAGAATGTTTAAGGACACTGCTACTGGAGTGACGGTTGAGATAATTACATCAGGAGAGTTTCCTGGAGATGGTTTACCAAAACCCATTAGTTTCCCCTCTCCTAAAGAAGTTTCAATTGTTATTGAAGGAATTGATGTCGTTAACTTAGAAAAATTGATAGAACTAAAATTAGCTTCAGGAATCAGTGCTGCTGATAGATTAAAAGATTTGGCAGACATTCAAGAATTAATTAGAGTTAATAAATTACCTGTTGACTTGGCATCAAATCTAAACTCTTATGTGAGAGGGGAGTATTTGCGCTTGTGGCATAGCGTTAATGGGTGATACTTAAACTGGCTTCAAGATTACCCTCTCATACTCCCCCATTTTTTCGGTAGTCAGGACTTTAGGTCTTAAGAAACCCAACCAAAGCGATTGAGTGGCCAGAAGCGGAAAAAAGCGTGCCCAATAATATTTTTCTTAGGTAAAAACCCCCAAATATGGGAATCGTTGCTGTTATTGCGGTTATCTCCCATCACAAATAATTTGTCTTGAGGCACTTGTGCTGGTCCCCATTTATAGTTTGGTGGTTGTGCTATATAATCTTCCTTTAGAGGGGTGTCATTTAAAACAACTGCGTTATTATCAATTTTCACCGTTTGACCTGGTGCAGCAATCACTCTTTTGATAAAAGCTTGGTCTTTGGTGTAACCTTGTTCCAGCAACTGTGGTGGCGGATTGAAGACAATAATATCACCAGTTGCAGGCATCCGAAAAAGGTAAGAGATTTTTTCCACCACCAAGCGATCGCCCACCTGCAAAGTCGGCAGCATCGAACCTGAAGGAATATACCGAGGCTCCGCCACAAAGGTGCGGATTAACAGCGCCAAAACCAAGGCAATTATTAGTATCTGGAGATTTTCTCCCCCCGATCGCCATATCCGCACCAACAGGGGAGTTTTAGCCGTGGTTTCACCCTCAGGTACAGAAATCTTCGTCGTTGCTAAATTTTTTTCCTTAGATTCCATAAAAGCTATGTAGAAGTTCCAAATTTCTAGTTTCTCATAGTTTGCAAAAGTATAGGCAAATATTAAATAGCCGAGGGTGCGCTAGCCTAGAACTATATACCTCGTTCTCAAGTTCCCTGTGCAACTTAACAAACGTCCTACTATAATTTTTACCAGTATAGCCGCTTTACTGCTATCATTGACTTCTTGCGCCAACCCTTATAACAGTAAGGGGCTAGAGGGCTCTTTAGCGGCAGATCCTAATCTAAAGGATAACCCAGTTACTTTTGGCGCATCAACTCAAAAAACCACTCAGAACCCGACGCTAGCCAAACTGCCAGCAGACTTTCCAGATAAGAGCCTGATTTATCCCAACGCTCAACTGCAAGAGGTTAAGCCAGACACTCAAGGGGAGCAAACCATTTGGACGACTGCCGACGCTAGTAACTTAGTCCAGAGTTTTTACCAGAAAGCATTTACCACCAACGGTTGGCAGATTGTAAGTCAGCCTACTAATGATAATGCTGGCAATTTAATAGCGCGTCGGAATAACCTGCAAGTTACCCTGTCAATCAACTCCCCTACCGACACCAGCGCCCAAACATCCTCTCCTAGTCCGACAGTTGCCCCTGAAACCACACAAAAGGGCACAAAATTTATTATCGATTACAGCCGCAATGACGTAAGCAGTCAGCCAACTGCGACACCAAGTACCCCAACACAGGATAATTTGAGTAGTGCTTCTGTTTTCAACGACCTCAACAAAGCACCAGCACAATTACGTCCATATATTGAAGATTTAGCCGCCTTGGGAGTGTTGACGCCTGACAAAGCTGCTTCAAAGAGTAACCAATTCGATCCCAGTAAAATCATCAGTCGCCGCCTATACCTTCGCTGGCTGCTTGCTGCTAATAATCAGATGTATGCCAACGATCCTGGCAAACAAATTCGGTTGGCGTCGCCAGACGCTCAACCTGCTTACCCAGATATTCCTCGCAGCGATCGAGATTTTCCAGTAATTCAAGGTTTAGCAGAGGCAGGGTTAATTCCTAGCCCCTTGAGTGGGGACTCAACAGCAGTTCTATTTAAGCCTGATGCCCCCCTAACGCGGGAAAATCTAATTTTGTGGAAAGTGCCGTTGGATACTCGTCGAACTTTGCCATCTGCCTCACTAGAAGCAGTAAAACAAAGTTGGGGCTTTGAGGATACTTCTCGGATTAATCCCAAAGCGTTGCGGGCAGTGTTGGCGGATTACCAAAATGGAGATCAGTCAAATATTCGTCGCGTTTTTGGCTATACTACGCTGTTACAGCCTCAAAAACCAGTAACCCGTGCTGAAGTTGCGGCTGCCTTGTGGTATTTTGGCTCCCAGGGTGAAGGTGTATCGGCAAAAGATGCTCTATTACTCAAAAATCAAAAGAGCCCATCACCGACACCAGAAGCCTCACCATCAAATTCTGTTACCCAATAAGTCCGGATAGCGTTGTAATGGATAGGAAAAATGAACAGCTAATCTCCATTACTTATAGGGTAGGCAGTAGTGCTGCCCTAAGCTGTAGGGTGCGTGGCGACGCCCCCTACTCTCCTGGCAAAGCCAAGCTATAAGGTTAAGAACTAGCGAAAAAATACCAGGAAACCATATAACCATGAAAAAAACCATTCTAGCGGCAGGAGTTTTACTCTTATCTTGCCTGCTTCCGCTCAAGGCT